>NZ_JBHJYJ010000011.1:0-144672 GCF_042269845.1 Cellulosimicrobium sp. NPDC055967 | reverse complement strand
GGCCGGTGCCCGACGGCACCGGCCCCGCCCGTCTGCCCCGATGGGGACCTCTCCCCACGAACGGGCCGGTCCGAGGACGTTCCGGTCCGCTAGCCTTCCGGCCATGCCGAGCACCACGCCTCCGGGCCTGCCCGTGCCCTCGCCCCTCCCACGCCCCCGCGCGCTCCTGGCCGGCGTCGCCACCGCGGTGGCCCTCGCGCTCACCCTCGCCGCGTGCTCCGGCGACGCGTCGGCGGACGGGCCGACGCCGGTCGCCGTCGGCGCGGAGGAGTACCAGCCGGTCCTCGAGGCGCGGCTGCCCGTCCCCGGCTCCGCCGAGGACGAGGTCTCGCTCGGGCTGGTGTCGCTCGTCGCCGAGGGCTCGACGGTCGAGCTGCGCGTGCTCATGACGCCGCGCTTCGCCGACGCGGACGCGGAGAAGCCCGAGGCGCACTCGGCGTACGACATGCTCGGGCACGACCACAACCCGACGATCGTCGACGTGGACGCGCTCACCGAGTACGACCTCATCTCCTCCGGCGGGACCGACCTCGCGACCGACGTGGTGGCGGCGAAGACCGTGAACGGCCGCCCGCTCCTGTACCAGGCCTGGTTCCCGCGCCCCGCGGGCGACCCGGTCGCCGTCGACGTGCGACTCCACGAGTCGTGGCCCCCGTTCGAGGACGTCCCGGTGACCTACGAGGTCGAGGAGTGAGCCGCGCGCGCCGCACCGCGGTCACGTCGCTCACCGCCGTCGTCGTCACGACGACGCTGCTCGCGGCCGCGGCGGCTCCCGCGACCGCGGAGGACGACCCCGGCGCCGACCCGACGCCCGACGTCCCCGGCATCGACGCGCTCACCCTCGACGACCTCGGCGGTCCCCCCAACCGCGAGTCGCTCGACAAGGCCGTCCGGCACTTCGACCCCGGCGTCGCGACGACCTTCGAGACCGAGGGGGCCGTCACGTCCTTCGAGTACGTCGAGGTCGAGGAGGACGAGGTCGTCGTCACGCTCGAGACGGACGTGCTGTTCGACGTCGGCTCGGCCGAGCTGTCCGACGCGGCGGTGCAGCGCGTCCAGGAGGTCGCTGCGGACCTGCCCGACGGCGTGACCGCGAGCGTCGCGGGCCACACCGACTCGGTCGGCGAGGAGGCCGACAACCTCGACCTCTCCCAGCGTCGCGCCCAGGCGGTCGCCGCGGCGGCGGCGGCGGTGCGCCCCGACGTCACGTTCGACGCGCAGGGCCACGGGGAGTCGCAGCTCAAGGTCGACGAGAGCGGCGACGACGTCGCCGACGACCGCGCCCAGAACCGACGGGTCGAGCTGCGCTACTCCGGCACCACGCCCGGCGAGGGCGGGATCGAGGTCGAGGAGCACGAGCTCGCGCCCGTCGACGCCGACCACGTCCCCGCCGACGCACCCCGGATCGACCTCGTCGAGGACGGCGAGGCGGTCGTGGAGAAGACCGTCGTCGTGCCGAACGACGAGGGCCGCGAGGAGCGCGTGCGCGTCGCGATCGAGCCGATCGTCGTGCGCGGCCCGGTCATGCGGCTCCGCGTCCAGCTCACGCCGCTCGACCCGGTCGACGGTGCCACGGACCGGATCTCCGTGTACGACCTCACGGGCCGGGGCGAGCTGCACCCGTCCGCCGTCGACCCGTACGCGCTCGTCTCCTACGAGCCCGTGCGCGGCAGCGGCGCGCGCGAGCTGGAGAGCGACCCGATCTTCGTGCGGACCGCGGTCGGGCAGACCGCGCGGTACGAGGTGTACCTGCCGCGGCCGCTCGACGACTCGCTGACGTCGCTCTACGTGAACGTCACGCCGACGTGGCCCACGTTCGAGGACGTCCCGCTCGTCGGGGACTGACCGCTACGCGCCCCGACCCAGGAAGGACCGCAGAGCCTCGGTGACCAGCGCGTGGTCGTCGCCCTGGGCGAGCCCGGACACGGTCACGACGCCGACGATCCCGACGCCCTCGACGCGCACCGGGAACGCTCCGCCGTGGGCGGCGAACTCCTGCAGCGGGAGCTGGTGCTGGTCGGTGAACGTCGTCCCCTTCGCGCGGGCGCGCAGGCCCACGAGGTACGACGACGCCCCGAACCGCTCGACCACCCGCACCTTGCGCTGGACCCAGGTGTCGTTGTCCGGCGTCGTGCCCTCGCGCGCGGCGTGGAACACCTGCTGGGGGCCCTTGCGGACGTCGATCGTCACCGGCAGGTCGCGCTCGTCCGCGAGCTCGACCAGCAGGCAGCCGAGGCGCCAGGCGTCGTCGTGCGTGAAGGTGCGGAGCACGAGGTCGCGCTCGTCCGCCTCGACGGAGGCGATCAGGGCGGCGAGGTCGTCGGGCGTCGTGGTCATGGCGTTCATCGTGGCACGATCACGCCGTGACGACGACGCCGCCCCCGCCTGCCCGCGAACCGCTCGACGTGCTCGGCTTCTCCCTCCTCGACCGTGCGTCGGGCGTGCTGCTCGCCCAGGCGGCGGGCGACGCGCTCGGGGTGCCGTACGAGTTCGCGCAGCCGCCCGGCCCGGGGCGGCAGGAATCGGTCGCGGTCATGCGCGGCGGTGGCCTCGGCCCGTACGCGCCCGGTGAGTGGAGCGACGACACCCAGATGTCGGTGTGCGTCGCCCGGGTCACGGCCGCCCACGACGCGCTCTCCCCCGTCCCGGACGCGTTCGGCGCGACCCCGCTCGACGAGGTCGCCGCCGCCTTCGAGGCGTGGCGCACCGGGGGCGCGACCGACGTCGGGACGCAGACCGCCGCCGTGCTGCGCGACGCCGCCGCCCGGCGCGGACCCGCCGCGACGCGCCTGCGCGAGGCGTCCGCGGCGCTGCACGCGGCGACCGGGCGCACGGCCGGGAACGGCGCGCTCATGCGCACGGGCGTCGTCGGGCTGGTGGCCCTGGACGACCGGGACGCGACCGCCCGCGCGGCGCGCGCCGTCGCGGAGATCACGCACACCGACCCGCTCGCCGCCGAGTCGTGCGTGCTGTGGTCGGAGGCCGTGCGCGTCGCGGTGACCGAGCAGCGGCTCGACGTCCGCGCAGGCCTCGACCTCCTCGACCCGGACGCGGCGGCGCGCTGGTCCGGGTGGATCGCCGACGCCGAGCTCGCGCGGCCCACGGGCGACCTGCGGCAGAACGGCTTCACCGTCACCGCGCTCCAGGCGGCGTGGCACGCCATCGCGACCACCTCCGCGCCGCAGGGCTCGACGTTCGCCCACCGCGACCACCTCGCGGCCGCGCTCCAGGCCGCCGTGTCGATCGGCGGCGACACCGACACGGTCGCGGCCATCGCCGGCGCCCTGCTCGGCGCCGCCTACGGCGCGCGCGCCGTGCCGTCCGAGTGGGCGACCGCCGTCCACGGCTGGCCCGGGATCGCGCGGCGCCAGCTCACCGCGCTCGCCCGCCGCACCGCGCAGGGCGGCCTCGTCCGCGCGGGCGCGCTCGCGCCCGCCGACGCCGAGCCGGTCCGTACGCAGTTCTGCCCGCTGTGCGGGACGCTCGTCCGCTGGAACCCCCGCTACCCGCGGCACGTGTGCGCGTGGTGCGAGGCCGACGTCACCGACGAGGCGGGTCGTGCGGTCTCGCTGACCAACGTGGACCTCGGCGGCGGCTACCAGGCGCACTACCTCGACCGCTCCCCCGCGTCCGACGCGGTGCGGAGCGGGCGCGTCTGGATCGGCGGCGTCGAGCACCGAGCGCGCGACGCCCGCTTCGGCGGCATCGTCGTCGAGCCCCTGGACGGACCGTCGACCTGACACGCCGAACCCGGGGTCGCTCCCCAGCGCGGGCGTGCGCTGGGGAACGACCCCGGGTTCGGCGGCGGGCTCAGCCGCAGGTGACCGCCGGGTAGGTGGCGTCCTGCGAGGAGGCGCCGCCGTCGGGTCGGGTGCCCGTCACCGTGACGGAGCCCGCCTCGGCCGCGACGGACCGCGTCGAGAACGACTGGTACGCCGCCTTGCCCGGGGCGACCGCCGCGAACGTCCGCGTGCCGTAGGGCGTCGCGAGCGTGACGTCGGCGGGAACGTCCTCGGTGTTCGTCGCGCGGACCGCGACGTACGCCGTGCCGGCGAGGCAGCGCGCGCTCGTCTCGACGTCGAGCGCCGGGCCCGCCGCGTCCTCGCGCTGCAGCGTCACCCGGTCGACGACGCGCTGCGACCCGGTCGTGTACGTGGTGACCGTGAGGGACGTCGGGGTGACGTCGAGGTCGGAGTAGCTCGCCTCGCGGGACTGCTCCCAGCGGGCCGTCCACGGCTTGGCGCCGTCGAAGTCGTAGAACTTGGAGCCCGACGACGAGTTGCCCGTGAGGTAGAGGACCTGGTCCTCGTCCGGGGTCAGGACGTCGCCCTCGGCGGGCGCCTCCGCCGGGACGACCGGCGTCGCACCCTCCATGAGGTACGAGCGCGTGTAGATGTGGTCGTGGCCCGCGAGGACGAGGTCGACGCCGAGGTCGCTGAAGACGGGCGACAGGGCCTCGCGCATGCGCACCACGTCGGTGTCGCGCGAGTGGAACGCCTGGCTGTACAGCGAGTGGTGGAACGTCACGACGACCCAGTCGTACGCGTCGCCGTGCGTCCCGACCACGTCGCGCAGGAAGGCCTCGTGCCCGGCGATCTCCGCCGGGTCGGAGTCGTTCGAGTCGATCGCGACGACGAGCACGTTGTTGTAGGAGTACCAGTAGTCGCGGCGCTGCTCGGTCGAGAGGTTCGGCATCACGTAGTGCTGGTCGTACAGCGCGGACGCGGTGTCGTGGTTGCCGTCCTGGACGGCGAAGCGCAGCTCGCGCATCTGGCGCGGCGCCAGGAACCCGGCGTACTGCGCGGCGCTGCCGGCGCTGTTCACCTGGTCGCCCGCGGAGATGAGGAACGCCGTGTCGGGGTGCCGGGCGGTCATGACGTCGAGGCTCTCGCCCCAGCGCGCTGCATCGTTCGCGGCGTCGCCGCTCGCGCCGATCTGCGCGTCGCCGACGAACAGCGCGCTGAACTCGTCGCCGAACGTGCCCGTGGTGAAGGTCGTCGGCGCGGACCAGCCGGTGGCCGCGCTGCCCACCCGGTACGCGTACGCCGAGTCCTCCTCGAGGCCGGTGATCGTGGCGTGGTGGTAGGTCGAGCCGTCCGCGGCCGCACCGTCCCGGGACGACGACGTCGCCGCGGCCTGCCAGTCGACCTCGCCGCCCGCCTCGTCGACGCGGACCCACTGCACCTCGCCCGCGCCGGGCAGGGTCGAGAACCAGGCGACGTTCGCCTGCGTCTCGTCCGCGCCGACGTTGAGGGCGACGTCGCGCACCTCGCCGTGCGTCGGGACGAGCGAACGGACGTCGAGGTAGATGTCCGAGCTCGTCGGCGCGTCCTGGTAGAGCGCGACGGAGATCGTGTTCTCGCCGGGCTCGAACGCGTCGGCCGGGACGACGAACGTGCCCGTCACCGGGTCCGTGCGCCCGTTGCCGTGGTACTGCAGGTTCTCCGTGATCTCGCGGCCGTCGTCTCCCAGGCGCACGACCTCCTCGCCGTTCACGTAGACGATCGCCGCGTCGTCGTAGACGATCTCGCCCTCGAACGCCGGGACGCCGTCGAGGTCCGCCGCAGTGAGCTCCACGTCGGTGCGGAAGAAGAACGTGGGGACGTCCGTCGTCGTGCCGGGGATGTACTGCGTGAGCAGGGTCGTGATCGGGAACGCGTCCCCGATGCCCGTCGCGGCGCCGCGCTTGGCGCCGAACGCGCCCGTCGCGGTCTTCCACGCGGAGTCGTCGAACGCGGTCGTCGTCCACACGCGCTGGTCCACGGCGGTGCTGGTCGAGGTCCCCGCCGGGTTCGTGTTGTCGTCGAGGTAGCGCCAGGTCGTGCCGGACGTCGAGAGCAGGGACTCGTCGGCGGCGGCCGTCGAGGTGGCGGTCGCGGCGACGAGCACCGTCCCCACCAGGGAGACGGCGAGCGTCGACGCCGCCGCGCGCGTCAGCGCGCCGGGCAGCCGGGAGGCGTGCGGGTTCATGGGTTCCTTCGCAGGTCAGGGGTCCGCGCGGCGACGACCGTCGGACCACCGTGGCGGCGCCGGACCCGTGGTGGGAAGCGCTGTCACCGTACGGAGCCGGGGTGGCGGGCACCCGTCGTCCCGGTGAACTCCCGTGGGCGGGCAGGTGGCCGTCGCGGACGCGCCCCGGAACGCGCGACGCCGCGCCCCCCGGGATCGGGGGACGCGGCGTCGGGACGGACGGGCGGGACGCCGGGTCAGGCGCCCTGACGTCGCCGCAGGACGAGGACCGTGGTGCCCAGCGCGACCAGCACGAGCGCCGCGAGAGCGACGCCCCCGGCCTGCGCACCGGTCGTCGCCAGACCGTCGGAGCCGCCGTCGGCCGGGTGCGCCGGGGTGGTGGGCGCAACCGGGGTCGTCGGCGTCGTGGGCTCCGTCGGGGTCGTGGGATCCGTCGGGGTCGGCGGTGCGGGCTCGTCCGCCATGTTGGTGAGCACGACGGCGACGTCCGCCGTCGCGCCGATCTCGACGCGCACGGTCCCGTCGTCGCCCGGCACGACGGCTGCGCCGTCCACGTGCCACGCCGGCTCCCCCCACACGACCGCGTCCACGTCGGGGAAGCTGGGCTCCGACAGCACGACCTCGGTGCCCAGCGGAAGGTCGTCCAGGGTCGCGGAGCCGCCGACGGGCACGGTGAGCTCGCCCGTCGTCCCGTCGGCGTCGTACACGACGGTGAACGTCGTGCCCGCCGGCACGGCCGAGGCCGCGGCACCCACGACCTCCTTGGTGAGCGTCAGGCCGCCGGTCTCCACGACCGGATCGGTCGAGCACGGGACGGCGCCGGCGAAGAGGTACGCGTGCGCCTCGCCGCCGAGCAGCGTGAGGTTCCGCGCGACGACCTGGCCGTCGAGCGGGGCGGCCTCGACCGTGAGGTCCGCCGTCGGGGCGTAGACCGAGCCGTCGAGGCGTGTCCCGCCAACACCGAGGGTGACCGCGCCGTCGAGCTGCGACAGGTCCCACATCACGAAGGAGGCCGCCGCGCCGGCTCCGCCGAACACGGAGCCGCGGAGCTCGGTCGTCCCGGCGGGGACGGAGACGATCAACGGGGCGTCCGCGGACGGGAGCACCCCGTCGGCGAACTGCACCGTGTACGCGTCCGCGATCGCGGCGTAGTCGACGACGTTCGGGCGTCCGGGCTCGAGCGCCGAGAGGACGACCCGGTCGCCGACGTCCTCGGCGACGGTGAGCACGTGCGCCGCACCGCTCGGCACGAGGTTCGCGAGGCACTGGCGCACGTCGGCGGGCTCCGTGGCTCCGCTCTCGACGTACGCCGCGACGGCGTCGCGCTCGGTCGCCACGGTCGCGGCACCGGCGGGCCACTTCTGGTTGGTCGCGTCGATCGCCGGCGCGTCGTCGACCGTCGTGCGGTACCGCACCCAGTCACCCCGCTGATAGGTGTCGAACGCCGGGTCGTCGCCCACGACCTTGAGGTAGCCCTGGAGCTCGGCGCCGCTGCCCTGCGGCACGCCCGCGTTCGTGATCTGCGCCAGCCCGGAGGACGGAGCGTACGAGCCGACGAGCAGACGGGTCGGGTCACCGTCGACGGTCGGGATGGTGTAGTCCGCGGTCCCCGCCACCTGGTGGACGATCGCGTACGTACCGCCGTCGGCCCGGACGGTCAGCTCGCCGCCCACGGCGATCGACCCTTCGGTCTCGTGGTTGTCGAGGCGGGCGTCCTCGCGGGCGTAGACGCTGAACCCGCCGGCCAGGTCGAACGGGTTGACCGCGTCGGCGGCGGCGGCGCTCGTCGCGGGGACGACGAGCCCGGCGCCGGCGAGGAGGCCGACGGCGAGCAGCGCGGCAGCCGGCCGTCGACGTTGCCGGCGGGAGGTCTCGTGGGACTGCTGTTGAGGTGTCAAGGTCGGGCGGGTCATCACTACCTGGGTCTCGGTGTCGCGGACGACGGGGTCGGACGACCCGTCCCGACCACCGTAAACAGACCTGGACGGGCGTCCAGGTGCGTGGGCCGGGTGAAGTCGCACCACTGTGAGCAACCCCACCGAGGCGCCCTGACGTTGCCTCCGCATCTATCCCGGATGTCCGGTCTGTCGTCCCGACGGGCGGCCTCAGGAGACGCCGAGGCGCGCGATCAGGCCGTCGCCCAGGGCGCGACGGGACGCCGGACGTCGGGCATCGGGGGTGTGCCTCCCGCTGCGCCCCGGTCACCGCCCGACGACGGCCCGGACGTGGTCCGCCGCCGCGTCGGCGAGGTCCGCGCGGAGGCCGTCGAACAGCGCGACGCTCGCCGCGCCGGGCCAGCCCGCGGGCAGCGCCGAGAGCGGAAGGCCCGGGTCGACGTACGGTACGGGCCGCCAGTCGTCGACCGCACGCACCCACCGGGCGAACGCGGCACGGGGCGAGACCGCCTCGCCATCCGGCCGGGCGTCGTCGGGCCGGGCGCCCTCGGCCCGGCCGACCTCGGGCCGCGAGCCGCCGTGCCGCGTGAGGAAGTCGCGGTGCAGCGCGGCGACCCGGTCGAGGTCCCACCACCGCGCGGCGGCGTCGGCGAACGACCCAGCGACGCGCGGCGGTCCGGCCACGAAGACCGTCGCGGCCTCGCGCACGCCCAGCCCGACGAGGATCTCCTCGACCTCGTCCGCGAGGTGACCCGGCGCGATCCACAGGCCGTCCGCGACGGTGCCGGCGCCGATCCATGCGAGGTGCCGCCGGAGCTGGTGGCGCACGGCGCGCCGCTCCTCCGGCAGCGAGAACGACACGAGGCACCACGGGTCGTCGTCGCCCTGCTGCCGGTAGGCGAAGATCCGCCGGTCGCCCCGCTCCAGCATCCGCGCGGCGTCGGGCGCGAGCGAGTAGCCGGCCCGGCCACCGACGGCTTCCGGGACGAGCAGCCCCTTCGCCTTCGCCCGCGAGACCGCGCCGCGTGCGCCGACAGGCGGGACGTCGAGCGCCCCCAGCAGCTCGACCAGGTCGGCGACGGCGACCGCCCCGCCGAGGTCCCGCAGGTACAGCCCGACGACGGTGCGCAGGAGCGACGTCGCGCTCCCCGGGCGGGAGTCGAGGTCGTCGAGGATCACGCGGCCCCGTCCACAGGTCCGTCGAGGACCTGCAGCAGCGCGTCGCGCACGGCCTCGACGCCGACGCGCACCTCGTCGAAGCTCGTGGAGAGCGGCGACAGGCCGAGGCGCAGGCCGTCCGGACGACGGAAGTCGGGGATCACGCCACGCTCCCACAGCAGTGGGAGCGTCGCCTCGAACGCGTCGTGGTCGACCGTGACGTGGCTCCCGCGGCGGGCCGGGTCGCGCGGCGACGCGTAGCGTGCGCCGAGCGGGAGCAGCAGGTCGTCCACGAGTGCCGTCGCGTGCTCCGTGAGCGCGACCGACTTCGCCCGCACCGCCGCGATCCCCGCCGCGTCCAGGAGGTCGAGCATGTCCTGCATCGCGAGCATCCCGACGATCGCGGGCGTCCCCGAGAGGAAGCGCCGGACGCCGTCGTGCGGGGCGTACGCCGGGCCCATCTCGAACGGCGCGGCGCTGCCCATCCACCCCTGGATCGGCTGGGTCAGGGCGCCCTGGAGGTCGGCGCGGACGTAGCCGAACGCGGGCGCGCCCGGGCCGCCGTTCAGGTACTTGTACGTGCAGCCCGCCGCGAGGTCGACACCCCACGCGTCGAGCTCGACCGGCAGCGCCCCGACCGAGTGGCACAGGTCCCACAGGACGAGCGCCCCGGCGTCGTGCGCGAGCGTGGTGATCGCGGCGGCGTCGCTCACGTACCCCGAGCGGTACGCGACGTGGCTCAGCAGCACGAGCGCGGTGCGGCCCGAGAGAACCTCGGCGACCTGCCCAGGGGTCACCCCGCCGTCGTGCTCGGGCGTGATCCACCGCAGCGTCGCGCCGTGCTCGCGCGCGACGCCCTCCAGCACGTAGCGGTCGGTCGGGAAGTTCCCGGCGTCGAGCACGATCTCGTCGCGCCCCGCGACGTGCGGTGCCGAGAGCGCGGCCCGGACGAGCTTGTAGAGGATGACCGTCGTCGAGTCGCCCACGAACGTCTGCCCGGGCGCCGCGCCGAGCGTGACCGCGCCGATCCGGTCGCCGAGCGTGAGCGGCAGGTCGTACCACTCCTCGTCCCAGCCGCGGATGAGCCGCGCGCCCCAGCGCTCGGTCGCGAAACGAGCCAGCCGCTCGGCGGACGCGCGCGTCGGCCGCCCGAGCGAGTTCCCGTCGAGGTAGGCGGTGACCTCGTCGGAGTCGACGAACGCGTCGCGGAACGACGCGAGCGGGTCGGCGGCGTCGAGCGCGGCGGAGCGCGCGGCGTGGTCCTCGGTCATGGTCGTCCTTCCGGTGGGGAGGTCTCGCGGGCTGGGTTCGGGGCCGGGTTCGGGGCCATGCCCGGGTCGCGCTCGACGACGACGGCGCGCGCGAGCCACGCGACGACGTCGTCGGTGTGACCGGGTTCGGGCGGGTCGCCGGGGACCCACGTGGCGAGCGCTGCACCTGTGCCCGGGCGCTGCACCTCGGGGTGCATCTCCCGAGCGGGAGCGCGTCGCTCGGCCGGGGCGTCGTGCGTGAGCGCGGCGACCAGCGCGTGCGCGTCGAGGCCCGCCGCCGCGAGCGCCCGCAGCTCGCGCGCGTTCACGCCGGTCGGCAGCGGCCCGTTGCCCAGGTCGGTGCCGTAGACGACCGTCCCCCCGAGCGCGACGAAGCGCCGCACGTTGTCGATCGCGACGTCCTGCGCGGCCGTCGGGCTCCCCCACCCGTGCACGTCGAGCGTGCTCACCCAGCTCACAAGACTCCCCACACCTCCGCCGAACACGACATGAGGGTCGTTATCCGGGTTATTCCGACCTTCAGGTCGTGTTCGACCGCGGGCAGGGTCGTGCTCGGCGGCGGGGCGTGAGCGAGACGGCGTCTGGGAGCGAGCTCGCGGGTGGGCCATCGCAGCGAGGAGGTCGTCGGGCAGGCGCTCGCTGAACGGGGCGTGCGCGAGCCTGTCCACGCCCGCCTCGAACGCGCGGGCTGCCATGCCCCGCCCCTCCACGTGCGCGACGACGTCCCGGCCCCGCGCGTGGGCGTGGCCGACGAGCGCGGCGAGCGTGACGTCGTCGGGCACCGGGCCGGCCTCGGAGTGCAGGGCGACCTTGACGGACGACGCGCCCGCGGCGGCCTGACGGTCGACGGCGGCGACGGCCTCGTCGGGGCTCGCGACCTCCTCGACCGCACCGCGCGGCGCCCACGACCGGTCCGACGGGTAGCCGCCGGGCGCGGTGAGGAACGCGCCCGCGTACGCGACCTCGGGGAAGCCGGGCGTGCCGGGCCAGGTGCGCGCGACGTCGGGCACCCACCCCAGGTCGTGCACGACGGCGATCCCGCCGCGCCGCACGGCGACGGGGTCGACGAGGCCGAGGTGCACGTGCGCGTCGACGAGCGGCGGGAGCCAGGTGCCGCCGTCGCCGGGCCGACCGAGGGACCTGCCGCTCACGCCCGCCCGATCTCCGTGCGCACGGCGAACAGCTCGGGGAAGAACGTGAGGTCGAGCGCCTTCTGCAGGAACCCGACGCCGCTCGACCCGCCCGTCCCGCGCTTGGTGCCGATGATCCGCAGCACCGTCTTCATGTGGCGGAAACGCCAGAGCTGGAAGTTGTCCTCGAGGTCGACGAGCTCCTCGCACGTCTCGTACGCCGACCAGTGCGCCTCCGGGTCGTCGTAGATGCGACGGAAGACCTCGACGAGGTCGTCGTCGAGCGTGTGCGCGACGGTGACGTCGCGGTCGAGCACGCGCGGCGGGACGTCGTGGCCGTGCCGCGCGAGGTGGCGCAGGAACTCGTCGTAGACGCTCGGCTCGGCGAGCAGGCGCGCGAGCTCCGCCCGGGCGTCGGGCTCGGCGTCGAACACCGCGAGCATGCGCGCGTTCTTGTTGCCGAGCAGGAACTCGACCGCGCGGTACTGCCAGGACTGGAAGCCCGACGCGTGGCCGAGGAACCCGCGGAACTGCGCGTACTCGCTGGGGGTGAGCGTCGCGAGCACGGACCACTGCTCGGTGAGCGTGCGCTGCACGTGCTTGACGCGCGCGATGCGCTTGAGCGCGGCGCCGAGCTCGTCGGCGGCGAGGAGGTCGCGCGCGGAGAGCAGCTCGTGCAGCACGAGCTTGAGCCAGAGCTCCGTCGTCTGGTGCTGGACGATGAACAGCATCTCGTCGTGGTGCTCAGGGTCGCTGACCGGCTCCTGCGCGGCGAGCAGCGTGTCGAGGTGCAGGTACGACCCGTACGTCATCTGCTCGCGCAGGTCCGTGACGATGTCGGACTCGAGCGCGCGCTCGTTCGGCGCGGGCAGCGGTGCGTCGGCCATCCGTCGAGCGTATGTCACGAGCGTGACGACCGCTAGATCCATGCGATACGACAGAATGACGCAATGATCAAATCATTGCGTCACCACGCTAGCATGTGTCGCAATGATTTGATCATTGCGACACAGGAGACGAGCCGATGCTCCCGCCGATCTACCGCACCCCCGACACCGATCTCGAGGACCTTGCCGTGATCGATGACGTCCACACGCTGCGAGAGTCTCTCGCGGACGTGCTGCGTGTCCCGCGCCGATGGTCGAACGGCATGCGCCGGACCACTCAGGCGCGAGCGATCCAGGGCTCGAACACGATCGAGGGCTACACCGTGTCGGACCAGGACGCCGTCGCCGCTGTCGACGACGAACCCCCGTTGACGGCGGACCAGCAGACCTGGGCCGAGATCATGGGGTACCGCCGGATGATGACCTACATCCTGCGCATGACTCCCGACCCGGAGTTCGTGCTCACGACCCAGACGTTGCGCTCGCTGCACTTCATGCTGCTAGAGCACGACCTCGGAGCAGACCCGGGCCGCTTCCGACCGGGTGCCGTCTACGTCCGGGACGAGACGGCGGACCAGACCGTCTATGAGGGACCGCCCGCGGAAGAGGTCCCGGGGCTCGTCGAGTCCCTCGTCGCGACGATCCGGCACGACGGCGCCGACGCGATGGTGGACGCGGCGATGGCGCACCTCAACCTCGTGATGATCCACCCCTTCCGGGACGGCAACGGCCGCATGGCGCGGGCACTTCAGACCATGGTGCTGGGACAGGACCGCGTGCTCGAGCCCACCTTCTCGAGTATCGAGGAGTGGTTGGGAAGCAACACGGAGGACTACTACCGCGTCCTGGCCGTCACGGGCGAGGGCGCCTGGAGGCCTCAGAACGACGCGACCCTCTGGATCAAGTTCACCCTTCGGGCGCACCACATGCAGGCGCAGACCCTCCGGCGCCGCTTCCTCGAGGCGGAGACGACGTGGCGTGCACTCGACGCGATCCTTGCCGAGCACGGTCTCCCCGAACGAAGCGCTGACGCGCTGTTCGATGCTGCGCTCGGCTACCGCGTCACCCGCCCGTCGCACGCCAAGCATGCGGCGATCGAGGACCAGACCGCCACACGCGACCTCCGGCGCCTCGTGGCGGCCGGGCTGCTCGATGCCGTCGGCAACACGAGAGGACGCTATTACGTCGCGAGCGGGGTTCTCCGCGCGCTGCGGGACGACGTGCGCGCTGGGCGCGAGACACTCGCCGACCCCTACCCCTGGATGCCTGCCGAGCTCCGCACCCGGGCCGGGCGGTAGTCCGTCAGTCGTCCGCCGCGGCGCGACGCTCCTCCTCGACGACGGACTCCCCCGTCGGATCCTCGGCCGCGAGGTCGGCCAGCGCGGCGCCGCCCAGCGGGCCGTCGCTCAGCCCGACGAGGCGCCAGCCCGACGCCGGGTCCCCCTCCACCTCGACGAGCCCGGTGTTCGCGAGCGGGGTCCAGGCGAGCAGGTCGAGGTCGACGCCGTCCACGCGCGCGCACGCCCAGGCGCGGATCGCCGCCCCGTGCGACACGACGACGGCGGTGCGCCACCCCGTGCGCGCGACGCTCGCGACGGCGTCGTCGTAGCGGCCGAGGAACTCCGCGCCGTCGGGGCCGCCGGGCATGCGCCGGCCGGGCTCGCCGCGGCCCCAGGCGAACACGGTCTCGAGGTACGTCGCGTGGTCGTCGTGCGCGGCCGACATCTCCAGGTCGCCCGCGTCGACCTCGCGGAACCCGTCGAGCTCGAGCAGGTCGTACCGGTTCCGCTCGGCCAGCGGCGCGGCGGTGAGGTGCGTCCGGACGAGCGTCGAGACCGCGACGCCGTCGACGACGCGGTCCGCGAGCGCGTCCGGGATCGCCGCCGCCTGGCGCGCGCCGAGGGCGGTGAGGCCGGGGCCGGGAAGGGCGGTGTCGAGCAGGCCGGCGACGTTGGACGGGGTCTGTCCGTGACGGACGAGGAGCAGGCGCATGGTTCTCCGGGTTCTCCGTGCTCTCGGTGGGGGTTCTCCTGCCACCCTACGAGGAGCGGCGCCGTGGCACGCTGGGGCCATGTCCCGCCGCGAGCTCGTCGTCCTCGGGACGGCCAGCATGGTCCCGACCCGCACGCGCAACCACAACGGCTACGTCCTGTTCTGGGACGACGAGGCGATCCTCTTCGACCCCGGCGAGGGCACGCAGCGGCAGATGTCGTTCGCGGGCGTGTCCGCGACCGACCTCACGCGCATCGCGATCACGCACCTGCACGGCGACCACAGCCTCGGCCTCGCGGGCGTCTCCCAGCGCATCAGCGGCGACGGCGTGCGGCACACGATCGGGGTGACCTACCCGGCGTCGGGCCAGCGGTGGGTGGACCACCTGCTCGACGCGAGCGCCCACTTCCGCCGCGGCCACCTGGAGCTCCAGCCGCTCACGACGGACGGCGTCGTCCCGCCGGTCTCCGGTCGGCCCGAGCCGGGGTTCACGCTGCGCGCCGAACGCCTCGACCACACGCTCGAGGCGATGGGCTACCGGCTCGACGAGCCAGACGGCCGGTCGCTCGACCCCGCGCTGCTCGCGGACCGCGACCTGACCGGCCCGGCGGTCGGCGAGCTGCAACGGACCGGGGTCGTCACCGCGCCCGACGGCCGGACCGTCACCCTCGACGAGGTGAGCGCCCCGCGGCCGGGGCAGTCGTTCGCGTTCGTCATGGACACGCGCCTGTGCGACGCGGTGCACCGGCTCGCGGACGGCGTCGACCTGCTCGTCATCGAGTCGACGTTCCTGGACCGCGACCGCGACCAGGCCGAACGCTGGGGCCACCTCACCGCGCGGCAGGCGGCGACCGTCGCGGCCGAGGCGGGCGTGCGCTCGCTCGTGCTCACGCACTTCTCGCAGCGCTACCCCGACCCGACGGAGTTCTGGCGCGAGGCGCGCGAGGTGTTCGACGGCGAGCTCACGGTCGCGCAGGACCTCGACCGCGTGCGCGTCCCCCACCGCCGCCGACCCGGCTGACGGTCGGTGACGCCGGTGCGGTCGCCGATGAGAAACGGTGCGGGCCGCCGTCTCACCAACCACGGGTGAACACGGGGCGCCTCGGTGCGCTCCCGGGAGAGGACCGAGATGAGACCGCTGCGCTACTCGATCAACGTCACGCTCGACGGCTGCTGCCACCACGAGGCGGGACTGCCGCCCGACGAGGAGTCGATGCGCCACTGGACCGCCGAGATGGAGCGCGCCGACGCCCTCCTGTTCGGCCGGGTGACCTACCAGATGATGGAGTCGGCCTGGCGGCGGCCGGCCACCGGCACGTGGCCCGACTGGATGGACGAGTGGGAGGTCCCGTTCGCCGAGGCCATCGACGGGGCGCGCAAGCACGTCGTGTCGAGCACGCTGAGCGGGGTCGACTGGAACGCGGAGCTGGTGCGGGGCGACCTGGGGCCTGCGGTCGAGCGGCTCAAGCAGGAGCCGGGCGAGGGCCTGTGGGTGGGGGGCGTGACGCTCCCCCTGGCGCTGGCCGACCTGGGGCTGATCGACGAGTACGAGTTCGTCGTGCAGCCGGTCCTCGCCGGGCACGGGCCGACGCTGCTCGCCGGTCTCCGTGAGCGGATCCAGCTCGAGCTCGTGGACCGCCGCGAGTTCCGCTCGGGGGCCGTCGCGATGCGCTACCGGCCCACGACCCCGGGGCGGTGAGGCGGGGCCGTCCGGCTCCGCCCCACCCCCCTCCTGCCGGGTCCTAGACGACCCGGGCCGCGAGCCAGCCCGCGAGGCGGTCGGGACGGTCGGTGATGATCGCATCCACGCCGAGCTGGACCGCGGCCGCCCAGTGCTCCGGCTCGTTGAGCGTCCACACCGCGACCTCGAGGCCGGCGTCGTGCAGGCGCTCCACGAGCCCCGGGTCCTCGAGGAGGAGCAGGCCCATCGGGTTGCACGTGACGACGTCGAGCTCGGCGCACCGCGCGAGCACGTCGTCGTCGATCGACGCGACGAGCAGCCCGCGGCGCAGGCTCGGGTCCGCCTCGCGCAGCGCCGCGACGGTCTCGGGCCAGAAGCTCTGCGCGACGACCCGGTCGGCTATGCCCGCGAACCGGATCGGCCCGGTGACGCGCCGCACCTGCTCCGGCGTCCACGACCCCTTGAGCTCGAGGAGCAGGTCGGTGCCTGGCCGGCGCACGAGGAGGTCGACGACCTCGGCGAACGTCGGCACGCGCTGGCCGCCGAACGCCGGGGAGAACCACGACCCGGCGTCGAGCGCGCGGATCGCCGCGCGGTCGAGCCGCGCCACCGTGCCGCTGCCCGACGTCGTCGCGTCCACGGTGTCGTCGTGGATGACGACGGGCTCGCCGTCGGCCGTGAGCTGCACGTCGATCTCGATGCTGTGCGCCCCGGCCCGCCACGCCGCCTCGAACGCGGCGAGCGTGTTCTGCGGCGCGACCGAGCTGTTGCCGCGGTGCGCGATCACGCGCGGGCGCGCGGCCCGCCCGGGCCCTGCGCCGGTCGGCGCGAGCGCGGTCGCCGTCACAGGTACGGCTCCACGTTCTCGGTGTACGCCGTCTTGATGCGCGGGGCGACCGACTCGAACGCGGCCGCCGGGTCGGCGCCCTCGATGACGATCTGCTCGATCGCCTCGTTGAGGAGCGCGTCGGCGCCCGGGATGAAGACGCGCGCGTCGTCCTGCGGGCGCGCCTTGTCGGCGAGCTGGTCGACGGCGGTGCGGAACTGCGGCGTCGCCTCGTAGACGGCCTTCATCGCGTCGGACTCGACGGCCGACGTGCGCACCGGCATGTACCCCGTGTTCTGCGAGAAGTACGCCGTGTTCTCGGTGTTCGTGAGGAACGCGAGGAACATCGCCGCGGCGAGCTGCTGCTCGGGCGACCTCGACGACGGGATCGCGAGGCCGGTGCCGCCCGTCGGGGTGCCGCCGCCGTCGGGGCCGTCGGGCAGGTAGGCCGTGCCGACCTCGAACGACGCCGCGTCGAGCGCGCCCTTGAGCGAGCCCGTCGAGCCGATGGTCGAGGCGATGAGACCCGACGAGAAGTCGACCATCGCGTCGTCCGCCGAGAGCGTCGCGACGCCCTTCTCGTGGAACAGCTCATGCAGGAACTGGCCGCCCGCGACCGACTCCTCCGAGTCGAGCGTGAGGTCGAACCCGTCGGAGTACGCGCCGCCCTGGCCCCAGATCATGTTCTCGAACCACCACGCGCCCCACGACGGGCCGGTGGACAGGCCGAACGTCGAGCCGCCGGCCGGGACGAGCGGCTTGAGCGACGCGTCCCACTCCTCGAGCTCGGCCCACGTCTCGGGGCCGCGGTCGGGCAGGCCGGCCGCCGTCCACAGGTCCTTGTTGTAGTAGAAGAGCGGCGTCGAGCGCGCGTACGGGACGGCCCAGTGCTGGTCGTCGTACGCGTAGTCCGCGTAGAGCGCGGGCTGGAAGTCGTCCGCGTCGGCCTCGACGAACTCGAGCACGTCGTCGAGCGGCAGGATCTGGTCGTTGAGGTGGTAGCGGAACCACCACACGTCGGACGCGATGACGAGGTCGGGGAGCTCGTCGGTCTGCGACGCGGCCTGGAAACGCTGGGCCACCTCGTCGTAGTTGGCGCCGGCCGTGACGAGGTTGACCGTGATGCCGGACTCCTCCTCGAACCGGTCGATGAGCTCCTGCTCGATCTCCTGCGACGTGCCGGGGTGGTTGCTCCACCAGGTGATCTCGGACGCGGGCTCGACGGCCGACCAGTCGACGGCCTCGGCCGTCGCGTCGTCGCCCGCGGTGCCGGCGCCGTCGGCCCCGGCCACGCTCGGGCCGGCGCACGCGGTGAGCGCGAGAGCGGTGACCGCCGTGAGGGCGGTGGCTGCGGTGCGGGCCCGACGGCGGCGCGCGGGCCGGCCGACGGGTGCGGTGCGGTGGGACACAGGTGCTCCTTCAGGTCGTGCACCGGGTCTCGGTGCGCTTCGGGGAACCCGGGCCGCTGCGGGCGGACCGGGGAGTCGGTGGTGGTGGGCGGGCACGAGGGTGCGCGGCCCACCCGGGGTGGGGACGTCGTCGGGCACGACGGCGCAGGGTGGGTCAGCCCGTGACCGCGCCCGCCGTGAGGCCCGCGACGAGGCGGCGCTGGAGGACGAGGAAGACGACGAGGATCGGCAGCGTCACGACCACGGTCGCGGCGAGCAGCACGCCCCAGTTCGTCATGCCGTCGGTGTTCTGCAGCAGCGTGAGGCCCACGGGGAGGGTCATCTTGTCCGGGCGGTCGATGACGAGGAACGGCCACAGGTAGTCGTTCCACTCCGTCACGACGGACACGAGCGCGACCGCCGCGAGCGTCGGCGTGCTCATCGGCACGACGAACCGCCAGAGCTTGCGCCAGTGCCCCGCGCCGTCGAGCTCGGCCGCCTCGAGGATCGAGCGCGGCAGCGTGAGGAAGTGCTGCCGGAACAGGAACGTCCCGAACGCGCTCGCCAGGCCGGGCACGAGGATGCCCTGGTAGGTGTTGAGCCACCCGAGGCTCGCGACGAGCGTGTAGTTGGGGATGATCGTGATCTGCGGCGGGATCATGAGCGTCGCGATGACGAGCCCGAACACGACCTTCTTGAACGGGAAGTCGAGGAACACCAGCGCGTACGCGCACGTGAGGCCCAGCGCGACCTTGAGGCCCGCGCCCACGACCGTGATCCCGACGCTGTTGGCGAGCAGCCGCCCGAGCGGGATCGAGTCCGCCGCCTGCGCGTAGTTGTCGAGGTTCACGCTGCCCGGGAGCCACTGCAGCGGGACGGTGTACAGCTCGGCGGGCGTCTTCATGCTCGCGAGCACCATCCACACCAGCGGCGCGCCGAGCACGACGGTCGCGAGGACCAGGGCGAGGTAGCCGCCCGGCTGGAGGCTGCGGCGTCGGGCCCCCGGGGTGCGGGGAGCGCGCGGCGCGAGCGCGGCCGGCGTGGTGGGCGCCGTCTCGGGGCGAGTGGGCGCGACGGCGCTCATGCGTAGTGGACCTTCCGCTGGACGAACCGCATCTGCACCGCGGTCACCGCGAGCAGCACGAGGAAGAGGACCGTGGCGACCGCCGACGCGTACCCGGCCCGGCCGTTGACGAAGCTCTCCTCGTAGATCGAGTACATGAGCGTCGTCGTCGAGCCGAGCGGGCCGCCCTGCGTCATCGCCTTGATGATGTCGAAGGACTGGAGCGACGCGAGGAGCATCGTCACGACGAGGAAGAACGTCGTCGGGGTGAGCAGCGGCAGGACGATCGAGCGCAGCGTCCGCGCCGACGACGCGCCGTCGAGCGCGGCCGCGTCCCGGAGGTCCTGCGGCACCGACTGGAGTCCCGCCAGGTAGATGAGGGCGACGTACCCGAGGTTCTTCCACAGGTAGACGACGACGATCATCACGAGCGGCCACGGGCGCTGCGTGTACCACCGCGGCGACGCGACGCCGACCCACCCGAGCAGCTCCTGGACCAGCCCGTAGCGCGGGTCGAACATGAACAACCACAGGATCCCGACCGCGAAGCCCGACAGCACGTACGGCGCGAACGCGACGGTCCGGGCGACGCCGCGGCCCTTGAGGCGGCGGTTGAGGAGCAGCGCCAGGCCCAGGCCGAGGACCATCGCGCCGCCGACCGTGGCGAGCGTGAAAACGAACGTCGTCGTGACGATGCGGCCCGTCGTCGGGGCGGTGAACCACTCGACGTAGTTGCCCAGCCCGACCGGCCGCGCGACCGGCGACCCGAGGTTCCACTGGAGCGTCGAGAGGTAGAAGCTCTGCAGCAGCGGCCGGTAGACGAACACCAGCAGCAGCACGAGGTTCGGGCCCGCGAGCAGCAGCGCCCACAGCAGGTTCCGCCGACGGCGGCGCGCGCCCAGGCGGCTGCGGTGCAGCGCCTGGGCCTCGCGGTCGGCAGGGTCGGACGGCGGGAGACCGGCCGGGTCGGACGACGGGCGACCGACGGGCGCGTCGGTGCTGGTCGGTGGGGCGGCGGGGTCGCCGGGCGCGGGCGCACCGGGCGTGATGGAACCGGTGGCGCCGGACGCCGTGGCCGACGACGAGGCGCGGGGCGTGCCGGAGGAACCCGGGGAGTCCGGGGTGAGGACGGTGGTCACAGCAAGGATCCGCTCGGACGAGGGACGTGGTCGCGGCCGACGCAGCACCCGTCCCGCGGGTGGGCGGCCACGGCGAGCATAGGAAGCCGTCGCGCCGGTTTAATCCTGAAATGTCCAGGTGCGGGACGAGGCTTCGGACAACGTTCACCACCTCGTGCCCGGGGTGCCACCTGCACCTGTGGAACCGCAACGTCGCGGACACCTGCGACGCGTCGTCCACAGGGCGGGACGTGCGGTTCCGTCGGCCGGGCGGTTTCGCTAGGTTGCTGGGCAGCCCGCACGCCTCGTCGAGGTGGCGTGCGGGGTGGTTCGCATCGATCTGCAGGGGGTCTCGTGCGTCGTTCTCGTGTGCTGTCCCGTGCCCGACGGCGGTCGCTCGTCGTGGGTGTCGTCGTCGCGGTGGGGTGCGTGGTCGCCGGGTGCACCGGTGGTGGCGGCCCCGGTCCCTCGCCGTCGGTCGACGAGCCGGTCGTGCCGTCGCCGTCGGAGTCGGAGTCGCCCGTGCCGTCGCCGACCGAGACCGGACCGGTGAAGCCGGAACGTCCCGCGGCGATGGACCGCGACGACGCCGAGGGCGCCGCCGCGGCGGCGGAGTACTTCCTCGAGCTCTACCCGTACGTCATGGCGACGGGCGACACGGCCGAGTGGCAAGCGATGTCACATGCGGAATGTGGATACTGCGCTGACGCGCTGGCGAGCGCGGCATGGCTGTCCGAGAACACGGCGACGTTCTCCGGCGGTGAGACCGCAGTCGAGGTTCTCCAGACGTACGGTCGCGACTCGGAGACTGGCATCTACCCCCTCGACGTCCGTTCTACGCAGGGCACCATCGTCGTCACCGGGCAGGACGGGGCTGTCGTCGACGAAGTCCCGAGAAGCGACTCGGAGTTCCGTGTTGAGGTCGGGCGGAACGACGTTTCATGGGTGATCGTCGAGGTCGCGCCGATTCCCTCGACGGGGGAATGACATGATTCGACGAGCTGCATCGCACTTCCCGGGCGCAGCCGCCGCGCTCCTTCTGACACTCGTTGCTGTACCCGGCACGCCGCTCGCTTCGGAAGCGACCGAGGATCCGAAAGCACCGGCGGCAGGTGCCCGGCCGCCAGGATTCGGGCAAGACAGCCATGCGGAGGGGCAGCAGGTGACCGTTGAGATCTGGCAAGGAACGATCACAGGGATCGTTGAGGCAGATGACGGCGCCGGAGGCCCGGCGACGGAGCGGTACTTCCGTGCGGAGCAGACCACGTGCGCGGTCTTCGATGGCCTGGACGACCCCACGTCGGACCTGTCGGGCCGGTGTGCCGAGTGGGAGCGGCTGATCGCCGAGAACCTCGAGTGCGACGAGAGTTCGCACTACCTCGGCGCGCTCTACCGCCAGACCCGCGAGATCGGCTCCGACGGCACACCCGGTGAGTGGTCCGCCGCGGGCGACCCCATCGCTGACCAGTCGTGCGTCACCCCCGCCGACCTCGCCGCAGAGGCCGCCCGCGCGCTCGCGACGTTGACAATCTCCCCGTCCCCGGTGATCGTGCAGCCCCCGGACGGGTGGACCCTGGTCAACGTCCCCACCATCACCTACACCCAGCCCGGGGAGCAGGTCCTGGACACGACCCTGCTCGGCATCCCCGTGCAGATCCGCGCCACCCCACGCACGTACGCGTGGGACTACGGCGACGGCACCACCCCGGTCTCCACGACCGACCCCGGTGCGGCCTACCCGCACCACACCGTCGCGCACACCTACGACCAGCCCGCCGAGCAGGTCCAGATCACGCTCACCACGACCTGGTCCGGACAGTTCCGCATCACCGGCACCACCACCTGGACCGACGTCACCGGCACCGCCACCACCACCAGCACCGCCGACCCGCTACGCGTCTACGAAGCCCGATCACGCCTCGTCACCGACAACCTGCCCGACTGACGCGGCCGCCTTCCCAGGCCGGCGCCCATCACCCCACCGACGCGGGACGTCGTCTGCCCGAGCGCGGCACACCTTTCACGAGATCGACCCCAGCGTTCGAGATCGACCCTCGGGAGGTCGACTTCGCGACGTGCGGGTCGATCTCGCGAGCAACCGGGGCGCTCTCGGGCGCACGAGTACGCCCGCGGCGCCGCTCATCGGCCGAGCGGCGCCGCGGGCGTGGCGGTGGGTGCGCTACGCGCAGGTGAGCGCGTCGTACCCGGCCGTCACCTCCGACGTCGTGCCGGAGACGTCGGTGACGACGACGAGCGCCTCGCCCGCGTCGAGCGCGCCGCGAGCCTTGAACGACTGGTAGGCGTTCTTGCCCGGGTCGACCTGGGCGAAGGACCGCTCGCCGTGGTCCGTCCGCAGGGCGATCGCGACGGTATCGTCACCGTCGTTGGTCGCGCGGACGGCGAGGTACGGGGTCCCGGCGAGGCAGCGGGGCTGCGCGGTGACGGTGACCTGCGGGTCGACGGGCGGGGCCTCGGCCGGGAAGACGTCGAGCGCGTCGAGCTCGGTGTACCAGGTGAGCTTCGTCAGGGCGACGGTGTTCCAGCCCTGCTGCAGCTCGACCTCGTGCGTCACGGACTGCCAATTGCCCCACGTGGTGTGCGGGAAGGTGACGACGCCGGCGTCCGCGCCGTTCACCGTGACCGTGCTGGTCGAGGCGAGCGTGTAGCCACCGCGCTCCGAGCCGTTCGCGAACCGCACGCCGAGCGTGTACGGGCCCGCCTCGTCGGCGTGGACCTGGAGCGCGACGGAGCTGTCGAGGAAGTCGAGCCCGCCGACCTTCTGGCCGCCGGAAGCACCCGACGCGCTCCCGACGGAACCGCGCGTGATGACGCCGTCCTCGAACTCGTACCGCGTCGCGTCGGACGGGATGACGGGCGGGGCTGACGGGCGCGGGTCGCGCGTCGCCGGGTAGACGTCGAACGCGTCGAGCTCGGTGTAGAACGTCGCGCGGGTCAGCGTGATCGTGTTGGTGCCCGCGGCGAGGTCCACGAGGTGCTCGGACGTCTGCCAGTTGCCCCACGTGGTGTGCGGGAAGACGACGGTCTCCGCGACCGCGCCGTTGACGGACAGCGTGCTCGTCGACGGGACGCGCGTCGGGCCGTCGAACGAGCCGTTCGCGAACCGGATGCCCAGGAGGGCCGGGCCGGCCTCGTCGGCGTGCACCTCGACCGTCACGGACGAGTCCGCGAAGTCCAGGCCGCCGACCTTCGCCCCGCCCGACGCCCCGCCGTCGGCCACGACGCGCGCGTTCGCGACGACGCCGTCCTCCGCCTGGTAGCGGTCGGACGCCTGCGGGACGAACGGGACGCCGTCCGCGGTCCACTCGAGGTCCGCGACGTACATCGCGCGGTAGGTGAACGCCGCGTTCCAGCCGTGGAAGACGATCGCGTCGGAGCCGTCCGGCGCGGTGACGACGTCCTGCCCGCCCGGGCCGCGCACGTCGCCCTGGAAGCGGTCGCTCGTGAGCAGCTCGGTCGTGGCCTTGGTCCACGGACCGGCCAGGCTCGACGCCGTCGCGTACGACGTGCGGTAGCCACCCCCGCCGAAGTCGTTCGCCGAGTAGAAGAGGTAGTACGTGCCGTCGCGCTCGAGGAGCGTCGGGCCCTCGACCACGCGGCCCTCGTAGGCCTTGTCCACGCGGATGAGCTCCACGGGCGGGCCGGTGAGCGTCGCGCCGTCGGGCGAGAGCGGCTGGGCGAAGATGATGGCCGTCTTGCCCGTGCAGCAGTTCCCGTCGGCCTTCCACAGCAGGTAGAGCTGGTCGCCGTCGACGAACGTCGCGGCATCGATCGCGCCGCCGAGGTCCTCCGTGCCGGCCTCGCCGTTGGGGCACACGATCGGGTCGTCGCCGACGGGGACGAACGGGCCGTCCGGCGTGTCGGACAGCGCGACGCCGAGGCACTGCCGCGGCGACGTCGCGTCGCGCGCCGTGTAGTACAGGGCGTAGCCGCCCTCGACCGCGGACACCTCCGGCGCCCACACGCAGCGGTCGGTCGCCCCACCCGGCGAGAACGTGCACGACTCGCTGACCCAGGCGCCGAGGTCGGGCGCGACGTCGGTCGGAGCGCTCCAGGTGACGAGGTCCGTCGACGTGCGGTGCTGCACGTTCTGACCCTGATGGTTCGTCGCGTAGGCGTGGTAGACGCCGTCGACGAGCAGGATGTCGGGGTCGGGGAAGTTCGCGTCGACGACCGGCGAGATCGTCGGCTCGGCGGCGACCGCGGGTGCGGCCGCCGGGGCCGGCGCCGCCGTGGCGGCTGCCGCGCCCGAGACCGCCAGCCCGAGCGCGACCAACGCACTCGTGACAGCGGTGGCACGCGAGCGCGCGCGGGACGAGAAGTACTTCATGGGGTGTCCTCTCGACGGTGAGGGGGCAAGCACCCGGGACGGCGTCGACCTCGGGGCTTCGAGTCTCCCGGGCAGACTCCCACAAGTCAACAACTTCTCGCACAATCAAACATGCCCTCGCTCCAGCGACACCGCGACCCGGCGCCACGAACCCGCCCTCGAAACGATCGAGGACGTGGCCGCGGCGCCCGGTGAGGACCGACCCGCTTCCACCGGACGGCGGCGAGTGGCGATCAGCCCAGCGAGACCTCGACGCCGCCCGAGAACATCGAGTCGTGGAGGGAAAGCGTCGCGGGGACCGCGTCGACCGGGATGTCGAACACGACGACGCCCTCGACCGCGTTGCCGGGGTTGATGTCCGTGAGGAAGCTGTTCGTGTCGCCAAGGTAGATCGCGGCCGTGCTGTCACTCTCGTGCGTGCGACCCTCGGTGTCGGTGAGCTGCTGGTTGCCGCCCGTGAACATCTGCGCCTCGTCGCCGATGTTCGTCACCGTCATGTGCACGAGCACGTACTGGCCCTGCGCCTCCTGGCTCAGGTACTGGTCACCGACGCTCGGGACGCCGGTCTCCACCGACGTCACGGTGAACTCGAACTTGCCGTCGCGCACGGCGGTCCCGACGCCGGGCGCCGCGGGCGGCTCGGGTGCGAGCTCCTCAGCAGGCTCCTCCTCGGCGGGCGCGGTGTCCGCCTCGACGTCGGCGCCCTCGGGGCTGGTGGCCTCGGCACCCGCGTCCGCGACGGCGGCGGGCTCGGCCGGCTCGTCGTCGCCCCCGCCCCCGAGGCTCGCGCCAACGATCGCGAGCAGCACGACGACGCCCAGCCCGGTGAGGATCTTGTGCCGTGCGAACCAGGACTTCCGGGGTGCGGGCGGGACGCCCGGCTGCCCGCCCGGCGCCGGGTAGCCGTGGACCGGGTAGCCCTGCGGCGGGTGCGCGCCGTAGGGCGGCATCGTGGGCCTCGCGGCCGGTCCCGACTGCGGATGGCCGCCGGGGGGTGGGGCGAACGAGGACTGCGGGCCGGTCGGCGGCACCGGAGGGTGCTGCTGCGGGTGCGGGGTGGGTGCGGACATCGTCGCCTCCTGCGTCGTGGTCGACGGCGCTCGGTCGGCGACGTCGTGCTGGTCTCGACGACGAGAGTGCGCGTCGTGGTCGATCCGGGGGATCCCCCGACCGGCTCGACCCGGCACCCCGACCGGTGGATCCCAAACCGCCGGCCCCGGCCGAACGATGGAGCCCCGCCGTCGGCGGGTGCCCGTAGGCTCGCGCCCATGCACCCGCCACCGCAGCAGCCCGGACCGCCTCCGGCCGGTCCGTACGGCGCCGGTGCTCCCCGCGGTGCCGGCGGCCCTCCGCCACGACACCCTGTCCCGTACGCGGGCCAGCCGACCCCGCCCGTGATCTGGGCGGGCCCGCCCCCGGGCGGCACACGGCCGCCGTCGGGCCCACCGCTCTCCTCGCACCCGTACCCGCCGCCGTACCACCACGCCGACGGGCCCTACCCCGTCGCGTCCGCCACCGGGCCGTCGCCGCTCGGCCGGGCGTGGTCCGTCCTGGGCACCGTCGCCGCGGCGAGCGCGACGTTCGGCGTCGGGATCGTCAGCGCGACGTACGACAACATCGGGCTCGGCCCGGACCCCGCCGGGTGGCGGATCGGGCTCACGCTGCTCTGGTGGGTGCTCGCGGCCGGGCTAGCGGCGGCCGTCGTGTGGCGCGACCGGCACGCCGTCGTCGTGTGCCTGGCCACCGCCGCCGCGGGAATCCTGACTCCCGTCGGCGCGATGGCCCCACTCGTCGCGCTGCCGTTCGTGATCGCGCGGGAGCGGCGGTGGAAGGTCGTCGCGCTGTGCGCCGCGGCGACAACGCTCGCCGTCGGGGTCTCGTTCTGGCGCGACGCGGCACGCGACGGTGATGGGGTGATCTTCTCCACGACACCGGTGGGGAGCACGGCGACGTCCTATCTCGACCCGGTGGGGTACGTCGTGCTGACCCTGCTGTGCCTCGGCCTGTCCGTGGGGGCCGGGTTCCTGCGCCGGGCGCTCGGGCGTGCCGACGCCGCGCAGCAGGTCGCCGTCGCCGAGAACCGGCGTGCGGAGGCGCTCAGCACGCAGGCGGACGAGCTGCGCACCGAGCTGTCGCGTCAGGACGAGCGCGAGCTCATCGCGCGTGAGATGCACGACACGGTCGCGCACAACCTCTCCGTCGTCTCCCTCCAGGCGTCCGCGCTCGAGGTGACCACGAACGACCCCGGGGTGGTCGACGCCGCCCGCACCATGCGGTCCTCGGCGCACCGCGCGCTCGACGAGATGCGCGCCCTCATCACGTCGCTGCGCGCCGGGTCGGAGCAGTACACCGGTTCCGCGCCCGCCCTGGGAGACCTCGCGACCCTGCTCGACGACGCCCGGACCGCGGGCGTCGACCTCGCGGCGACCGTGTTCGTCAGCGACGCCGACGCCGCGCCGCCCGCGCTCACGCGGGCCGTGTACCGGGTGGTGCAGGAGTCTCTGACCAACGTCATGAAGCACGCGCCCGGGGCCAGGGCCGAGGTGGACGTCCGGGCGCGGCCGGGCGACGGCGTCACCATCACCGTGCGCAACGCGCTGACGCGCGACCTCGACCCGTACACCACCCCGCTGCTCGGTGAGCCCGGCGCCACGGTCGGCGGCACCGGTGTGCCGGGCGGCGGTGCCGGGGTCGTGGGGATGCGCGAGCGGTGCGAGGCCGTGGGCGGCACGTTCGACGCCGGCGTGGACGGCGGCCGGTTCGTCGTGCATGCTCGCCTGCCCTGGGACCCGCCGACCGTGCAGCCTGCCACCCGTCGAGGCCGCTGACCGTCGCTGCCCCGCGTGGGCGCTCACCGCTAGTCTCGCGTCGTGATCCGGGTGATGGTCGTCGACGACGACGCGATGGTCCGCCGACTGCTGCGCACCATCCTGCAGGCGAGCGGGCTCGACGTCGTCGCCGAGGCCGCCGACGGCGACCAGGTCGTCACCGCGGTCCAGGCCCACCACCCGGACGTCGTCCTCATGGACCTGCGGATGCCGCGCGTCGACGGGGTCGTCGCGACCCGCGCGGTCCGGGCGCTCCCCGACCCGCCCGGCGTGATCGCCATGACCTCGTTCGACACCGAGCAGATCATCCTCGACGCGGTCCGTGCTGGAGCCGACGGGTTCCTCGCAAAGGACGCCGAACCCGCGGAGATCGTCGCCGCGGTCCGCGCGGTCGCCGGGGGCGGCGGCGCGCTGTCGCCCCGCGCGGCGAAGACGATGATCACCCAGGTCGGTGCCGACCCCGGTGCGGCCACCCGACGCGTGGCCGGGGAACGCCTGGCCGCGCTCACCGAGCGCGAGCTGGACGTCGCGCGCCTCCTCGTCGAAGGCTTGTCCAACGGCGAGATCGCCGGTCGCCTCTACCTCGGCGAGGCGACCGTCAAGACGCACCTCTCCAGCGCGTGCGCCAAGGTCGGGGTCGCGAACCGCACCCAGCTCGCGATCGTCGTCGCCCAGGCCACGGGGTAGCGGCGCAACCCGCCGACCTGGCGGCGACGGTGCGGGCAGTCAGCGGCGCGACCGCGGCGCGGCCCGGCACCCGATGGCACTCCCCCGCGCGGGGGACGTGGCACCACCCGCTGCGCCGGTAGCGTCACGACCGTGATCTTCTGCGGTGAGAACGAGTGGTGAGCGCGCGGGCCGTCGTCGTCGGTGGCGGGATCGGCGGGCTCGCGTCCGGCGTCGCGCTCGCCCGCGCCGGGTGGGACGTCACCGTCCTGGAACGCGCGTGCTCGCTCGAACCCGTCGGGGCCGGGATCGCCGTCGCCCCCAACGCCGTCCGCGCGCTCGGCGCGCTCGGCCTCGGCGACCGGCTGCGCGACCTCGCCGCGCTCCAGGGCGAGGTCGGGCTGCGCCGGCCCGACGGGCGCTGGCTCGTCCGCGCCAACGCGTCCGCCGCGAGCGCCCGGTTCGGCGACCAGACGCTCGTGCTGCACCGCGCCCAGCTCGTCGGCATGCTCGCCGACGCCCTGCCCGACGGTGCGCTGCGGCTCGGCGTCGACGCCGCCGTCGTGGACCCCGGCGACGCGGGACGGCCCGCGCGCGTGCGGGTGCGCGACGCCGTCGGGCAGTGCCGTGACGTCGGACGGGACGGTGCCATCGGGCGGAGCGGCGACGCGCCGCGACAGGGTGACGGGCGTTCGGACGGGGAGCCGTCGCCGGATCGGCTGGGCGTCGACGACCGGTCACCGGGCGACACCGAGGAGATCGAGGCGGCGCTCGTCGTCGCGGCCGACGGCATCGACTCGCCGACCCGGCGGCACTGGTGGCCAGGCGCGCCGGGGCCGGAACCGGGCGGGTCGACGGCGTGGCGGCTCGTCGCCGAGGCCCCGCCCGGCGAGCCGGGCGGTGCGGTCGGGAGCGAGACGTGGGGTCGCGGGATCGTCGTCGGGATCGTGCCGCTCGCCGACGGGCGCGTGTACTCCTACGTGTCCGTCGCCGACGCCGCCGGGGTCCCGGCGTCGTTCGCGGAGCTCCGCGAACGGCTCGCTGACTGGCACGCGCCGATCCCCTCGCTGCTGGCCTCGGTCGATCCCGCCGCGGTGCTGTGCCACGAGCTGCGGCACCTCCCCGCTCCCCCCGCCTCGCTGGTCACCGGCCGCGTCGCGCTTGTCGGCGACGCCGCGCACGCGATGCTGCCGAACGTCGGTCAGGGCGGATGCCAGGCGCTCGAGGACGCTGTGGTGCTGGGAGTGCGGACGGGCGGCGGCACGGGCGGCGCCGACGTCCCCGCGTCGCTGCAGCGGTGGTCGGACGAGCGCCGCCCGCGCGTCGAGAAGATCATGACGCTGTCCGCGCGGACGGCGGCGATGTCACGCGCCACCTCCCCGGCAGTGACCACCGTCCGCGACCTGGGCGCACAACTCACCGGCCCGTGGAGCGCGGCACTGGGAGCGTGGGCGCTCCGCGGGGTGCTGGGCTGGCGGCCACCGAGCTGAAGAGGGCTTGGCAGGGTGTCAGGGTCCCAGGAGCGCCGCCGGGACGACGGCGATCCCGTCTGGGCGGCGGTACGCACGGGGCCCGGTCGTGACGACAACAGCGTCGGCCAGGTCGTCACCGAGCCGCTGCCGGAGCCACTTCAGGTGCCGGAGGTCCGCCTCGGACGGGGTGGGCGTTAGCTTCACCTCGATCGCGACGACGCTCCCCTCGGGGCCTTCCACGACGACGTCCACCTCGTGGTCACCGTTGCGGGTCCGCAGATGAGAGACGGCCGCGCCGCTGGCGAGGGCGTAGACCTGCACGCACATCGCCACGAGATGCTCGAACAACGGCCCCAGAAGATGGTCGCGTCGACCGCGGACGAGCGACGCCGCAGAGGCCCGCAGCAGTCGTGCCGCGAGCCCCGGATCTGCCAGCTGGTGCTTCGGGGTGCTCGCGAGCCGGTCGAACTCGTTGCGCGTGGGCAGCCACGCGGGAAGCGGGTCCAGCACCCACAGCCCACTGAGGACGTCGCGGTACGCGAGCGTCGTGGTCCGTGCCGGCTTGTTCGCCTCGCCCGGAGTGGCCGCGTCGAGGATGCGGCTGTACTGGGTCGTGGTCGAGGTCGCGGCGGCATACCCAGCCAGCCACGCGGCGAGGACCTGTGGCTTGCGTACCGGGTAGCCCTGCTCGGGGAACTCCCGCTGGACGAGGTTCTCCAGGTAGGCGTCGATGAGAGCGGGACGCGTCTGCGCTGGCTCGTCGTAGATTCCCGGGAACCCGGTCGCCACGATCTGCTCCGCGTAGTCGGTCAGCCGGAGGCCGCTGTCGCCCGTGATCGTCGCACCTCCACGCAGCAGCGCGGTGAGGCTCACCGTGGGCTCCGCGACTCCGCGCTCCGCAAGGCTCAGCGGCCGCATCCGGAACGGCACGATGCGGCCCGCCCCCGAGTGGACGGTCGCTCCCCGCGGCGCAGAGCTCCCCGCCAGGAGGAGCCGTCCCCGAGGTGATCCGTCGTCGACAGCCCGACGCACGACGTCCCAGGACTCCGGCCAACGCTGCCACTCGTCGATGAGCACCGGGCCGGGGAGCTCCGCGAGCATATCGGGCTGAGCGGCGAACGTCGTCCGCTCGACCTCCCGGTCAAGGCGGATCACGGTTCGCGCACGCCTGCTGGCCGTCGCGGTCTTTCCCACGCCCTTGGCACCTTGCAGGACGACCGCCCGCAACGACGGCTGCACGTCATCCAGGACGGTGTCGATGACACGTCGACGGTAGATATCCACCCAGCTACGCTACCTCTAGCAGGGCCTCTAGGCTACCTCTAGCAGACTTTCTACGCTACGTCTAGCAGGACATCTACGCTGCACATGGCCGAGGCAACAGAGCAGGTCGGAGTTGCTGACACTCGACAATTCACCCCAAGGACGCTTGCTCTTCGCGAGAGTGCCTGATGAGCTTCCGGCATGGAATCCGCCGTTGAAACTGCGCTTCGCACGCGCATCATCCAGTGGGTGCACGAGCGCGCTGAGGCGAACGGAGGGTTCCTCCACCGCGACGAGCTGCTGGATTTCCACATCGACGGCCGCAAGCTCCCGGTGATCGACTACTCGCGCGGGATCCGGAACCCGCACAGCTTCTCGTCGACGCTGTCCATCGTGAGCTCGGCGCACGGCCCGTACGACGACACCGAGTCCGACGACGGCCTCCTGCACTACGCGTATCGCGCCGGTGACCCGTGGTCGGGCGACAACCGGAAGCTCCGCGAAGCGATGACGAGCGGGATGCCGCTCATCCTGTTCCGCAAGGAAGTCCCGAACATCTACACCCCGGTCGCCCCGGTGTACGTCGTGGACGACGAGCCGGAGAACAGCCAGTTCCTCATCGCCCTGGACGAGGCCTTCCGGTTCATCCCCGATCCGGCCCACCTCACGACCCCGCAGCGCGAGTACGCGCTCCGGCTCGCCAAGCAGCGACTGCACCAGCCGGCGTTCCGCACCCGCGTCCTCGTCGCCTACGAGACCCGGTGCGCGATCTGCGAGCTCAAGCACGGCGCACTGCTCGACGCGGCGCACATCGTGCCGGACAGCGACGAGCGTGGACTGCCGACCGTGAACAACGGGCTCGCCCTCTGCAAGATCCATCACGCTGCGTACGACCAGAACATGCTCGGCGTGACGCCTGACGGCGAGGTACGCATCGCGCTCGAGCTGCTCGCGGAGATCGACGGCCCGATGCTCAAGCACGGCCTTCAGGAGATGCACGGGCGCCACCTCACGCTCCCCCGCCGTCGTGCCGACAGACCCGACCGAGAGCTCCTTGCATGGCGCTTCGAACGCTTTGGACGCCCGTAACCCGCTCACGAAGGTCACTCGCTTCACGGCGCGGGTGAAACCGCGAGGTGGTTTCGCCCCCGTGTCGGAGGTACGGGTTAGTGTTCGCGCAACCACATCGAAGGAGACGTGTGAACACTCCGCCGGTCGCCGCGTCGCTCGCTGACGAGCAGGCCTACTTCACCCATGCCCGCGACGTCCGGGAAGCGAAGCGGGCCGCGCGCAGCGCGGCGCCTTCGGCTGCGGGGGACAACAAGGCCGCGAGCAGGCTCAAGGCGAACGCCGAGGCCGACGACACGTTGGGAGATCCTTCGGACGCCGCCGCGTACCTCCGGATCGACACGGAGGACGAGACGTTCTACGTCGGGCGCGCTGGGGTGCGGGACGACGCCGGTGACGTCCTCGTCTACTCGTGGAAGGCCCGCTTCGTCCAGGGGCTCGCCTCGGCGACCGCACACGACCCGGGCGACGTCCTCCGTCAGAGGCGTTACCACGTCCAGCCGGTCAACACGATCACGGAGACGAGCGACACGGTCTTTGCCGAGCTCGCCCGGCGCATCGCAGCGCTGGAGGACCTCGACCCCGGACAGGATCCCGTCGCCTACGTGATGGGCGAGGACTCGTTGCTGGTCGATGCGCTCGAGCAGGAGCGCAAGCCGGAGATGCGCCAGATCGTCGAGACGATCCAGGCGGCGCAGGCGGCACTCATCAGCGCCGACGCCGAGCAGCTGCTCGTCGTCCAGGGCGGGCCCGGCACGGGGAAGACCGCGGTCGCGCTCCACCGCGTGTCCTCGCTCCTCTACGAGGGTGACGTCGCACCTGACGAGGTCCTGGTCATCGGCCCGAACCCGACGTTTACCCGGTACATCAGCAAGGTGCTCCCCGAGCTGGGCGACGAGCACGTACGCCAGACCGACGTCACCGGGCTGCTCGGAAAGCCGGTCACGGTCAACGTCAAGGAGGATCCGGCAGCAGCACGACTCAAGGGCGACGACCGCATGGTCGACGTCCTGGCGAAGGGCCTGCGCGACCGGCTGCGCTTCCCGACGGAGGACCAGCCGTTCACCGTGCGCGGCGTCTCGTGGCGCGTGCGCCTCGAACCGAACGAGCTGGCAGCCCTGATCGACGACGAGAGCGACAAGCCCTACTCCGTCGGCCGAGGCGCCTTCCGCGAGCGCCTCGCTTCCGAGATCGCGGTCAAGGCTCGTCGGCGCGCCAAGGACGACGGCGACCGACTCACGGGGGACGTCCGCGATCTTCTCGACGCCACCGAGATCGACAACGCCGTGGAGCGCATCTGGCCTCAGCTGTCACCGCAGTCGTACGTGCGCGACCTCTTCGGGTCGCTCGTGCGGCTGGCGTCTGCAGCGCAGGGAACGTCACTGACCGTCGGCGAGATCCAGCTGCTGCGCCGCGCGTCGGCCCAGCGGATGTCGGAGCAGTCCTGGTCACGTGAGGATGTCGTCCTGCTGGACCACGCGGCAGCGGAGATGGGCGGCGAGAACGAGTCCTACCGGCACATCGTCGTCGACGAGGCTCAGGACCTCTCCCCGATGCAGTGGTTGGCCATCCGACGCCGCTCGGCGAACGGCGCGTTCACCGTCGTCGGCGACATCGCCCAGTCGACCGGCCTCTGGGCGCGCGACAGCTGGGACGATGTCGTCGCACTTCTCCGCTCGCCGCTCCCGCACGAGTCCGTCGAGCTGAAGTACGGGTACCGCGTCCCGCGGCAGGTCATGGATCTCGCCGCGAAGCTGCTGCCGACGGCGGCACCTGGTGTCACAGCACCTCTCGTCGTCCGCGACGCACCACGCGCTCCCCAGCTCCGCGAGGAAGAGCCGGCATCGGTCGCTCGCGCCGTGCTCGAGGCGATCCAGGAGCACTCCGGCAAGGGCAGGTTCCTCGGTGTGGTCTGCCCGGACGCCCGGCGAGAAGAGATCGTCGCCGCGCTGCGCGACGAAGACATCAACTGGGACGACGCGGACAACGGCGCACTCGGTGCGTCGATCAACCTTGTCAGCCCGGTCGCCGCGAAGGGCCTCGAGTTCGATGCTGTCGTCGTCGTGGACCCCGCCGAGATCGTCGGTGCGGGGCCTCACGGCGAGCGCATGCTCTACATCGCGCTCACCCGCACGACGAAGTACCTCGACGTCGTCTACCCCGTGGGCACTCTCCCGCAGGCACTCGCGCCCGAGTCGGACCAGGTCAGCTCACCGCAGGGCCCGGCTGTCCCGTCGGCAGCGCCCGAAGCCGTTGAAACTCTTGCGACTGCATTCTCACCGAAAGCTAGCGAGCCCGAGCCCGAACCAGAGCCGGCGCAGGCGCCTTCGGGGAACTTCGAAGCAGCTGGAAGCACTCCTCATGGCACGGCGCTCGTCGGCCTCACCTCTGCTCAGCAGAAGACGGTGCAGTTCCACGCGCAGAACGTTCTGGAGCTCTTGGAGGAGAACGCACCCCCGCGCATGTGGCGACACGTCCTGTCGGCTGCGCTCGAGCGCCTTGACCGGAACGGACCGCAGCAGCCCTGACTTCGGGAGCGCGACGCGCCCTTCGACGACGTTCCTGTCAATGACCTGCACACGCGGATCGAGGTGTTGACCACATGGCCCGGCAGCGCTATCCGGCGTTCAACTGCGCCTCGTATTCCCTTGCCGACTCCATGATCTCGTCCTCCGAAATGAAATCGTCCCATTCGCGAAGGTAGGGACGCTGCTCGTCGGCACCATTGGTGCAGACCACGTCGTCGTGCCAGTCGTCGTTGTAAGTGGGCGAATAGCCGCAGGACCAGGTCGGGGCCACCGTCAGGTCGTCTACCGGGCCAGCCGAGCAGAGTCCTTCTTGAACGGCAAAGTCGAGGGCGGCGGGCATGACGTCGTGCGCTGCGATCTCGGCGCAGGAGTCGTTGCCCGCGACCTCGGCAAACGAGGTGAGCGTGACGTAGTCGACGAAGACGTCGTACTCCGTCGGGCACTCAGCCCCCAACGCGTCCAGCTCGCCGTTGATCGCGCCGTCTGTGTCACCGGCTCGCAGACGAGAGATCACACGCTCAAGGAGCGAACTGCACGACGCCGCCACTGCCTCGCCACCACCGGTCCCGTACGAGCCGTGGTCGTCGCTCTGCGGCGCGTACGGCGCGGTGCAACCGCCGAGAAGTACGGCGAGACCCACGACCCCGCCCACGGCAGTTCTGGGGCTCGGCTGGCGTTCCCTCATCGTGCGAGGTCGCAAGCGACGGCGTTGTAGCTGTGGACCGCGGGGTCGTCGGTCGCGTGGAAGTGCGAGCTTCCACTCTTCCGGATGGTGACGGAGCCCAGTTCTGTCGACGAGAAGCTCGCGTCTCCAGTCATCTCGACGACCTCCCCAGCGCGTACCGTCGCCTGGCCGGCGAAGCCGTTCCCCGCGGCGTCGACAAGCAGCTCGTACTTGCCGGACTCGTTGACGTACACCGCCTGGCAGGCGTATGACCCGTCCTTGAGGTCGGCGATCGAGGACTGGCTGTTGTACCACCAGATGACACCCACGATGCCGACAGCGATGGCCGCGTAGGGCTTCCATGTCCGCCAGATCGAAGGTGGAACGGTGTCGCTCTGAGCCATGGGCCGAGTCCCCTCTTTCCCCGATGAGCACGCAGGCGCAGACGCTACTGGGCCGCGACGGCCGGTGATACGGCCAGCACAGAACTTCACCCGCAACCCGGACATCCTCGACACACCTCGCGGATACCCTCAGGGCATCCCGATCGTCGACTTTCCAACGGAACGCACGGGCCGCGTTCCGGGAGAAGATGACCCGAGCAACGTGCGGGCGCAGACCCTCACTCGAACAGACATGGCACCACGCAAGGAGCAGGCACGTGACAGCGACGGCGGAGTCACGAACAGAGTTCACCGCGGCCCCGGGGTCGACGGTTGTCGTCCGGGACGAGGAGTGGCTGGTCACCCAGATCGAGCCGACGACGGACGGGCACTTCGTCCACGTCGTGGGGTTGTCGGAGCTGGTGCGTGACACGGAGGCGGTCTTCTCGACCGCGCTCGACGACGTCGCGGTCGCGGACCCGGCGGAGACGACGGTAGTGGCCGACGGTTCGCCCAGGTACCGCACGTCGCGCCTGTGGCTCGAGGCGATGCTGCGCAAGACGCCGGTCCCGATCGCGGACCCGGCGCTCACGACGGCGCACCGGGCGCTGGCGGACCCGCTGCCGTACCAGTTCGCGGCGGTGCGCAAGGCTCTGGACCCGGACAACCTGCGTCCCCGCATCTTGCTGGCGGACGCGGTGGGCCTGGGTAAGACCCTCGAGATCGGCATGATCCTGTCGGAGCTCGCGCGGCGGGGGCGCGGCGAGCGGATCCTCGTCGTGACGCCGAAGCATGTGCTGGAGCAGATGCAGTTCGAGCTGTGGACGCGTTTCGCCCTGCCGTTCGTCCGCCTGGACAGCACGGGCATCCAGCGCATCCGGCAGAAGCTGCCGGCGAACCGCAACCCGTTCGCGTTCTTCAAGCGGGTCATCATCTCGATCGACACGTTGAAGTCCGACAAGTACGTGGCGCACCTGCGCAAGCACCGGTGGGACGCGGTCGTGATCGACGAGTCGCACAACGTGACGAACTCCTCGACGCAGAACTTCCGCCTCGCGACGATGCTCTCCCGCCAGACGGACGCGCTCGTCCTCGCCAGCGCCACCCCGCACAACGGCGACCCCAGGTCGTTCGCGGCGCTGGTCCGGATGCTGGAGCCGTCCGCCGTCAAGCCCGACGGCGTGGAACTGGACGAGAAGCAGGTGGAGCGGCTGATCGTCCGTCGGCACCGGCACTCGCCCGAGGTCGCGTCGGTCGTGGGGGCGGACTGGGCGGAGCGCAGGGAACCGCGGAACGTGCTCGTCCCGGCGTCGCCGGTCGAGGAGGAGATCGCGGTCGAGCTGGAGCGCACGTGGCTCTGGCCTGCCGGTGGTGCGAGCCCGTACTCCGGCAAGGGTGGTGCCACGCTCTTCCCGTGGACGCTCGCCAAAGCGTTCCTGTCCTCCCCCGCCGCGCTGGAGGAGTCGATCCGCAAGCGGCTGCGCGTCCTGGAGGGCGGCCGGCAGGAGTCCGACGACGAGGACTCGCTCGTCGCCCCGGACACCACGGACACAAGCCCCGTGCCCGACGGCGAGGCGCACCTTCCCGGCCTGGCCTCGCCCGGCCCGGGAGCGGCGTCGGGCACCGGCACGCGAGACGCCGAGCGTGCCGCGCTCACGCGCCTGCACGGCCTCGCCCGGCGCTCGCTCACCGAGCCGTCGGCGAAGTACGACGCGCTGCTCGACCACCTGCGAGGCATCGGCGTCCGCAAGGGTGCGGAGATGCGCGCGGTGGTCTTCGCGGAGCGTGTCGCGACCCTGGGCTGGCTCCGGAAGAAGCTCGTGCAGGACCTCGGGCTGACGGACGAGAACGTCGTCGTGCTGCACGGCGGCCTGTCCGACGTCGACCAGCAGGCGATCGTCGAGTCGTTCAAGCTCGCGTCGTCGCCGATCCGCGTGCTGGTGACGGGCGACGTGGCGTCCGAGGGCGTGAACCTGCACAGCCACTGCCACCACCTGGTGCACTACGACATCCCGTGGTCGCTGATCCGCATCGAGCAGCGCAACGGCCGCATCGACCGCTACGGGCAGAAGCACGCCCCGCAGATCACCAGCCTCCTGCTGGACCCGCAGACGACCCGACAGTTCGGCGGCGACCTCCGCGTGCTGACCCGTCTGATGAAGCGCGAGCACCACGCGCACACCGCGCTCGGCGACACGGCGTCGCTCATGGGCGAGTACTCGGTGAAGGCCGAGGAGAAGGCGATCGCGGACGTTCTCCGCCGAGCGAGGTCGCTGGAGAGCGTCGTGAAGGAGGTCGAGGAGGTCGTCGCCGACGACGGTCCCGCCGGCCTCCTGGCGCGTCTGATGGGCATGGGCGCCGCGGCTCCCGCCGAGCCGGAGACCTACGCCTCGACGGTGGAGACCGGCGGCAGCACGGGCGTCTACGACGACGAGCTGTCGTTCCTGGAGGACGCGCTCACCCAGATCTGCACGACGCCGGGGCAGGAGCCTCCGAACGGCGTCGCGTGGAAGACCTACCCCCAGCAGTCCCTCGCCTCGCTCAAGCCGCCGCGCGACCTGCAGCAGCGGCTGGAGGTACTGCCGCAGTCGTACCTCACGGACCGGAACGTGACCGAGACGCTGCGGCTCGCGACGGCGACCGCGCGCGGCACCCAGGAGCTGGTGAACGCGAAGAGCGCGGAGTCGCGCTCCACCTGGCCGGAGGCGCACTTCCTCGGGCCGCTGCACCCGGTGGTGGACTGGGCGTCCGACCGTGTGCTCTCGACGTTGCAGCGCCGCCAGGTGTTCGCCGTGCGCGGCGGCGTCGAGGACCTCACGGTGCTGGTGCAGGCGGCGTTGTACAACGTCCGGGGTCAGGTCGTCGCGACGTCGTACCAGACGGTCGCGTTCCCCAACCCGGACAGCCCGTCATTCGGCCTCGCGTCGCAGCACGCGTCGTCCGCCGACGCCGTCGCGCACCTGCGCGTGGGCACCACCAACACGGGAGCGATCCCGGGTGCGGAGGCGCTCCAGCCGTTCGTCCGCCAGGCCGTCGCGTCCGCGGAGGCGTCGGTGGGCGACCAGATCGAGTCGATCCGCGCCGAGACGCAGGAGCGCGTCGAGGCGTGGCTGCGACGCAGCCAGCACTGGCGCATGGAGGCGTCGGCGCTCATCGGCCGCGAGGCCGCGGCCGCGAGGTCCGGCATCGCGAGCCGCCAGTCCGACGTCGACGAGGAGACCCGCCTCGCGCGGGAGATGGTGCCGCACCGCACCCTGCTGCGACCCCTGCTCGTCGTCGTCCCCGTCGACCAGCCCGACACCGAGGAGAACCACTGATGGCCGCGAGCGACGCGATCGTCGTCGGCGAGGACTGGATCAGCGAGCACTACGTCGGGTCGGACGGCAAGCAGTCCTTCCGGACGCGGGTGCTGGAGCGCCGCAAGGCGTGGGACGACGCCGAGAAGGAGGGCGAGCAGACGACGCGTGCCCGGTTCGTGGGTGCGCGGGCGAGCCTGCTGTCGACGCTGGCGGGGCTGGGCGAGGAGGGCGGCCGGTTCGCCGTGCTGCCCGAGCTCTACGCAGAGCTACGCAGGGTGCTCGGCTACACGTCGGTCGCGCTGCAGTCGAAGCAGGATGGCCCGGTGGTCCGGGTCCACGCGACCGGCTTGGAAGCCGCGGCTCCTCTCGTGATCGTCGAGGCGGTGGCGGTCAAGGACGTCGAGTCCCTGCTCGCCAAGGGTGACCGGGACAAGCCGTCGCCCCGCGACCGGACGCTGCTCGAGCCGTACGCCGTCGACGACACGACGCAGATCCACTCGGTGGCGCGGCTGCTGTCGTACCTGTTCGTGCAGGACGACGCGCCCGAGTTCGCGCTCGTGCTGGCGGGCGGGTGGATGCTCGTCGCGGAGAAGGCGCGCTGGGCGGAGGGCCGCTACCTCGCCGTCGACCTGCAGCTCGTGGCCGAGCGGGCGGACGACAAGCGCGGCGGGGAGACGGACACGGCGCTGACGTGCGTCGAGGCGGCGTCGCTCGCCCCCGACCCCGAAGGCAACCTGTGGTGGCCGGGCGTGCTGGACGAGTCGGTGAAGCACACCGTGGGGGTGTCGAAGGACCTGCGCGAGGGCGTGCGGCTGTCCATCGAGATCATCGCGAACGAGGTGGTGCGGCGCCGTGCCGCGCAGGGTCGGGACCCGCTGCCGCAGGCCGAGGCGCAGGAGCTCGCCGGGCAGTCGCTGCGCTTCCTGTACCGGATCCTGTTCCTGCTGTTCGCGGAGGCGTCCCCGGAGCTGGGCGTGCTGCCCGTCGGCGACCCGACGTACGAGCAGGGCTACAGCCTGGACCGGCTGCGCGAGCTGACGCTCGTGGAGATCTCCGGCCCGCGTGCGGAGGACGGCACGCACCTCTACCAGTCGCTGGGCACGCTGTTCCGGCTCGTCGACGCCGGGCACGACGGCGCGGCAGGAGCGGCGCGGGACGAGCGGGTCGGCGGCGAGGTGCGCCGGGTGGACGACGGGGCGGACGGCCTGACGTTCCAGCCGCTCAAGGCGGACCTGTTCCTGCCGGCGAAGACCGCGCACATCGACGCCGTCGGGCTGGGGAACGCGGCGCTGCAGCAGGTGCTGCGGCACCTGCTGCTGAGCAAGGAGTCGAAGGGCAAGGACCGCGGGTTCATCTCGTACGCCGAGCTCGGCATCAACCAGCTCGGCGCCGTGTACGAGGGGCTCATGAGCTACACGGGCTTCTTCGCCACCGAGGACCTGCACGAGGTCGCCAAGGACGGCAACGCCGAGAAGGGCTCGTGGGTGGTGCCGGTCGTGCGGTCGCAGTCGATCGCATCGAAGGACTTCGTCACCGCGCCGGACCCGGTCACGGGCGAGCAGAAGCCGGTGGTGCACGAGCAGGGCACGTTCGTGTTCCGGCTCGCGGGCCGGGAGCGGCAGCAGTCGGCGTCGTACTACACGCCGGAGGTGCTGACCCGGTTCACGGTGTCGCAGGCGCTTGTCGAGCTCATCGGGCCGGACGAGGTCAAGGAGGGCTCCGTCGAGTGGGAGGGCCGCGAGGTCCCCCGCACGATGTCGGCGCGCGAGATCCTCGACCTCACGGTGTGCGAGCCGGCCCTCGGCTCCGGCGCGTTCGCCATCGAGGCGGTGCGCCAGCTCGCCGCCGCGTACCTGCGGCGCAAGCAGGCGGAGACGGGCGAGCGGATCGACCCCGACCGCTACGCCGCCGAGCTCCAGAAGGTCAAGGCGTACATCGCCCTGCACAACGTGTACGGGGTGGACCTCAACGGGACCGCCGTCGAGCTCGCCGAGATCTCCCTGTGGCTCGACACGATGGGCGAGGGTCTGCAGGCGCCGTGGTTCGGCCTGCACCTCAAGCGCGGCAACTCCCTCATCGGTGCCCGACGTGCGGTGTACCGCCGCGACCAGCTCGCCAAGCGGGCGTGGCTCACCGCGGTACCCACGGACGTGCCGCTCGCGCCGTCAGACGCCGACCGCTCCGCCGGGCGGTCCAGCTCGCTCGGCGACGTGGGCGGGAGGATCCACCACTTCCTGCTCCCCGCCGCTGGCTGGGGCTCGGCCGTCGAGGCGAAGGAAGCCAAGGAACTCGCCCCCGAGGCGCTGGCCCGCCTCAAGGCCTGGCGCAAGTCGATGCTCGTGACGCCGTCGAAGAAGCAGGCTGACGAGCTGGTCAACCTCGCGCACCGGGTCGAGACGCTGTGGGACCTCGCGCACCAGCGGCTCCGCATCGCCGAGGACCAGATCCGCCGGTCCATCGACGTGTGGGGGGCCGACGACCTGCCCGTCGGCGGCGCCGTCACGCGCAAGCAGATCGAAGAGGCACTGGCCGACGCGAAGGGCGCGTACCAGCGGCTCCGACTCGTCATGGACGCGTGGTCGGCGCTGTGGTTCTGGCCGCTGACTGATGGGTTAACCCGGGTCAAGTCTGACGACGGTTCCGAGGAGAGCGTCGAACCGCCGACCCTGGACGAGTGGATCGCCGGCCTGCGCGCCGTACTCGGCGTCCACGCCGAGACCGGAGCCTCGGGGCGTGGACGGAAGTGGACCGGCGGCGACCAGACCCTTGCGTCGACTGCCGACTGGGACGAGCTCAACGAGGCCGAAGAGCTCGAGCTCTCGTTCGCCGGTGTCGCATCGCCGGAACGAGTGCTGCGCGAGCACCCGTGGCTCGTCGTGTGCCAACGGGTTGCCGCTCAGCAGGGGTTCTTCCACTGGGAGCTCGACTTTGCCGCGGTGTTCGCCGCTTGCGGTGGGTTCGACCTTCAGGTGGGTAACCCGCCGTGGGTCCGGCCGATGGTAGACCTTGAAGCCCTGCTCGCCGAGGCCGACCCGTGGTGGCAACTCAAGAACAAGGCGACACAGTCGGAGCTCGCTGCTCACCGTGAGTCTGCCCTCGCCACCGAGGGCATGGTCGACTTCGTCGTCGGCGCGGTCGGTGACGTCGAAGTGACCAAGGAGTTCGTCAGCTCCGTTCAGGACTACCCACACTTGGCCGGGCTACAGCCCGACCTGTATCGCTGCTTCATGGAGCAGACCTGGCGGCATCAGTCCACGGCCGGAACGACCGCCCTCATCCACCTCGAGTCCCATTTCACGGACGAACGAGCGGGTCTCCTCCGTGCCGCAACTTACGAACGCCTGCGTCGCCACTGGCAATTCATCAATGAGCTCCAACTCTTCGAGATCCAAAACCAGAAGCTATACGGCATCAACATCTACGGCGATACCGGCCGCCCCCGCTTCCTCCAATCGGCGTCCCTCTACCACCCCGACACGGTAGAAAGGTCACTCCTCCACGACGGAACAGGCGCGGAGCCTGGGATCAAGGACTTGGATGGCCAGTGGGACCTACGACCTCACGCCGCCCGAATCGTCCACGTCGACGACGAAGTACTCGGCACGTGGAATGAAATTCTCGAAGGTGTCGATGTTCCCCTGCGCCAGAGTCGCATGGTCTACGCGGTGAACCGGGCGACGGCTGGGGTACTCGGTACTCTTGCTTCCGCGCCGCGAATCGGGTCGCTCGGCCTCCAGTTCTCAGCGGGATGGCACGAGAAGAACGACCGCACAAGAGGCCTTTTCGAGTCCGATTGGGGTAAACCCGGAGCCTGGCGAGACGCGATCCTTCAGGGTTCGCACGTCGGTGTCGGCAATCCCGCCAACAAGAACCCGAACCCGACAATGGCAAATCAACGGGACTGGACCGCCGTTGACCTGGAAGATCTCGGCGCAACCACGATCCCGGCGACGTCGTACAAGCCGCGCGGCGACCGCAAGGCCTACGACGCGGCGTACACGCACTGGACCCGCGACGTCGTCGTCGGCCCGGACGGCAAGCCCATCGACGACTCCCCCGCCGTGGATCCGAAGTTCATCCGCCACGTGGAGACGGCTTCCCGCGCCGACGGCACCACCGTCCGCACCGAGACCGTCTCCGCCCGCGCCTTTTACCGCCTCGCCTGGCGCAACATGGCCGCAAACACCGGCGAGCGCACGTTCATCCCGGCGATCATCCCGCCGGGCACCGCGCACATCCACGGGGTCTCGTCGCTGGGCGCACCCGCCGCCGGGTCGCGAACCATCGCACTCGTCGGGTCCATCGCAGGGTCGCTGATTCATGACTTCGCGGTGCGCTCCGCACCGAAGTCGACCATCTCCGCCACGACCGTCGAACGACTCCCGATGGTCGACGAACGCCTCCAGAACGAGATCCTGTTGCGTGGCCTTCGCCTCAACTGCGTCACCGACGCCTACGCCGACCTCTGGGCCGAGTGCTACGACGAGGCATTCCGCGACGACTTGTGGACCGGCCTGCCGGAGCGCACGGGCTGGGTGGACCTCGGCGACGTCGACCCGGTGTGGACGCCGGAGACGCCGCTGCGCCGGGCGGAGGACCGCCGCCAGGCATTGCTGGAGATCGACGCCCTGGTGGCGCTGTCGCTGGGTCTGACCGCGGACGAGCTGTGCACCATCTACCGCACCCAGTTCCCGGTGCTCTACGGCTACGACCGCAACCGGGACCACTACGACGACAACGGCCGCCTCGTCCCGAACACCGTCCTGACCACGTGGCGCAAGAAGGGCGGCAACGACGGCCGCTTCTCGGAGGACGACCTCACCGCCGTCCACCCGGGCAGCGGCGTCGCCTACACCTACGAGCTCCCGTTCCAGACCCTCGACCGCGAGGCCCATATGCGCCAGGCCTACGCCGAGTTCGAGCGCCGCCTCGCGGCACGAGCCGAGCCCGCCATGCCAGCGTAGACGCCTGCTGACTCGCACGAGCGAGTCAGCAGTTCCGCACGCCAGTGACACCATCCGCCCCCGCGAGACCACGAAGGACGAGGAACGCTCGAGTGGAAACGAACGTCCGGACCCCGCAGCAGATCTTCATCCAGCCGCAGCAGATCGTGGTCCCACTCTTCCAACGCCCCTACGTGTGGGAGGAGGAGGACCAGTGGGAGCCGCTGTGGCAGGACGTGGTCCGGATCGCGTCGATCCGGCACAGCGGCTCGATCGGGGCGAGCCACTTTCTGGGGGCCGTCGTCGTCCAGGCGGAGGAGTCCGCAATGGGGAACCTCATCGTGCGGAACGTCATCGACGGTCAGCAGCGGCTGACCACGCTTCAGCTCCTCATGGATGCCGCGGGCGCCGCGTTCGAGGAGCGCGGGCTCGACCGGTACAGCACCCAGCTCGAAGCCCTGACGCACAACAACCCTGCGTTCGTGGACGACGAGGAGCAGCGCCTCAAGGTGCGGCACACCAACCGCGACCGTGCGGCGTTCGACGACGTCATGAACGCGGAACCGCCGGTCACCCACGACGACCTGCCGCACTCGACGTCCCGCATCACGGCGGCGCACGCGTACTTCGCCCGCTGCGTCGGCGAGTGGCTGGACGGGGAGGGCGACGTCAGTGCCGGGGTACGGCCGGACGACGTCACGCAGCGGGCGGAGCTCCTGGCCGGCGTGCTGTCGAACGGCATCCAGTTCGTCGTCATCGACCTGCAGGCGAACGAGGACTCCCAGGCCATCTTCGAGACCCTCAACGCTCGCGGTACTCCCCTGACGGCCGCCGACCTGGTCAAGAACCTCGTCTTCCAGCGCCTCGCGAAGGAGGGTGCGGACGCACGATCGGCGTACCGGGACGTGTGGCCCTTCGACTCCGCGTTCTGGGACTCCGAGATCACGGTCGGGCGTGCGACGTCGACGCACGCAGCCCTGTTCATCAACCAGTGGCTCGCGGCGACGGTCACCGAGGAGGTGCGCCCCAGAGCGACCTTCACGCGGTTCAAGCACTACATGGAGCACGAGGCCGGACGCCCGATGCTCGACGTCCTCATGGACATGCGCGCGCAGGCCGAGCTCTACGAGCGCTGGACCCGCGCCGTCGGGGACACCCGCCGGAGCCTCGACCCGGTCGAGATGTGCATGTACCGGTCGCGCGCGATCGGATCGGCGGCGCTGACGCCGATCCTGCTCAGGCTGCACCCGGCGGACGACACCCTGCCCGACGACGTCGTGTTCGGCGTCGTGCGCCTCGTCGAGAGCTGGCTCGTGCGTCGCACCCTGCTGCGGCTCACCTCGACATCCCTGGGCCGCGCCGTCGCCGAGGTCCTCCGAGCGATGCGAGGCGTCCCGGCGGAGGGTCTCGTCGAGCGCGTCGAGGACACCCTGCGGTCCTTCCGCGTCACCTCCACCTACTGGCCGGGCGACGCCGAGATCCGCCAGGTGTTCGAGGAGGAGCGAGCCTACCGACGCTTCTCGCGGACCCGGCTGCGAATGTTCCTCGAGGCCGCCGAGAACCAGCTCCGGGGCGAGTACGACGCGCAGCAGGTACCACGCGGCGCGTACCCGATCGAGCACCTGCTCCCGCAGTCCTGGGAGAGGAAGTGGCCCGTCGACAACCTTCAGGACGAGATCGCGCGCAACTCCCACGTGCACCGGCTGGGCAACCTCACCCTCCTGACGGGCAAGCTCAACTCGTCCGCGTCGAACGCCGCGTGGCTCGGCCGCGGCGGCAAGCGCGCGAAGATCGCGCAGCACGACGTCCTGCTGCTGAACAGTCGCCTGCTGACGATGAGCGAGACCGGCTGGGACGAGGAGCACATCGACGTCCGGACCCAGATCCTCCTCGACGGGATGCTCGCGGTGTGGCCGGTACCAGACGCCCATACAGGTGAGGTCACGGACGCCCGGACGAGCGGTCAGGTGAGCGTCACGGTGGCCGAGCTCGTCCATGCTGGGATGATCGCAGCCGGCACCATCCTGCGGCCGCGGTCCGGGACCTGGGGCGCCAAGACCGCCGTCGTGACCGAGGCCGGCCTGATCGTCGTGGACGATCAGACGTTCGACACCCCGTCACGCGCCGGCCGCTACGTGCGCGGCGGGGTCACCAACGGCTGGACGTTCTGGTCGCTGGAGGACGGGCGTCGGCTCGCGGACGTCCGGCAGCAGTTTCGACCAGAGGCGCCGTCGGCACCCGACGAGGCCGCCCGCCACTGGGACCCCGAGACCGACCTCGACGACGCGTCGGAGTACTGGGCGGAGATCGGCGACCGGGCACGGAGCATCTTCGCCGCACTGGTCGCCGCCGCTCCCGAGCCGGTCCCCGCGCCCGTCCTCGCCGAACGGGTGGGAGAGGAGAGCGTCCGATCCCTGGCCGGCGCGCTCGCGTTCACGGACCGTGCGGCGGCGAAGCGCGGGCACCGCATGCCGTCACGCTTCGTCGAAGGCAACCCGAGCTCGTACTGGATGGACGAGTCGACGGCCGAGACCTTCGCGGCTGTCATCAATGTGGTGGAGGAGGAGCGCGCGGAGCTGCCCGAGCTCTCCGATGACTGGGCCGAGGCGATCCGATCCGGCACGGAAGACGAGGCAGCACTCCTCCGCGTCCTGTCCGAGATCGACGGCATGCCCGTACCGGCGGTCGGCGACGAGCTCGTCGAGGGCATTCCCGTGTCGCTCTCGTGGCCGAATCTCAGGCTGACGGCCACCGTCGACACCCTCGCCGCCGCCGACCGGGATCTGATCGAGTCGTCCGGATGGGTCCTGATCCCGTTCGACGCCGATGCCGTGGAGCGGGCGGTCAAGGCGGCCGTTCTCGCCGCCACGTCGAGATGACGGCTTCATAGCGGGTGAAAATCGTCTCGCACCTCTCATATCGGAAGGCGTCGTGTGTAGGTTCGACCCGTCGTCGGTGGACGAGGCTGGGCGCGTCCGGGAAGAAGGAGCCACATGGCACGTCGGTCCGTCACGAGCAGCTGGTCGCGCCCCGCTACAGGCCGTCAGATCGCAGCGCTGAAGGCGCACGGGAACTACGACGGCAAGTACTACTCGGTAGGCCGAGCGAGCCAGACGATCGGCCGATCGGTCCGCGGTTCGTCGGGCGTGAGCACCTCCACCCGGCGCTCCTGGGACGCTCCGGCATTCCCGACTTCCACCGCGCGGCTCCTCGCGGATCTCCTGCAAGTGCCGAACGAGTTCGACGCGCTCATCGGGGCTGCCCAGGGGCCGGACTTGTCGAGCCGCTCCACGACCGATTGTGACCCCGTCGAATCCATCGAGATCACGGTCGTCCCGGATGAGTCCACGCCGACCGAACCCCGCATCACGTTCGAGTCGACCGTCGTGAGAAATTCCGAGTGGTCGGAGGCTGCGGTCCTTGACGTCCGGTTCATGAGCAACGTCCGGTTCGCCAAGGGGATCGCGTCCCGACAAGGATCCTCCGCGCCTCAGTTCATGAGTGGTGTCGAGTTCGATGACTAGTCCCGGGGCCACGCGGATCGACCCCGTCGAGCTCGTGGGGGCAGAGTCACGGCTCTTCGTCGACACCAACGTCTTCATGGACACCGACCCACGACGCGAGGGCGGCCTCCGAAGTCTCCTCGAGCGGATCGCACCAGCGATCCTGCAGCACGACCGGCCGGTGATCGTCCCCACGAAGGTCATCGACGAGCTCACGGCGAAGAGCCGTGCAAGCACCGCCGATCTCGACGAGCCCGGCGCCGCTGCAACCCGGAAGGCGAAGAACGCGCTCGTCTTCCTCCGTTCGGCGGAGGCCGCCGGACTCGTCCGCAACGATCTCGGCGACGGATCCAACCCCTACGCCGACGACCTGTTCGTCAATCTGTTCGAGGCGTACTCGCCGAAGTACGCGATGTTCCTGATCACGAACGATGTCACGCTGCTCCTCCGGATCAACCTTCTGGGCCGTAGCAGCGCACACCCGGTGCGCGCGGGGAGTCTCACCCCCGACGGTCTGATGGAGTGCGAAGACCCTCGGGTCCTCTACGGGCGCGGGCAGCGCAAGCTCCGCCGCATCAGCACCGCCCTGGAGACTGGAGAGGGAGCCCGCAAGGACCACCTCGAGGCGGCATCGCTGAAGTCCGTGCTCCTCGCGTACGGCGACGCGTTCGACCTGTCTGCGGAAGAGGACTCGCGGGACGGTCGCCCGAGAACGTCCCACGGCACCAGCAGCGACGTCCCACCGCGGCCCCGACCCGCACCCTTCGCTGCCGACGCCGCGTACCAGGGTCCCGACGAGGTGCTGCCCGTCCGCCACATCCCGAGCGAGGGCGACCGTGTCTGCGTGGTGTCGCCGGGGAACACGTACGAGTGCACGCTACTCGGCAGGCTCGGTGAGGGAGGCGAGGGCAGCGTCTACGCGGTGTCTGACACCCACGTCGTGAAGATCTTCGACGGCGACCACATCACGGTCCATCGCGAGGAGAAGATCCGGCTGCTCGTCGGTCGGCAGCTGGACGAACCGGGCATCTGCTTCCCCCAGGCGTTCGTCACCGACCTGGACGGCTCGTTCGTCGGCTACCTCATGCCGAGAGCGAGCGGACGAGAGTTCTCCAAGTCCCTGTTCAACCCGAGACGGTTCCGGAACGAGTATCCCGGCTGGACCAAGTCGGATCTGGTCGATGTCGCGATCTCCTTCCTGGAGAAGGTTGACTACCTGCACTCCCAGAACATCCTCCTCGGCGACATCAACCCCAAGAACCTCCTCGTCGACGCCAACAAGGACGTCTGGGTCATCGATGCCGACTCGTGGCAGCTCGAGGGATACCCGTGCCCCGTCGGAACCGAGATGTTCAGCGCGCCATCGGTGATCGGGAGGCGCTACCCGGACTTCCTGCGCACCATCGAGGACGAGCGCTTCGCCGTCGCGACGATGCTCTTCATGATCCTCATCACGGGGCAATTCCCGTACGCCAGGTCCGGATCGGACGGCGACATCGTCAGGCTCATCAAGGAGGGCAGCTTTGCCTTCCAGTACAAGGAGAACTCGAACCAGGACCAGCCCGCAGGGAACTGGCGCTTCATGTGGAGCCACCTCCAGGTCGGCCTCAAAGGGCTGTTCTGGCACACCTTCCACCGTGACGGCGACCGCTACGACGACCGCCCCACGGATCAGGAGTGGCTCGCGGCCTTCCGTGGTTACAGGAGATATCTCGGCAGCCCCGCGAACTTCGATCCGCTGTCGAACGACGTCTACCCGACGCGGTTCAAGGCGATGTCTCCGGATACACCCCTGTACGAGTGCTCCGGGTGCGGGGCGTCGATGGCCGGCATCTGGAGCGACACCACCAAGTCCTACGCGACCCCCTCCCTCTGCCTCAAGTGCAAGGCGCATCAACCTGCGTGCGCCGATTGCGGACGGCGCCGATCGTCGCTCAAGGACGGGCGGTGCTACGACTGCAACCAGGGCACCTGCGCGTCCTGCGGCCGCGGCATCCGCAAGCAGTACCTCGTCCGCGGTCGGTGCAACGCGTGTCAACCGATCGCCTGCAAGGGCTGCGGCCTCGAGTCCGAGAGGTCGACGCTCTCTTCCGGCCGTTGTGCCCGCTGTCGGGCCGCGGACGCCGCTCGCCGAGCGGAGCAGCAGAAGAGGGGACGAACCATCGATCCGACCCGCCTGTGCACACGTTGCGGCAAGACGTTCATCACCCACGGCAACGTCGAGTGGCATCAGACGAACAACAAGCCCGTACCGACTGCCCACCGGCGCGACGCCCCTGCGTGCGTACCGGTCCAGTCGCGTCCGGGCACCGGGGCCCCGAAGCCGTCGACAGACGGCAAGGCAGGGGGCTCCGGCGGGTGCTTCGTGGCGACAGCTGTCTACGGCTCATACGACTGCCCCGAGGTCTGGGTCCTGAGGCGCTGGAGGGACACTCGCCTCCGAACGACCGCTCCTGGACGACTGTTCGTCCGCTGCTACTACCGGTGGAGCCCGCCTCTGGTGGCTCATGTCGGGGAGAAGCCGTGGTTCACGACCCCCGTCCTCCACCTGCTGAACCGCGTCGTCAGGACGCTCAAGCGATCCGGGTTCGGTGACGAGCCCTACCAAGACACTGATCCCATCGGGTCGGAAGTCCGACGACCCGGTGGCAACCCGACCGAGGGAGACGTACGTGGCGCAGCTCAATATTGAGACAGAGGACCTGGTCGAGAACCCGACGCCCCGCGTGCCGGTCGCTATCTGCATCGACACCAGCGGCTCGATGTCCGGTGACCCGATCCGCGAGCTCGTGGCCGGTGTCAACCAGTTCTACGACGCGATCGATGAGGACGACGACGCCCACGACGCCGCCGAGGTGTGCATCGTCGAGTTCAACTCGGGGGCGAAGGTCATCCAGGAGTTCGCGAGCGTCGAACGTCTTCAGCGGATCACGACCATCGCGCCGACAGGTCTCACCTACATGGGTGAAGGGGTCAACCTCGCCCTGGACACGCTCGATGCGCGAAAGCGGCTCTACTCGGACAACGGCGTCCTCTACTACCAGCCATGGCTCGTCCTCATGACCGACGGTGGACCGAACGGTGACCGCGCCGCGCTCGATCGCGCAGTGCAGCGCGTGACGGACCTCGCCGGGAACAAGAAGCTCACCGTCTTCGCGATCGGTATCGGGGCTGGCGCCGACATGGACGTCCTGGCACGGTTCAGCCCGACGCGTCCGCCACTCCGCCTCCAGGGTCTCCACTTCAAGGAGTTCTTCGAGTGGCTCTCCAAATCCGTGGCACGCGTCTCTCAGTCGAGCCCTGGCGACACCGTCAAGCTGGACCTCGCGGGCCTCGCCGGATGGGCGGAGCTGTAGTTGTTCAAAGAGTTTCACCACCAGGTGCGGGGGCGGGGTCACGCCGAGGACGGGACCGTGTGCCAGGACCGCACCCAGTACGTGTCGCGGGGAGGGGTTCAGGCGATCTGCCTGTCCGACGGCGCGGGAACGGCGCCCCGGTCGGAGTACGGGGCACAGGCGATCACCGATGCAGGTACTCGCTTCCTCGTCGACAACTTCGAGGAGCTCCTCGCGAACGACGACGGCCGTGCCGTCAAGGAGGCGGTCTGCCAGCACCTCCTGGGCGTACTCGCACGAACCGCGGACCGCCTTGGCTGCCAGGTCGCGGACCTCGCAGCCACGTTTCTCGCGGTGGCCGTCTCGGGCGACAGGTTCATCGCCGTGCACACCGGGGACGGTGTGATCGGATACGTGAAGGACGGCGCGCTGCGTTTGATGTCCTCACCCGACAACTCCGAGTTCGCGAACCAGACGACCTTCGTCACCACGCGAGGAGCGGTCACGAGCACGCGCCTGTTTCGCGGTGAGACCGACGGGATCTCTGGTTTCATCGTGATGAGTGACGGCACCGGAGCCAGCCTGTACGACTCGCGCTCGGCGACGCTCGCACGAGCCTGCTCCACGCTCATCTCAGTTGTGGGCAGGGCTCCCACCGCTCAGGTACGCAACCCCACCTTCAAGAAGCAGCTGCGGCGGGTCGTCGACACCACCATCCGGAACCGGACGAAGGACGACTGTTCGCTGGCGATCCTGGCACGAGCCTCGAATGCCGGGCACCTTGACACACCGTGACGATGCACCACGTGCGACGTGGTTCATGTGCGTGCTTCTGTGCTGGTCAGACCGCCAAGAGCCTGTCGGTGGGCAGGTCTAGGTTCGCTCCATGCAGATCGCCCAACCTCCAGGCGCGCGTTCCTGTCGCTCCGGCGACGGACCAGGTGTCGGCGGCTCATGGAAGCACGTCGGCGACCCTTCCTTGCCGACCCCTATCGCTGAGCTGCGCGACGTCATCACGGCATGCGCACCGGTCGACAGGGCAGTGCTCTTCGCCGAGGTGACACACCTGCTCAACCGTGCCGAGAGCGGCGAGCTCGAGTTCGTCCGCGGGACGGGACGTGATCGCTCGGGTGACGTGGACCTGATGGAGACCACGGGCTGCGTCCTGGAGCTCCGGCTCACCACCCGGACCGGCGCCTCGAACGGGAGACGCCACGTGCGGTTCTACTTCATCGAGCCGTCGCGGCACGACCGCCTGCTCCTCGGTCTGAAGGTCGCTTCGAAGTCACCGGGTCGCATCGGTCTCGACGAGCAGACGCGGCACGCACTCGAGGCGCGATCCCGAGCAGAAGCGTGGGAGATCACACGGCAACAGGTCTAGGCACAGCAGCCGCCGGGTGGGAGTATTACTCAAAGGTAATAGGAGGTGTGCAGTGGATCTCGCAGCAATGCTCGGCATCGACACGACCGACCCCATCCAGGAGCGGGCTGCCGCACAGGTCGCAGAGGACCAGGCGATGATCGATGCTCTCGTCAGCCATCGGCGGGCGACGTCGACGCAGCGCGACGTCGCCGACCTCATGGGAATTTCGCAGGCAGCGGTCGCACGGATCGAGGCCGCGAACCGTGATCCCCGACTGTCGACATTGCGCCGATACGCCGTCGCCGTCGGAAAGGTCGTCCGGCACACGGTCACGGACGTCTCCGATCCGGGGTGCTGGTCGACGGGCCGACACGAAGTTCGCCTCGTCGTCGCCGGAGACTCCGGCGTGGGCAGTTCTCGCTTCTACACAGAGAACGCGCCGCACGAATCCGAGATCTTGCACGCAGTCTCGCGAGACCATCGGACCGGCACTACCCGCCAGATGCGCGTGTCGCTTGGCGATGCGCGCGGCACTGACCTGGCGGCCTACGCAGGCGCGACACGTGCGACTGTCTGAACGCGGCTTCGGTGGCATCGAAGCCATCTTCACGCTTGCCCTCGGTGCCGAACGGCGTCGGATCGGCCCGGACCCCGAGACCCTCGACATCTCGATCGGGATGGAGATCAACCCGATCGAGCAGACCGTGCTCTGGCGGGTCGACTACCGGGTAGACGTCCGCGACCAGCGCGTCGAGGACGACTCCCCCGACCGTGGCGTGTTCGGAGTGCACGCTGCCTACGCGGTGGCACTCTCACCGGATGTCGAGCTGGACGACCACGGATCGCTCGTCAGCGCGCTCTGGCCGCACGCCCGAGCAGAACTGATCAACCTCATCCCACCCGTCGCCGGCAAGAGCCTTGGCCTGCCGATGTCCTTGGACCTCGCGGCGGTGGAAGCAGACCGCATGGCTGGCGAGTGAGGCGCGCTTCGAGCTACTTCGAGCTCGCAGCGGAGGCCCCCGAAGCCGTTGATCTCATGCCCTTGAGCTTCGACTCGAGCACGACCATGATGATGGGCTTCAGGTAGCTGAGCAGAGGCCCGATCTTGTCGGGGTCGATCTTTCCCGACGCGATTCGGTCGCACAGGAAGAGCCACGCCTCACCGGCCGCGTAGGTCCAGGCGCTCGCGACAGCTGCATTGATCACCGATCCCACGCCCGGGATGGCCTTGACCAGGCTCGCGGCCGCGGCACGACCCGTCAGCTGCAGAGCCAGCTGGAAGAGCGCCGTACCTCCACCGAGCACGCCCTTGAGGCTCAGCCCGTACATGCGGGCGACCTGCCCCATCATGCCGAGTTGGATCGGCGCCAGGACGGCGGCGGTGGCGACGGGCACCGGGATGGCTGCTGCGCCTGCGGCCGAGGCAGCTGCGGCAGCGATCAGCCCGCGCGCCGCGCGACGCTTCTTCTCCGCATCCAGCTTCTGCGCGGCGTCGATCGCGTCTCGAAACGTCGCATCAGCGGCGGCACGCGTCTCGTCCAGGAGCTTGAGCAACCCCTCGGACGGAGTCCTCGAACGGGTGAAGCAGAGGGCCGGCTGCCCGTCGTGACGCGTCCACAGGCCGTCGACGTTGTTCCAGATCCACCGGCCGAACTCGAGGATTTCCTCCATCTCGTCTTCGCGCACCTTGGTCACCACACCGATGACCGGGATGTTCCGCGACGCGAGCTCCGCGATCGCCTTGCGGTGCGCATCCTCGACTCGGCGTGTCCCCTGGTCCCAGCAGAACCAGGCGAGATGGATGCGATCCTCTTCGGGCCCCTTCTGGATCGCGGTCAGATCATCCTTGATGATCGAGACTGGGTCGCGGCCATGCTTGCCCAGCTCGAAACCGGGGAAGTCGTAGAGTCGGAGCGTGCCGGCGTCGTTGTCATGAGGCTTGACCTCCTGTGTCACGGGAGCACCGACGCCGACCTCGGCACGGACTTCGCCGAAGATCGCGTTGACAAGGCTGGACTTGCCCGCCCCGGTGTTTCCCAGGACCGCGAGGTTGAAGCGCGGGACGACTTCGTGGAGCGACTCCCACCCGTCCGCAAGGTGTTCAGCAGCCTCGTCCTCGGTCAGGTACGCAACGTCGTCGAGGCGAAACGCTTCGTGGGCGCGAGCCGTGGTGGGATCGCCCATCTCCGCGTACTGCTCCTGCGCTTCCTGCCACTGGCGGAGGAACTCATCGGGGATGTCGCTCTCACTCATGCCCGGAGGCTACCGGTCGACCGCGCAGCACATTCTCCCCGAACGGGTGAAATCCACGCGCCCGGACCGAACGCAGAAGTGCAGACAACAGCTCTCTCGCCGCTCCGCCCGAGCAGGCATGCGATCGCCTCCGCGAAGGAACGACTCGCGATGACCGAGAATCTGACAGCATGCCTCCGTGAGTGAGCTCCTCCCCGTGTCCCAGGCCGAGTCCCTGCGCGCTGCGCTGCTGGAGTACCTGGGCACGACGTTCGCCCTCGCCGACGCGAGCACGCGGGCGTCGTTGGAGGACTTTCTCCGTTCACCGAGCACCGGCCTGTTCCGCGGTCCGTACGTGCGACTCCGGCTGCCTTTTCGGCCGGCCGAGCCCGGCTGGCGTGAGTCGTTGGACTGGTACGGCGGGTACCCGCAGCCGTACGGGCACCAGGCGGACGCGTTCCGGCGGCTCTCCTCGCTCGCACCGGACGGTGGGCTGCGCCGCCCCCAGCCCACCTTGGTCACGACGGGCACGGGGTCGGGCAAGACAGAGTCGTTCCTGTACCCGATCCTCGACCACGCTCTGCGCGCGAAGAGGGCGGGGCTCGGCGGTATCAAGGCGGTCATCCTCTACCCGATGAACGCGCTCGCCAACGACCAGGCCAAGCGCCTGACCGAGCTGTTGACGTCGCCGTCGAACTCGGAGCTGCGCGGTATCACCGCGGCCCTGTACACGGGCGAGGAGGGCCCCACGCGGACGAAGGTGACGACGGCTGGGCTGATCACGGATCGCCCGGTGATCCGGGACTCGCCGCCCGACATCCTCCTGACGAACTACAAGATGCTCGACCAGCTGCTGCTGCGCCGGGACGACGCGAAGCTGTGGTCCGCGAGCGCCCGGTCCCTGCAATACCTGGTGCTCGACGAGTTCCACACGTACGACGGCGCGCAGGGCACGGACGTCGCGATGCTGATCCGGCGGCTCGGCCTCGCGCTGAAGTCGTACTGGCCGACGGATCCCGGCGACCGCGCGGCAGCAGGACTCACGGACGCGGACGTCGCGCGCCCGCTGGGGATCGTCACACCCGTCGCGACGTCCGCGACGTTGGGCGACAAGGGTGACCCGTCGGCGATGCTCGACTTCGCGCGGACCGTGTTCGGCGAGGAGTTCGGGCCCGACTCGGTCGTCACGGAGTCGCGCCTGCCGCTCGACGAGTGGGTGGGCGACGCTGTGGAGCGCGCCGCTGCCCGCGGGTTGCGGGCGGTGGAGGTGGACGACGTCGTCGCTCGGCTCCTCCTCGACGACCTCGCTGCGGTCGACCCGACCGACGTCGGCGCCCTCACGCGCACGGTGCTGCGCAACCTGTTCCGCACGGACACCGGAGACGCCGAGTTCGTCGACCCGACGTCCGACCGACCCGATCTCTCGGGCGACTCGCACGACGCCCTCCTCTGGCTCGCGAAGGCGCACCCGATCGTCTCCGGGGAACGTGGTCTGGTCCGGCTCGCCGCACAGGCGGTGGACCTGTCGGTGCTCGTCCGGGATGCGTTCCCGCCGTCGTCCGACCCGTCGTGGCCGGTCCGCGCGGAACAGACCCTCACCGCGCTGCTCTCCGCCTTGTCGCACCTGCGCGCGAGGACCGGTCGCGGCGCTCTGTCCGTCGACGTCCACCTGTGGACGCGCGAGCTGACTCGGCTCAACAGGACCACCGCGGGAGTGGCACAGTTCCGCTGGCAGGACGACGGCGTCGTCGTGCAGGACGCGGACGAGGACGGCCCGGGCGGCGGGACGCACGCGTTCCCCGCCCTGTACTGCCGGCACTGCGGCCGCTCGGGCTGGGGCGTCGCCCTCGCCCCGACCGGCACGGACCTGGACACGCACGACGACGACATCCGCGGCCGGCACCTGCGCGGCGACGACCGGTTCCGGGCCCTCGTCCACGCCCCCGCCGAGGGCGAGCGGGCCGAGGACGGCGAGAAGGTCGAGGGACTGCGGTGGTTCCTCGTCGGCCAGCGCCGCCTCGTCTCATCCCTGCCGGAGGGGGACGACACGGACGCCGGGGTCCTTCCCGTCCTCGTGCACCCGCTGGACGACGTCGGCGCGAAGCCCTCGAAGGACGACGACTGCCCGTCGTGCGGGCAGAAGGACGGCATCCGGTTCCTCGGGTCCGCGATCGCGACGCTGCTGTCCGTGTCGCTGTCCAGCCTGTTCGGCACAGCCGGGCTCGACCCGCGGGAGAAGCGGGCCCTCGTCTTCACCGACTCGGTGCAGGACGCCGCGCACCGCGCCGGGTTCGTGCAGTCCCGTTCGCACGCACTGACCCTGCGTGCGGTCATGCGCCACGCCGTCGGTGACGACCCGGTCGACCTCGCCACCCTCGTGGACAAGATGATCGCGGCCGCCGGCGACGACGGGAAGAAGCGGTACCGGCTGCTCCCGCCAGACCTCGCGGAGCGTGAGCCGTTCGCGCCGTTCTGGAAGAAGGGCCCGCGGGCCAAGGGCCAGGACAAGGTCCGGGACCGGGTGCGGCGTCGGCTCCTGCTCGACGTCCTCCTCGAGCACGGTCTGCGCTCCGCCGTCGGCCGGACGCTCGAGGCCACTGGGACGCTCGTCGCCGAGGTGCGCGTCGACCCACGCCCCCTGCTCGGCGCGGCACGGGCCACGCTCGACGAGGTCGACCGTCAGGAGGTGCTCGACGGCTTCTCCCCCACCGACGCGGAGCTGCGCGCCTGGGTGCGCGGTGTCCTCGAGCACATGCGTACCCGGGGGGCGATCGAGCACGAGTGGTTCCACACGTTCCGGCAGGAGGACGGCAACCGGTGGTGGATCACCGGCGGCCGCCGACGTCACGAAGGGATGCCCGGCTTCGGCAAGGGAGCCAGCGCACCGGGCTACCCGCGCGTCGGCGGCTCCGTCACCACCGGAGCCGGCACGAAGGCCGCCGGGGACGACCTGGAACCCGTCGGCTCCGCACGCGGCTGGTACGCGGCCTGGACGGCCAAGTGCCTGCACGTCGACAAGACGGAGGCGGCGACGCTCGCGCGCCTGCTGATGAAGCACCTCGCGCGGCTCGACGTCGTCGCCGGTCTCCTCTCGTCGTCCGGCGCCACGACGTACCACCTCGCGCCCCGGGACGTCATCGTCCAGGTCGCGACGACGGACGCCCTCCGCGACGGTGCCCTGTGCCTCGAGTGCAGCGACTGCGGGTCGGCCGTCCCGGCGACGTCCACGGTCGTCGACCAGCTCGATGGGGCACCGTGCCTGGTCGCCCGCTGCACCGGGCGTCTGCGCCGGCACGCCGTCGCGGACAACTTCTACCGCCGCATGTACGAGGACGCGGACCCGGCACGCGTCGTCGCGCGAGAGCACACCAGCATGCTCGAGGACGAGGTCCGCCTCGCGTACGAGAACGCGTTCAAGGCGAAGGATCCCAAGCCCGACGCCCCGAACGTCCTCGTCGCCACCCCGACGCTCGAGATGGGGATCGACATCGGCGAGCTGTCCGCCGTCATGCTGTCCTCCCTGCCCCGTACCGTCGCGTCGTACCTGCAGCGCGTCGGCCGCGCCGGGCGCGCGACCGGCAACGCCCTCGCGATCGCATTCGTCACCGCCCGCGGCGACCAGCTGCCACGGTTCGCCGACCCCGGCAGCGTCATCAACGGTGCCGTACGACCGCCTGCCACCTACCTCGACGCCGAGGAGATCCTGCGCCGCCAGTACGTGGCCTCCGTCGCCGACGAGCTCGCCCGCCGTGCCGACGCACCGCACCCGCGCACCGCGTCCGACGCGCTCGGCAGCAGCGAACCGGGCTCGTTCCTCGGCGAGCTCGTCGCGCTGTCCGAGGCGGAGGGACCCGCCCTGCTCGGCCGCTTCCTGGGCGGCTTCACCGACGTCTCCGACCCGGTGAAGGAGACGCTGCGCGCGTGGGCGCTGCCCACGGTGACCGCATCCGGCGAGAGCGTCCCGTCCGAGCTCGCCCGGCGCGCGCACACCGCCTCCCTCGCATGGCGGGGACGGATGGAGACCCTCGCGCACCGCGAGAAGGAGATCCAGACCGCGATCAACGCCGCGGACGGGCTGCGCATCAAGGCCGAGTCTCCCGCCGCGACCAGCGACGACGAACGCGCGCTGCGCACCGCGCAGGCCGCGCTCAAGCTCACCCAGTACCAGCAGGCGCGGGCCGCGACCGAGCACTGGGTAGGCGTGCTCGAGGAGCACGGGCTGCTCCCCAACTACACACTGCTCGACGACTCCGTCGCGCTCGAAGTCTCCCTGTCCTGGGTGGACCCCGACTCCCAGGAGTTCCGCACCGAGCTCATGGAGCTGGGCCGCGGATCCGCCCAGGCGCTGCGCGACTTCGCGCCCGGCTCCACCTTCTACGCGCGCGGGTACGCCATCGCGGTCGACGCGCTCGACCTCGGGCGGGACGACGACGCCGTCCGCACCTGGGCCTGCTGCCCGCACTGCGGGTTCACGCACGACGTCACGGACGCCTCGGCACCGGGCGGCACGGCCGCGCTCGCGGCCTGCCCGCGCTGCGGCAGTCCGGCCCTCGCTGATGTGGCCCAGCAGATCGAGGTCGTCGAGCTCAAGCGGGTCTCGTCCGTGATCCGGCGCGAGGAGGCGACGATCGACGACCGGAGCGACGAGCGCGAGCGCGAGCGGTTCACCATCCGCACCCTCGCCGACGTCGACCCCGCCGCCGTCACCCGGCAGTGGTTCGTCGAGGGCTACGGCTTCGGCGCGCGCTACCAGCGCCAGATGACCATCCGCTGGCTCAACCTCGGCCGGTCCTCCGCGCAGGGCGCGACCCTCGAGCTCGCAGGGCAGCCCCACGACGTCGCACTGTTCCGCGTCTGCGAACGGTGCGGCAAGCTCGACACCTCCACCGGTGCCAACCGCGCGTCGGAGCACCGCCCCTGGTGCCCCCTGCGACGGGCACGAGACGAGAGTGTCCGCACCGTCGCCCTGTCGCGGTCGCTCACCACCGAGGGCCTGGTGCTGCGGCTCCCCGAGTCCGTGACCCTGGGGGACGACTTCTCGCTCCCGTCGTTGCGCGCAGCCCTGCTCCTCGCGCTGCGGATCCGGATCGGCGGCGACCCGAACCACCTGGAGGTCACGGACGTCGTCGACCCCAGCCCTGCGGCCGGCAGCCCGGCCGAGGCCCTGCTCCTGCACGACGTCGTGCGCGGCGGCACCGGCTACCTCGCCGAACTCTCCGACCACGACGCCGTGTGGACCATGCTGCGCGACGCCTGGCGACACCTCGAGGACTGCCCGTGCCAGCACGACGGCAGGCTCGCGTGCGACCGGTGCCTCCTGCCGCACGCCGCGCCGCACCAGGTCGGGCACGTCTCCCGGGCCACGGCCGCGCGCCACCTCAGGTCGATCCTGCTCGGCACGTCGCAGGTCGGCGACGACGAGGTCCCCGCGACGAGCCCGTGGACGGTCACGGTGGACGAGCCCGACGTCACCGACCCCGAGTCCCACATCGAGCTGCTCTTCCGCAAGGTGCTCCGCGAGCGCCTGGAAAAGATGGGCGCGACCATCACGGAGAAGCCGGGGCCCCAGGGCAACACCTGGTCGGTCACCATGCCCGGCGGCGCACACTGGCGGCTCGAACCACAGGTGCTCGTCCACGACGCCGGGACCAAGCCCGACTTCGTCCTGCGCAGCGACCGGGCCGGTGTGCCGCCGACCGCGATCTACACCGACGGCTGGCAGTTCCACGCCTCCCCCGCCGTCAACCGCCTCGCCGACGACGCCACCAAGCGCCAGGCCCTGCGCGACCTCGGGTACCAGGTGCTCGCTTTCACGTGGGGAGACCTCGACGGGAGTCCGTCCGCCTCCGTCGCCGTGCCCTGGCTGCACCCGCAGGCCGTGGCGGCAGTGCTGGCCGGGGCGAAGGACGCGCTCTCCCCCACCACGGTCGGGCTGGTCACGCGGCCCGCGATCGACCTCCTGCTCGACTGGATCGAACGCCCCGACCCGACGGGCCGCGCACAGCTCGCCCGGTGGATGCCGCTCCTCGTCGCGCCTTCCTTGATCGGCGGGGTGATCTCCACCGAGGTCGGTATCGACACGATCGCGCTCGACGTGCTCGACGGTTCCGCCCTTCCGAGCGGGACGAAGTTCGGCGGGGTGTGGCACCAGGGGTCGATCGCGATCGGCGTCCGGGAGTTCACCCTCGGCACGTACGAGATCGCCGTCGTCCTGGACGACGCCGACGACGCCCTCGGGCACGAGCACCAGCCGGCATGGCGTGAGTGGCTGCGACTCGCCAACCTGTTGAACTTCCGCGAAGACCTCCCGCTGCGGGTCGTCACCCGGTCCACGCTCACCGGGCAGTCCATCGCCCCACCGTCCGCAGCCGATGCGGAGGCGAGCAGCCGGGTCGAGTCCGCACTCGCCGTCGTCCTCGAAGCCCACCCGGCCTGGCAGACGGCCCACACGATCGCGACCGCCGTCGAACGGGAGCTGCTCCAGCAGCTCCTGCCGCTCGCGGCCGACGGCGTGGAGGCCCCGACCATCGGCGACGAGTTCGGCGACGGCGTACCCCTGTCGTTGTCGTGGCCGGACCGTAAGGTGACCGTGCAGACGGACGCACTGGACGCCGCGACGCTCACCCAGCTCGACGCCGAGGGGTGGACGGTGCTCGGGCCCGACGCCGACGTCATCCGCACCGCCCTGACCGGCTGACCGGCAGCCTGCTTCGACCGCACTGCCAGCGACACCCGACCCACCGACCCCGGAGAACAGCACCGATGCCGCAGATCATCCTCGGACCGTCGTTCGGCAAGCTCGACGGCGCCGTGCGCAAGGCCGCGTACGCGTTCCTCGAGAAGCTCCAGGAGAGCGACGCCACCCCGGGCCTGCACATCGAGCCGATCAACGGTTCGGCCGACCCTCGAGTCCGCACCGGACGGGTCAACGACTTCTGGCGTGCCCTGCTCGTCAAGGTCCAGGGTCAGGCCGCGGAGGCGCACTACGTCTACCTCGGCACGTATCCGCACGACGAGGCGATCGCCCGCGCCAAGACCGCCGTGGTCCGCGTCAACCCGCGCAACGGCATCGCCGAGCTGGTCGAGGCCGCCGCGGCCGACACCACGACCGCAGCGACGGATCCCGCCGCGCCCCGGACCGGACGCGCCCGGCCCCAACCCGAGGACGTCGACCTCACCACGTACCCGCTCCTCCAGACGCAGGGCGTGTCCGTCGCCGACCTCGTCGACCTCGGGATCGACGCCACGATCGCGGACGCCGCCCTGACGGTCGAGACCGAGGACGAGCTGCTCGCGCTCGCGGGACGGGCGCCCGCGACCTGGCAGGGGGACGCCCTGCTCGACCTCGCCACCGGTGCAGGCCTCGCGACCGTGCGGGACAAGCTCGGCCTGACAGTCCCCGCCGTCGAGCCCGACCCCGAGAGCGACGACCAGCTTCTCGACGCCCTCAAGCAGCCTGCGGCGCAGATGGACTTCGCGTTCATCGAGGACGACGCGGCCCTGCGTGCAGCGATCGAGGACGACAACTTCGGCCGCTGGCGCGTCTTCCTCCACCCCGAGCAGCGCGACCACGCCTTCAAGAACCGGTCCGGCTCGTTCCGGCTCTCGGGCGGAGCCGGAACCGGGAAGACGGTGGTCCTCCTCCACCGCGCACGACACCTCGCGAGGAAGAACCCGGCGGCCCGCGTCGTCCTCACCACGTACAACCGGACCCTGGCGTCGTCACTGGAGGAGACCCTCCGGCTCCTCGACCCGACGCTCCCGATCGCGAAGAACCTCGGGGACCCCGGGGTGTACGTCGCCGGTGTCGACGCGCTCTCCCGCCGCGTGATCGCGAAGGCCGAGGACGTCCACGTCGCGTCGGCCGCCTGGGGCGAGACGGTCGCGTCCGTCCTCGGCCCGCGCTCGCCCTACGTCCTCGACCTCACCCCGGCCGCCCGGTGGGAGGCGGCACTCGCGTCCGTCGGCGCCGACCTCGCACCTGAGCTGCGGAGCCAGGCGTTCCTCCAGGCCGAGTACACGACGATCGTCGTCCCCCACCGCATCACGACACGGGACGAGTACCTGCGCGTCCGTCGCCCGGGACGCGGCGTCGCGCTGAGCAGGGTCCAGCGCATGGCCGTGTGGCGCGTCGTCGAGGCCTACCGCGCGTCCGCGGACGCCGCGGGATCGACCGACTGGGACGAGAAGGCGATGGTCGCCGCGACGCACCTCGACGCCCAGGCCGCGGCCGGGGTGCCGCGCGTCGCGGACCACGTCCTCGTCGACGAGGCGCAGGACCTCGCACCCGCCCGCCTCGTCTTCCTGCGGGCACTCGTCGCCCAGGGACCGGACGACCTCTTCCTCGCCGAGGACTCGCAGCAGCGCATCTACGGGCAGAAGGTCGTGCTGTCCCGGTACGGGATCAACATCGTCGGCAGGTCCCGGCGCCTCACCCTCAACTACCGCACGACCGCACAGGTGCTGCGCTACGCCGTCGGCGTGCTGGCCGGGGAGGACTGGATCGACATGGAGGCGGGAGACGCGGCCGCCACCGGCTACCGATCCGCGCGGTCCGGGCCCGCGCCCCGAGAGGTCCGGGCGTCCTCGCTCCTCGACGAGTACGAACAGGCTGCCGAGCTCGTCCGCGGCTGGCGCGACGCCGGGGACGCCCCCGAGACGATCGGCGTGCTCGTCCGCACCAAGAACACCGGCGACAAGGTCGTCCACGCGCTGAGCGAGCGCGGCGTCAAGGCGAAGTTCATCCAGGACGACGCCGCGACCGGGACCGGGAGCGTGCTCGTCATGACCATGCACCGCTCCAAGGGCATGGAGTTCAAGCGCGTCATCCTGTTCGGCGTCTCGTCGGACGAGCAGGGCTGGGGCTACGGGTTGTCGGCCCTGCCGGAGGCCGATCGCGCCGACGGCGAGCTGCGCGAGAGGTCCCTGCTCTACGTCGCGGCGACCCGTGCACGCGACGAGCTGGTAGTCCTGTGGAACGGTCGCCGCAGCGACCTGCTCCCCGCCCACGCCGAGGCGGCAACCGTCTCCTGACCGTTTCCCGGCCGGGGGCGGGCGCCGTCAGGCGTCCGCCCCCGACCCGACGGGTGCCCAGGCCTCCGCTTCCGTGAGCCGTCGTCGCACGGCCTCTCCCCCGACGCCCTCGATCCACGACCGGTCGCCGACGACGACGAGCAGCGAGCGGGCGCGTGACAGGCCGGTGTAGAGCATCTCGCGGGCTCGCGCCTCGTCCCGCACGCCGTTGACGGACAGGACGACCGCAGGGCGTTCGAGGCCCTTGAACCCGAGGACGTGCCCGAAGAACACGTCGTCCTCCGCGAAGAACGCGTCCCAGTAGGCGGCGTACCCGCCGAGGGTGACCTCGTTGACCTGGGCGGGGTGGCGCCGGCCCGTGGCCAGGAGCGCGACCTGGCCGGGGTTCCACCCTTCGTCGAGCAGCGCTTCGACGGCGTCGTCGGCGGCTTCCACGGCTGCGGCGGCGGGCACGTCGACGATCCGTACGCGGGGGCCGTTCATCCCTCGTGGGGTGAGGGTGTCGGGTGAGAGCGCGCCGAACACCTGGGCGATCTGCTTCGTGGAGCGCAGGTTCTCGCGCAGTGTCACGGGGACGAGCTGGAGCGGTACGTCGGCGGCGCGGGGGAAGACCCGTTGCGCGTCGTCGAGGAAGACGTAGAGGCCTCCCTCGTCCGGGTCGCGCAGGCACCGCAGGAGCGACGGCCACCAGAGGTCGCCGAAGTCCTGCGCCTCGTCCACGACGACGGCGTCGAACAGGTCCGTCGACGGACGCTCGCCCGCGAGCCGGCCGAGCTCGGTCGGCAGGTGCCGCTCCCAGTAGTCCGGGTCGTCGTCGGCGCCGCGCTCGGCGCCCCAGCTCAGCGGCAGGTCGTGGAACAGTCCCACGTAGGCGGGACGGTCGCGCGCCGGCCACGTCTGGGTGACGCGTTCGAGGTAGCGCCCGAGCCCCCGCGAGTAGCAGAGCAGGGCGACGCGCTCACCCGCCCGCGCACGCCGGCGCGCCTGCTCGAGCGCGAGCCACGTCTTGCCCGCCCCCGCGCCGCCGACGACCCTCATCCGGCGCACCTCGGAGAGCGCGTCGAGCACGCGGGCCTGGTCGCGGGTCATCTGCTCCAGGCGCGTCTCGTGCTCCAGGGCGAGCGACAGGTGCTCCGTCTGGCTGGGGAAGCCACCGGCGAGCGAGTCCACGAGGGCGGGGACGTCGTCGACCGCGAGCCCGGCATGGCCCTGGCCGTGCCGCTCGACGGCGCGCTTCACCCGCTCGGCGACGCCGCCCGACCGCTCCAGGTCGCCGCGGTCCACGAGCATGTCCCGCGGAAGGTCGACCGTCTCCCAGTCGCGCGGGACGTACCGGTGCGGGAACGCCACGAGGTGCGCGGTGCGCGCCTCTGCGGCCCACAGGTCGCGACGGCGCAGCAGGGCCTGCAGCGCGTGCCGAGCACCCTGGACCTGGCGCACCGGGTCGATGCGGTGCCGCCGGGGACCGTTGCCCTGGAACCAGGTGCCGTCGACCCGGTCGATGTGCCCGCCCTTGACCTCGATCGCGGCGAGCCCGACCCCTGGCCAGGCGACGAGGACGTCGATCTCGTACTCCTGCTCGTCCTCCTGCACGTGCACCCCGTGGAACAGCACGACGTCGTCGGGGAGCTGTTCGCGCAGCGCGTCCCACACGGCGCGCTCGGCGCCGCCGTCGTCGGGGAACGTCGGGTCGGGCGGGAACGCGAGCGGCATGTGCCGTTCGTACCGCACCGTGCCGACGACGTCACGGGTCTGACGACCTGCGGTCTCCCGCGTCACGGGATTTCACCCGCTGCGACGGCCACGGGGCTCGCGGGGTGCACGGCCCGTGCCCACGCGAGGAACGCGGCGCGGCGGGACACGGAGTCCGGCCCGCCGCCACCGCGGGTGCGCCAGTGGTCGAGTCGCGCAAAGTGCCGCACCGTCATGGGTGGCTGGGGCTCGACCCGGCGGTCGGGCTTCCTGTCCCAGAACGGTGCGTTCGTGTCGAGCTCGACGACGCCGAGGCCGCTCTCGCGCGCGCGCCGCCACCGCGTCGGGAACACGAGCGTGACGTAGGCCTCCATGCGCCGCAGCGTCTGGTGGTCCTGCGTGATCCCGGTCAGGGGTTCGGCACCGAGCGACGTGGCGATCGCGGCGTCGATCTTCTGGCACGCGTCGCACACGCGCCGCTCGATGTGGAAGCGGCTCGTCATCTGGACGCGTTCGCTCAGGCAGACGTGGCAGAGACGCAGGAACGGGTTGAACGAGCACCCGCGCGACGGGACCGGGCGCGGGTGCCCGGTGTGGACCGGGCACACGAGGTGCCCCTCGTCGCTCACGAGCAGCTGGCACGGGTCGTCGGTACGGACCCACAGGGTCATGGTCGGGGTCGGGTTCATCGGAGCAGCCCTTCGGTCAGGGCCGACGGCACCCGGGCGCGCAGCAACGCACCGAGGCGGACGTCGACCTCGCACTTCCCTGACCGTTCGGCCAGGGCCGGTCTTCCTCCTGGGGCACCGTGCGCGAGGGGCGCGGTTGCCGGACCGGCACGCGGAGGGCGTCTCGCCGGTCACTCGTGACCTGGGCAGATGTCTACCTCACCCGCTGATCGGACGCAACCTCGCTCCCCGGGCTGGCCGGGCCGTGCACCGGCCGGAGCGGCTCCAGACCGGGGTGATCTCTCAGCGCCTGCTCACCGTGCGTCCTGTACAGGGTCATCACCGCGGCGAAGGGGGCGTGGTCGCCGGTGAGCAAGAGCGGCTCGGTCGAGGAGAACTGGCAGACGAGGGCCCACCCGCCGGGTTCGGGGAACACCGCCGTCATCGCGGAGTAGTCGAACGACAGCCATCGCCCATGCACCTGGACCAGCAGCCGGTGGTTGCTCACGACGAGCCGGGAGACGCAGCGCTCACGCCACTGCTCTCGGGCCTGCGCCTGGGCGGCGCTGCGCTCGGCGGCGTTGGCGATCGCCGTCACGGCAAGGCCGGTGAGGACGAACGACGGCCGCCCGTAGTAGAACCCCGACGTCTGCGTGTAGCTGACAGTCGTCCCGTAGTAGCGCGCGTACCCGGCGGGCACGTCGCAGAAGAACTCCTCGCCCGCGTACGGGACGACGTCCCACACCCGCAGCGTGGGCGGAACCTCCCGCGCGAGGAGATGCCGGTGCAGGCCCTGGGCGTTCGCCCACGCGTGCGCGGCGGCGTCGCGCCGGCCGATCTCGGCACGCTCGGTCGCAGAGAACCGACCGCGGCTGCGCCGGTGCTCCCGGAATGTCCTGGCGCCCTTTGCGATCGCGACAGCGAGCAGGGCGACCGGCCCGAGGAACGCCACGGCGACCACCAGGAGCACGAGGAACGCCCACGCCCCGTGGTAGAGCTCGTGCCGGTTGAGCGCGTCGAGGGCGAGGACGCAAGCGAGGAACACGGCGGGTGCGGCGACGAGCGGCACGACCCATCGTGCGTGCCGCCGGACTCGTCCCGCCCTCGCCGCCGCGCGCGGATCCTCCATGAAGCAGCCCCCTGCTCACGTCGTGCGTCGGGTACTCACCCGCCGTCTCTGGAGGCACGGTAGTCGACTCTCTGAAGGCAGGGAGTCGACGACCGCGTCGTCTCGCCTCGGCGGCCCACAGCCGGAGCTGCACCGCAGGACGGGCCGCACCTCGCGGCCCGTCCCACGGCGTCGGACCTTCAGCGCGCGACGACGGCGCCTCCCAGCGGGCCTGCCGTGGGCTGGATCTCGCGCGCGTAGCAGTAGAACCCGGGCACGCGCGCTCCGGACCGGAACGTCACCTTGTTGAGCTGGCCACTCTGGCTCGCGATGACGGTCCACGGGAGAGGTCCACCCGCGGCCGCATCCACGAGCTGCTGCAGCGCCGCGCGCGACGAGTCCGCGTTGAGGTAGACCGGCACGCCGCGCACGGTCGCCCAGACGACGGCGCGTCCACCGAACGTCCCCACGTCGGCCAGCGTCGGCGCGCCCGTCGCGAGCACCGACCGCACGTGCTCCAGCAGGTGCGGCTCGTCGAACGGGTCGTCCTTCGTCCCGCGCGGGGCGGGCCGCACCGGTGCGGGCACAGGGCTGCGACGACCGGTCGGAGTGCTCGCGCGCCCCGGCGCGGAGCCACCTGCCGCCGCACGGTCCGCCTCGGTGTACGCGGCGTGCTGGTCGCGCGCGGCAGCGGGCGCCGCGCCGGCCCACACGGCTCCACGCATCGCGGCCATGCTGCGCGACGTCGCGGCGTACGCCTGGTCGACGTTCGCCGTGTCGTACGTGAGCGACCGCTCGCGCTTCACGCCGAGCGACGCGCCGACCTCGATCGCGTCCTGGTTGGCGCCCATGTAGAGGAACGTCCATCCGAACTGCTCCTCGCGCTCGGTGACGAGCGCCTTGATCGCGGCGTGCGTGTACTCCTTGGAGTCGTTCTCGAGGCCGTCGGTCATGATCCCGACGATCACGGCGCCGGGCCGCTGCTCCTCGGGGAGCTGGGCGATGCGCAGCGCCGTGGTCTGCACGAGGCGCCCGATGGAGTCGAGCAGCGCGGTCATGCCACGCGGGTGCAGGTCCAGCGGGGGGACCTCGCGCACGTCGAGGTCCGTGTAGACCTCCTCGTACTCGTTGTCGAACTGCGCGAGCGTGACCGTGCAGCGGCCGGGTGCGTCGCGCTGCTCGGTGAGGAACAGGTCGAAGCCCTGCTCGGTGGCCTGCTTGATCGACTGCATCGAGCCGGACCGGTCGAGCAGCATGGCGAGGTGGGTGAGGGTCTGGTCAGGCATGGCGGTTCCCTTCGTCGTGCTGCTGGACGGACGGTGCTGTGGACGGTTAGGTGCGGCGGCGGAACCTCAGCGGTTCGACGGCGGTCGTCGGCTCGGGCGGCGGGGTTCCCCGCTCGCGGTCGTAGCGGGCGCGCGTGACGCCCTCGGCGGAGACGCGGCCGTCGGGGCCGGAGTAGCCCGCGAGCGCCGGGGTCCGCGCGATGCGGGGCGGCACGGTGTTGGGCGCGACGCCGGCCGACTCGGCGACGGAACGCATGGACGACCCGGCGAGCAGCGCCTCGGCCATCGCCTCGTCGAGCGCGACGTCGAGGAGCGCGCGTGCCCGCGACAGCGGCTCGACGGCCTCGCCCGGCGCGGCGGTCGACGCCTCGTCGAGCGCTGCGCGTGCGGCGTCGAGGCGAGGTCGAGGGTGTCGCGACGGGTCCGTGGCCATGCAGTGACCCTACGTGCAGTAACTGCACATGCGCAAGAGGTGCGCGCACATCGTGCTCGCACCCACCGCGGGAGACGTAGCCCGGCGCCGGAGTTCCAGGCTCAGCCAGCGAGGTTCGAGCGCTCAGCCACTCCTCGCCGCGACGCTCCTCAGGGCTGCGGCGTACTCGACGAGATCGTTCTCGACGGTCGCGCAGGGTCGGCGTCGGTCCGCCTCACAGGGGGATCGCCTGGACGGTGGCGCGCACCTCCGGCCGGAGCGATCGCTCCGGCACGACGTCCACCGCGCGACCCAGGATCTCCTCGAGCTCGAGCTGGAGGGCGGCCAGCCCCATGAGGCCCACCGTGTCGTCCACGTCGACGAGGAGGTCAACGTCCGACTCGGGCGTGTCGGTGCCCGTCGCGACCGACCCGAACACACGGACGTTCCCTGCTCCGTGCCGAGCAGCCGCAGAGACCACCGCGTCGCGCTTCCCGCGCAGCACGGTGTCGAGCACCGTCGTCGGCCCCGCGCTCGCCTCGACCTTCGCCGCGGCACCGGGCTCGGCAGACCGATCGAGCAGTCGCTTGATCTCCGGCTGACTCCTCCCGAGGCCTGCGGCGATGCGCCGCTGGCTCCATCCGAGCTCAGCCGCCTGTCGCGCACCCCGCTCGAGCGTCGCGCTCGCCTCGTCCCGCAGGGCGCGCGCCCTCGTCGCGAGCCCACCGAGATACGCCTCGAACGCGGCCTCGACCGACGACCCTTCCACCATCCCCACCTCCGATATCAGATGCTATCGGCACCATTGCCCGCTCGTCACCCGTTCGCGGCCTCGCGCAGGATCCGCACGGCCCGGGGCCCGACCCCGTGCAGGGCGAGCAGGTCCGCGTCGGCGATCCGGGCGACGTCGGACAACGTGGTGATGCCCGCCCCGGCGAGCGCGCGCGTGGCGGGCCGTCCGATGGCGGCGGGGAGGTCGCCGACCGTGCCGGGCTCCGCGCCGTCGGCCGCGAGGAGGGTCGCGGCCAGGCGCCGGGGCGCACGGGCGAGCCACGCGCGCCGCACCCAGTGGTTGGCCTGCAGACCGTCGACGTCGGCGAGGGGCACGCCCGCGCCGAGCAGGTGGTCGCCGCGCGTCACCCGCGAGGCCGTCGGGTGCTCGGCGAGCAGCCGTGCGACGTCGTCATCCACCAGCCGGAGCTGCACGACGGCGGCCCTCGTCACCGCCACGAACCGCCGCCCGCGCACGGCGAAGGCGACCGTCCCGGCGTTCGAACCCTCCGCCGTCTCGGGCAGGGCGAGCGCGGCCGCACGGACCTGGGTGAGCGTCGTCATGCCGCCACCCTGCCACGTGCTTCCGACCGTCGGTCCGGCAGACTGTCCACCGTGAGCAGCGACCGCCGACCCCGGCAGCCGTACCGGCCGAGCATGGTGTGGACGGCGGTGCGCGGCGGGGTGCGCGGGCGCGAGCGCCTGACGCCGGTCGTCGACTACCTCGCGGTGCTGCTGATCCTGATCGCGCTGTGCGGTGGCGCGGTGTGGTTCGCCGTGTGGCTCCTGCGGAACGACGAGGGGTTCGCGGCGGCGTTGATCGGCATCGTCGCCGTCGCCTTCGGCGGCGGGCTGGTGGCCTACGTGCGCGGGCCGTCGAAGGCGGCGGTCGTGCTGCGGCCGCACGAGGTCGAGCTGCCGGTGGGCGGTGCGGAGGTGGTCCGGGTCGTCGTGCGGTGGGAGGACGTCGCGGCCGTGCGGGTCGAGCCGGGCGAGCGGCGCCCGACGCTGCGGGTCGAGCTGCACGACGGCGCGCGGGCCCGGCACGCCGAGGGCGAGGACCTGCTCCAGGTCCGCCCGGCGAACGGGCCGGACCCGGACACGGTCGACGTCGCGGACGCCGAGGCGGTCGCCCGCGTCCTGCGGCACCTGCTGGACCACCCCGAGGACCGCGCGCGCCTCGCGCAGCGCGGCGGGGTGGGCATCGTCCTCGCGTTCGCGCGCCCGGTCTACGGCGACCCGCCCGCCTGACCCGGCCGCCGACGTCGGCAGCCACGCGCCGAACACGACCTCACCCGCCGTCGAGCACGACATGAGAGTCGCCAGACGACCGATAACGACCTTCATGTCGTGTTCGGCGCGGGAACGGGAGGGCGGCAGCTGGGGTGGTCCGGGTACGACGACGGCCCGAGCCCGCACCTGGGGGGGTGCGGGGTCGGGCCGTCGTCGATCGGACTGGTTCGGTCGGACTGTCAGGCGTCGGTCAGCGGCGACCGATGTCGGACAGCTCGGCCGCGGCGATGATGAGCTCACGCTCGGCGTCGTCGAGCACGCCGTCCCACACGAGGTCCTCGGTCACGAGGCTCACGTGGTCGACGAACTCGCGGTGGGTCGAGTACTCGTCGGTCTCGGCGACGTAGTCGTTCACGGTGCAGCCCGTGCCGTCGTCGTAGTTCTGGACGGTGCTGTCGTGGCCGTCGATGACGACGGTCGGACGGACGTCCGAGCCCACGCAGCGGTCGCGGACGAGCTGCAGGACCGTGAAGGTCACCTCGCCGGTCGTGACGTTGCCGACGCCGTCGACGGCGCGGTAGCGGACCACGTGCTGGCCGTCGGCCGCGAACGCGACCGGGGCCGCGTAGCGCTGCCAGGAACCGCCGTCGGCCTGGAACTCGATGCGGTCGACGCCCGACTCCTCGTCCACCGCGGTGAGCGTGACCCGGGCGCTGGCGACGAAGTCGCCGTCACGGGTCCGGCTGCCGCTGACGGCGGCCGTGACGACGGGGCCGTCGGTGTCGCCCGGCTCCTCGCCGCCCGCGATGACGAACGTCGCCGTCTTCAGGGCGGAGACGTTGCCCGCGACGTCCGTCGCGCGGTACGTGACGGTGTGCGCGCCCGGAGTCCGCACGGAGATCTGCTTCGCGTACGGGAGCCACTCCCCGCCGTCGACCTGGTACTCGACCGAGGCGACGCCGGAGTCGGCGTCCGTCGCGAGGAGGCGCAGGAAGACGGTCGAGAGGTACTCGCCGGCCTCGTTCTTCGCCCCGCCCATCACGCGGTGGTCGACCGTGGGGGCGACGGTGTCGCCGCCCTGGCCGGCCACGACGTCGAACGTGAGGCTCGCGGGCTCCGTGACGTTGCCCGCCACGTCGGTCGCGCGGTAGGCGAGCGTGTGCCGACCGGGCTCGTCGACGACGACTGCCTCGGTGTACTCGGTCCAGCCCGCACCGTCCAGGTCGTACTCGACGGACGCGACGCCGGAGCCGTCGTCGGTCGCGGTGAGCTGCACGGACGCGGAGCCGACGTAGGCGCCGTCCTCGTCCTGCGCGCCGCTGAGCTGCGTCTCGACGACCGGGGCCGTCGTGTCCTCGCCGGCGTCGGCGACGACGACGAACTCCGTGACGGACTCCTCGGACACGTTGCCCGCGGCGTCGGTCGCCCGGTAGACGAGCGTGTGCTCGCCGGGCTCGTCGACGACGAGCGGCTCGGTGTACGGGGCCCAGCCGGCGCCGTCGAGGTCGTACTCGACGCTCTCCACGCCGGACGCGTCGTCCGTCGCGGTGAGCGTCGCCGTGGCGGACCCGACGAACGCGCCGTTGTCGTCCTGCTCTCCCGTGACCTCCGCGGTCACGGTCGGGGCGGTCGTGTCCTGCTCGCCGTCCTCGACGACCGTGAAGGTCACCGAGCCGACCTCGGACACGTTGCCGGCGACGTCGGTCGCGCGGAAGGAGACGGTGTGCTCACCGAGGTCGGTGAAGGGCACCGTCGTCGTGTAGGGCAGCCACGCGCCGCCGTCGACCTGGTACTCGACCGACGCGACGCCCGACCCCTCGTCCGAGGCGTGGAGCATGAACGCGGCCGTGCCGATGTACGCGCCGTTCTCGTCCTGCTGGCCCATGACCATGGGCTCGACGGTCGGCGCGGTCGTGTCCTCCTCGACGTCGCCCTCGACGACGGTGAACTCCGCGGTCTGGGCCTCGGACGTGTTGCCCGCCGTGTCGGTCGCGCGGAACTGCAGGGTGTGCGCGCCGACGGCGTCGACGAGGAACGGCTCGGTGTACGCCTGCCAGCCCGCGCCGTCGAGGTCGTACTCGACCCCGGCCACGCCCGAGTCGTCGTCGGTCGCGGCGAGGGTGACGGTCGCGCCGCCCACGTAGGCGCCGTCGCCGTCCTGCTCGCCGGTGACCTGGGCGGTCACGGACGGGGCCGTCGTGTCGTCGCCCCCGCCGCCGTCGGTGACGACGAGCTCGCCCCACATCTCCCCGTGCCCGGGGATGGCGCAGAAGTAGCGGTACGTGCCCGGCGTGAGGTTCACCTGGACCTCGTGGCGCCCGCCGTTGGCGTCGAACGGGCTCGCGAGGATGTTGACGTCGACGTCGTGGTTGTAGCCGGCCGTCCCCGTGTCGAACGTGAGCGTGTGGCTCATGCCGAACGTGCTGCCGGTCGCCATGCTGTTCTCGAAGACGAGAGTCGCAGGGCCGGCCTCGGCCGTGGCCGGGAAGGTCTTGTAGTCGGTCACGCTGTTGTCCGCGGTCCAGGTGAGGACCTGCTCGGCGGCGACGGTGGCGTCGGCGGCGGACACGACGGCGGACGACGCCGTCGCCGGTGCGGTGGGGGTCGCCGAGGCCGGGGCGACGGTGAGGACCGTCGTCGCGGTGAGTCCGGCGACCGTGGCGGCGAGGAGCCGCCGCGGGCCGCGGCGGCGGGAGCCGCCGGGACTGGTACGTCGTTCCATGAGGGTGCACTCCTCCGGGGGTGTCTGGGGTTCTGTCAGGCTGGGTTCGGGCTGGTCGGGCGCGGGTCGGGCGGGCCGTGCGGCCTGCCCCGGGGCCGCCGTCGTGCGGGACGACGGCGGCCCCGGGTCGGCGGGGACGGCCGGCTGGGCCGTCCCCGCCGGGCGGTGCTACAGGTCCGCCACCCGGACGTCACGGAACTCGATGAGGTCCGAGTTCCCGTGGTTCTGCAGCCCGATGAACCCGCTGTCGAACTGGCGCAGGTCCGTGGGCGGGTCGCCCGCACGGGACGACTGGATCCCCGGCGCGTTCTCGAACTCGTTGATCACGACGCCGTTGCGGATGATCGTGTAGTGCTGGCCCACGACCCGGATCTCGTACTCGTTCCACTCGCCCTTGGGCTTCTCCCCGCCGGTGTTCAGGCCGACCGGGTCGAAGTTGTAGACCGAGCCCGTCTTCTGCGGCTCGCCCGTGGGTCCGTCGTAGATCTGGATCTCGTGGCCGCAGTAGATCGCGACCCACGCGGGTGACTGGTTGTTCGCGCACTGCGCGTCACCCGGGTCGTTCGGGTTCGGGAACCGGGTGAACACGCCGGTGTTGGCGTAGTGGTCACCCGCCGAGACGTCGCGGTACAGGAGCTTCACGGAGAAGTCCCCGAGCTCCTCGCCCGCGTACCAGAGCATCCCCAGGCCGCCGCTCGACTTGAGCGAGCCGCCCGGCTCGAGCGTGAACTTGCCGCCCGGAGCCTGGAACCAGTCGTACAGCGACGCCTCGGTGCCGTCGAAGATCGTGCGGTACCCGCCGGGGTACGCGCCGATCTGCGACCGGGCCGCCGCGTCGACGAGGCGAGCACGCTCGCGGTCGCTGATGCGGCTGTCGTCGTACAGGCTCTTCGCCACCGACTCGACGTGCGCCAGGAACCGGGCGTGGGAGCGCCACTCCTTCTCGTCCTGGAACAGGTCGGCGATGTTGCAGGCGCCCAGGTCGCGGTTCTCGACCGTGGAGTCGACCTCGCCGAAGAACACGGTCTCGCGGTCGTCGGGCAGGGTGCACGACGGCGAGCCGTCGGTCGTGACGGTGGCCGTCGTCCCGTCCGCGTACGTGACGGTGAGCTTGGCCTCGTAGTTCTTGACGCGCGGGTACTTGTGCTTCGGGTTGGCCTGACGCGAGGTCGAGCCGTCGCCGAACTCCCAGAGGTAGGAGACGCCACCGGAACGCGCACCGGTGAACTGCACCGTCAGCGGGTCGCCCTGGATGCTCGTCGCGGACGCCGCCGGAGCCGGGGTCGGAGCCCCGCCCTGGTACGTGATCCGCATGAGCTTCTGGTTCGGGTCGAGGCTGAAGAAGCCCCCCGCGTAGTCGACCAGGTACAGCGCGCCGTCCGGACCGAACTTCGCGTCCATCCAGCTCTGCAGCAGCCCGTCACCACGACCGCCCGGGATGATCTGGCGCAGGTCCTCCATGAACACGGGGGCGTCCAGGTTCTCCGGGTCGACCGTCACCGCGACGCGGTTGTTCGAGTTCGACTGGTCGCCGATGAACCACTTGCCCTCCCAGTACGACGGCCACGCGACGTCCGAGTCGGGGTCGACCTGCGACTGGCGGTAGGTCGGGCCGGACATGACGGCCTGGCCGCCACCCCGCAGCCACGGGATGGTGTAGGTGGCCTCGCTGTCGACGTACGACGGGATGCCGTTGCCGCGGTCCGGGAACACCGGCCCGCCGCCCGAGGGCGAGTACCAGATCATGTTGTCGCGCACCGGCGGGAGGTCCACGAGGCCCGTGTTGCGCGGCGACGTGTTCTTCAGGTTGTCGCAGTCGTACCAGTCGGTGAGGACGCTCGCGTCCTCGTTGCTCCGGTCACGGTACGGCTGCCCGTTGCCCATGCAGTACGGCCAGCCCTGGTTGCCCGCGGACGTGATGATCGTCGCGGTCTCGTACTTGGCCGGGCCGAGGTCCGGGTTCGGGAGGGTCGCGTCCGGGCCGACCCAGGCCGCGGTCAGCCAGTCCGTGTCGGGGTCGATCTGCAGGCGCGAGATGTTGCGCACGCCCATGACGTAGATCTCCGGACGCGTCTTGTCCGCGGGGTACTCGCCCACCGGGAACAGGTTGTCCTCGGGGATCGTGTACGTGCCGTCGTCCTCGGGGTGGATCCGCAGGATCTTGCCGTTGAGGTCGTTCGTGTTGCCCGCCGTGCGGCGCGCGTCCTGGAAGCTCAGGCCCGCGTACTCCTGCGTCCAGTTGTTGCCGGAGTACCCGCTCGAGCCGCCGGACGAGTTGTTGTCGCCCGAGCCGACGTAGAGGTTGCCCTTGCTGTCGAACGCCATGCCGCCGCCCGCGTGGCAGCAGCTGTGGATCTGCGTCTCCCACTCGAGCAGGTCGACCCGCGTGCTCTGGTCGATCGTCGGGGTCGCCGGGTCGTAGGTGAACCGCGAGACCGTGCGGTAGCCGACGCGACGCTCACGGTCGATGTTCTCGTGCGGCATCCAGTACACGTACAGCCAGTGGTTCGTCGCGAAGTCGGGGTCGGGCACGATGCCGAGCAGGCCCTCCTCGTTCTTCACGAGCTCGTCGCCGCTGCCGCGGTTGCCCATGACGTCGAGCGTCGTGAGCAGCTTCGCCTCGCCCGTCTCCGGGTCCCACTGGTGGATCGTGCCGCAGCCGAGGCCCACGTTCGGGTCGCTCCACGGGACGATCGGGCCGGTCGCGCAGGCGCCGCGGCCGATGTAGAAGACCGTGCCGTCGGGCGCGATCGTCAGGCCGTGCTGCTCGCCGTTCTGGTCGAGCGTGCCCGCCGTGTTCACCTTCGACAGGCGCTCGGCCTTGTAGTTCGACGCGATCGTGGCCTGGCAGTCGCCGCGCACGACGCCCGTCGTCCACTGCAGCGCGCCGAGCAGGTGCTCGCGGAACGTCGCGTCCTGCCAGCTCTCCGGCGTGCCGCCCATGCCGGTGAAGAACGACCGGCCGCCGTCGTAGTCACGGCACCAGGAGAGGGGCTGGAACGGGTTCGTCGTCGGGCCGGCCTCGGGGCCGGGCTCGAGCGTCGCGACCGTGTGCACGTCACCGGTCGGGTCGTCGGCCCAGTCGAGCCACCGGTCCTCGCGGTCCCACGTGAGCGGGAGGTCCGCCGTCGCGGGGTGCTGGCGGTCGACCAGGTCGACCGTGCGCTCCTCGAGCGGGATCTCCGGGTCGGGCTGCTCGACGGAGTCGGGGCCGAAGATCGAGAACTCGGCGAGCTGGACCTCGGCGTCGCCCGAGTTCGCGGTGACGTCCAGGCGGTACCAGCCGTACTCGGTCTCGTTCCCGACGTCGAACGTGCGCGGCTGGAAGCGCTGCGGGAAGTCCTCGTCGGTGCGCGTGTCGAGGTCGACCCACGTCTGCCCGTCGGTCGAGCCCTGGACCTTCCAGTTCTTCGGGTCGCGGCCCGCGGAGTCGTTCGCCGACGTGATGCCGTACTTCACGAGCGCGACGGGCTGCTCCATGCGCAGCGTGAGCTGGCCCGTGCGGGCGAACGTCAGCCACTTGGTGTTGGGGTCGCCGTCGACGGCCTTGGCCGGCGTCTCGGCGGCCGGGCTGCGGCCGGTGCCGGTCGCCTCGGCGACCTTCTCCGACGTCATCGTCGCGCCCTGGATCCGGGCGCCGACGAGGCCCTCGAACCACTTCGACGCGGACTGGGCGCGCGCGGCGTCGCGCACGCCGAGGAAGCCACCGCCCTTGTTGATGTACGCCTGGAGCGCGGCCTCCTGCTCGCCGCTCAGCTCGATGCCCTCCGAGGAGAGCATGACGACGCCGCGGTACTCGCCGAGCGTCGCCTCGCTGAGCATCGCGGGGTCGGACGTCGCCTCGACGTCGAACCCGTTCGCGGCACCCAGCTCGGTCAGCGCCGCGGTCGCGGCGACGACCGGGTCGGTCTGCTCGTCGGGCGCGCCGTGGAACACGAGGACGCGCACGGCCGTCGTGGCCGCGGCGGTGGCGACCGGAGCCGTGGCGAGCGCGCCGCTCGAGGCGACGGCGCTGCTCGGCGCCGTCGCGACGGGCTGGGCGGACGCCGGGATCACGGCGGCGCTCGCGACGAGCGCGACGCTCGTGAGGCCCACGGTCATGGCCAATAGTGCTCCTGGTCGGGAGCGTCCCCTCGTGGGGGATGTCGATCGTCTGGACAGCACTCTCCAACTCCTTCGTCATCGGTGCGGCGCTCCCGGCCGGGCCGGGAGCGGGTCGTGCTGGCGGGTGGTGCTGGTGCGGGGCGAGCCCGCGACCCGTCGGTGCTGGATCAGCCGACGGCTCAGTGGCCGGCGTGCCCCGTGAGGTCGACGACGGCCGGCCCGGTCCCTCCGGCCGCGGCACCACCGGTGGTGGCCGCCGCGCCGTCGGTCGTGGCGGTCCCGCCCGACGGCGCGGACATGGTGTGGCTGCCGTGACCCTGGAACCGGTCGATGGATTCCTGCGCCCCCGGCGGCATGGAGCCGTCGGCGTTGCGCACGAGGAAGATGCCGGCCATCCCGCCGTCGGAGTGGAACTGGACGTGGCAGTGGTACATCCACGCCCCCGGGCCGACGCCCAGACCGGCGACGACCTGGAACCCGAACGCGTCGCCCGGGTTGAGGTCCCGGTTGTCCACGACCTGGCTCGTGTCGTACTGGTCCGCGAGCAGGCCGGTGCGGTTGTTCGCCCAGCGGTGCGCGTGCAGGTGGAAGGTGTGGAGCTGGTTCCCGTGGCCGATGCAGATGAACTCGACGCGCTCGCCGAGCTTGGCCTCGTACATCGGCGTGTCCGGGGCGACCTTGTTGTTGATGGTCATGTCGTTGAAGACCATCGTGAACTGCTTCTGCGGCAGGACGTCCCCGATGCGGCGCACGACGAGCGCACCGTAGAGCCCGGCGGCGATCCCCTGCGTGCCGTGGTCGCCCCACGCGTGGTCGTGGTAGTGCCAGTAGCCCGCGCTGCCCGGCATCCAGATACCGCGGTCGCGCGCCATCTTGACGGTCGACCAGGTGTACGTCCGCGTCTCGCCCGGCTCGTTGAAGGAGTTGTTGAAGGCGCTGCCGTCGCTGTTGACGTCGTAGTTCACGCCGTGCGGGTGGATCGACAGGCGCTTGTCCGTCGTGTTGACGAGCGTGATCTCGAGGGTCTCGCCCTCCCACATCTCGAGGATCGGGCCGGGGACCGTGGCCTTGCCGCGCTCGAGGCCGTAGCCGACGAGCGTGTCGGAGATCCGCTCGGCGTACATGGTGATCTTGCGGACGTCGCCCACGGCGGTGGCCACCGCACCGGTGGCCGCGCCGGTCGTCGTCGCGGCGGCGGCGGGGGGTGCCGCGGCGACGCTGCCGCCGGCGCCCAGCAGCAGAGCGGCCGCGGGGCTCGCGGCGACGACGCCTGCCCCCGCGAGAAGCGCCCGTCGCGAGAGCGGCCTGGCGGGCGTCTCGGTCTCGGTCGTCTGGTCGGGCATGGGGACTCCTTCCGGGCGTACGGGGTCGTCCGGGCGGCTCGCGGGCGCGCCGGACCGGCGTGCCGGCGCTCGCCGTCACGCTGACCGGCGCCACGTGGGCGCGCGGAGTCTCCCCGGGTGGTGCTGTGGGGGGGTGCACTGTGGGCAGGACTGGGTCGTGCGGGGGTGTCCCGCGTCGCAGAGGGTCGAGTGAGGTGCTCGGTCGTGCGGGGCTCGTCTCGCAGCCGGTGGGAGACCGACCGTGGGGCGAGGTCCGGGACCGCCGTGGTCCCGCCGGGGCACGCGTCGGTGCGCGCCGTCGGCTGTCGGTCCGGACGCCGCGCTCCCCTGCCCGACGTCCGGTCCCCTGGTCGGTTCCAGGGGCAACGAGGTTTATGACACCGCAGTCAGGGGTGGATGTCAACAGTTGGTCGAAAGTTGTGTCGACAACAAGCAAAAGTCCCGAGTCAGTCGACACTTCTCGGTGACACCGGCCGGAGACATACCGAGCACGGGGCAGCCGACCGCGCCTCGGGGAGGCGGTCGACCACCCCGTGCTCGGGGGTCGTTCGGGGCGCGCGACGCGCGCGGGTCAGGCGTCGAGCACCTCGCGCAGGGCAGCGGCGAACGCCGCCGGGTCGTTGTGCGGCGACCACTCGCTGACCATGAAACCGCCGTGGTCGCCGGGGAAGGTCACCGCCTCGACGCCCAGCAGCTCCGCGAGCGCCGCGCCGCCCCGCCAGGCGAGCGTGCCCTCGCCCTGCGCGCTGACCGCCGGCACGACCCGCGTCCCCGACGCCCGCAGCACCGCGCCGTCCGGTGCCCAGGCGGGCATCGTCGCGAGGTTCCTGCCGAGGAGCAGGTCGTCCCGCGACCCGTCGTCGGCCGTGGGGAAGCCGAACATCGCCGGGTCCGGCGCCGGCCGGCCGAGGTAGTCGGCCGGCAGCGGGCCCACGTGGCTGACGAGCGCGACGAACTTCGCCATCGCGGGACCGAAGCCGTCCCGGCCGTACGTCGCGACGATGTCCGCCTGGACCGTGGTCGCGAGCGCGGCGTCCTCGAGGAGCGGCGTGATCGGCGGCTCGTGCGACACGAACGTCCGCACGTCCCCCGGGTACCGCTCGACCCACGACAGCCCGACCACGCCGCCCCCGCTCGACCCGAAGACGTCCACCGTGCCCAGGCCGGCCGCCGTCACCACCGCGTGCAGGTCGTCGGCGTGCGCCTCGACCGGGACCTCCCCGTCGGACGCGAGCGTGCTGCGCTCGGTGCCGCGCGGGTCGTACGTGACGACCACCCGGTCGTCGAGGAGCCCGGCGAGCTGCTCGAACCCGGACGCCGCCATGGGCGACCCCATGACGACGACCGGGCGCCGGTCGCCCGCGACGTCCGGCGTCCAGACGTCGTAGGCGACGACGGCTCCGGGCACGTCCAGGGTGTAGGTCGTGCGCTCGCTCATGGCGTCCTCCGTGTCGTCGCGCCCGCGGCCGTGCACCGGGGCTCCCGTGCCTTCTGACGACCGCCGCACCGAGAACTCATCGGCGGCGGCGCCCGACCGCTCGGGCCGTCGCCGCCGCCGACTCCTCAGCCGTCGCTGCTCAGCTCGTCAGGCGCGCGAACTCGTCCTGCGAGACCTCGCGCAGGCCCGCGACCGACGGCTCGAGGAGGGCGAGCGACGCGTCGTCCCGCGGGTGCCAGGTGTAGTCCGACGTCGTGACCGACAGGCTCGGCTCCGTGGCGCCGTCGAGGAGGTAGTGCTCGGTCCGCTCGTCGGACAGCGGCAGGTGCGTCTCGTCGTCGAAGCACGCGGCCCGCGTCCAGTCGACGGTGCCCGGCGCGCCGTCGACCCACATCGACGCCTCGCCCGCGGGAGCCGCCGACCCGGGACCGGAGAGCTCGAAGCACGTCGCCGCGCGCCCACCGACCGTCCGCGCCTCGGGGCCGCTCGTGACGACGCCCGGCTGGTCGGCGAGCGCCTGGATCGCGTCCATCTGCGCAGCCAGGTCCGTCATCTGCGCGGTGAGCTGCTCCCGGATGGTGCCCTCCTGGATGTCGTCCCAGTTCTCGACCGGCAGCGTGAACCGCGTGTAGACACCGGCCGCGGGGCTCACCCACCAGTACGTCATCTGCCCCTCCGGCCCGGCCGGGTCGGCGTGCTTGACCTCCTCGACGCCCACCATGGGGGCGGCGACCGACGCCGCGGAGTCCTGCTCGGAGACCCAGCGGGTCGCGCTCCCGTCGCCGGCCGTGAAGGTCCGGTCCGCGGACGTGTCGAGCTCGCTCTCCCCGGGGTGCTGGACGCCGAACGTCGACCCGACCTCCAGCACGAGGGTCGAGAGGTCGACGTCCTGGACGGCGGTGCGCGCCCTCTCGACGTACGCGACGGCGGCCACCACGGTGCCGTCGGTGCCCGGGTCCTCCCCGACGACGCCGTCCCGCACCTCCGCGGTCGGCGACGGCGCGGCCACGGGCTCGGCGTCGGGCCCGGACCCCGGGGTGAGGCCGGGCAGGGCGAGCGCGCCCGCGAGGACGGCGCCGGCACCCACGGCACCGACCGCCGCGACACGGACGGTCCGGCGCCTCCGGCTCAGCGCCCCGGGGCGCTCGCCCGCGGTGCGGGCGTGGACGGCGGCGAGGACGGCGTCGAACGGGACGTCCGCGTCGGGGCGGGCGCTCTCGGTGCGCAGGCGGTGGATCGGGTCGTTCACGGGGTCGTCCCTTCTCGGGGTGAGTCGACGGTGGTGCCGGCCGTGGCCGCCGTCGCGGTGGCGTACGACGGCGCGGCCGGTGACGGTCGCGGCACGGACCGGCTCGGGGTCCGGCTCGGTGACCGGCTCGGCGTGGCCGCGGACCGGTCGAGCTCGGCGTAGAGGCGCGCGAGGCGCTCCTTGGCGCGCCGCACCCGCACGGACGCGGTGTTGGGCCGGCACCCGAGAGCCTCGGCGAGCTCGGGGACGGACAGGTCCTCGAGCACGAGGAGCCGGAGGACCTCCTGGTCGCGCACGGGCAGCTGCGCGAGCAGCCGCTCGGCGGCGTCCTGCCCGACGACGTCGCCCGCATGGTCCGGGACGCTCGCCGGGAGGACACCGGTGACGCGGCGGGCGAGCGCGGCCCGGCGCGAGCCCGCGCGCAGGTGGTTCGCCATGACGTTGCGCGTGACCCGCAGGAGCCACCCGAGCTCGTACGGCGGCACCTCCGTGATCCGGCGCCAGGCCACCACGAAGACCTCGCACACGACGTCCTCCGCGTCCTGCGGGGACAGCCGCGTCGCCGCGCACCGGTACACGGACCGCGCATGGTCGCGGTAGAGGCGGTCGAGGCGCTCGCGCGCCTCCGCCTCGGGGGGTGGGGACATCCGCCCTCGCTCCTGTCGTCGTCCTCGACGCCGCCCCGCGCGGCGCTCCGCAAGGGGATGTCCGGCAGGCTGCCCAGGATGACAGCCGGGACGAACCGGTCGGTGCGGCCGGCGGCACGGTGCCACTACCCTCGCAGGATGCCGTCATCGAGGACCGTCCCCGCCGTCGTCGTCGCCGGAACGCTCACCGCCGTCCTCTGGGTGGTCACGGGCCGCCTCGGGGACTGGCTGTCCGGGGCGTCGCTCCCCGTCCCCGGCGCCGTCGTCCGCGCGCTGCTCCCCCACCCGACCGCGTCCGTCGCGGGCGGTGCACCCGTGTCCGGGAGCACGCTGCTCACGGCGGCGCTCGCGGGGGCGATCGTCGCCGCCGGCACGCAGCTCGTGCTGCGGCGCCTGCCGTCGGGCACCGGCCGCTGGGCGACGTTCCTCGGCGTCTGGTTCACCGTCGTCGCCGCGTCGGCGCTCGCCGCGACGGCCGCGTGGTTCGCCGGGGTGACGCTGCCGTGGCGCGCCGACACGATCACGGAGCTCGTCGCCACCGCGCTCGGCGGGTGGTGGGGCCTCGTGAACGGCCTGCTCGTCGGGCTCGCGGTCGTCGTGACGCGCGCGCTGACCGACCGCCGCGACGACCCGGCGGGCACGCGGCACACCCGCGCCCCCGCGACGGTGCGCGCCTGGCCCGCCGCCCTCGCGGCAGGCACGGCGACGGGCGTGCTCTGGGCGGCCGCCGGCGTCGGGCGGACCCTGCTCCCCGGGGCGTCCGACCCGCAGTCCCCGTGGGGCGTCGCCCGGGACGTCGTGCTGCTGCCCTCCGCACGGCTCGCCGTCGACCGGGACGCGCTCCTCGCCGACCCGGTGCACCTCGTGCTGCCGCTCGGGGTCGGGCTGGCCGTGGGCCTGCTCACCGCGCTCGCCGCGCGCCGCCTGCCCCCGGCGGAGGGCCGCTGGGCGCTCCTGCTCTCCGCCTGGTTCGCGTGCGTCGCGGGCGCGGCGCTCGCCGCAGCGGTGCCCGTCGTCGTCTCGACCGTCACCTCCGGCGGCGTCCTGCCCGACGCCGGGCGCGTCCTCCCCGTCCTGCAGGCGGGCCTGGCGTGGGGCCTGGTGTGCGGGGTGCTCGTCGCGCCGCTCGCGGTCGTCGTCCACCGGGCGGCCGGCGCGGTGCCGGACGCCGCCGGGGACGCCGAGGAGCCGTGGCCCGCACCCGCCGCGACGCCCGCGGCCCACTCGGAGGAGCACGGCGCCGCACCGGGCGCGGGCGGGTCGTCGACGGAGCCCGCGGACGCGGCCGACCGCTCCGACGGCTCGACCGACTCGGACGGCTCGGACGGCTCGGACGGCTCCGACGGCTCGGATCGCGAGCGGGCGGCGCGCCCCGAGCGCGACGAGGTCCCCGCGTCCGTGTGACGGTCGCCGGGTCGCGAGGCTCGCCCAGTCCGCCCAGCCGCCGGTCCTCAAGGCCGCCGTGCGGCGGTGCCGGTGCGCCGCTGCGCCACCGTGCCGCGGCGCGTCCGGCCCGCGGCGTTCCGGCGTCGGCCACGCGTTCGTCACCGGGACGTCGTCGTCACGACACCGGGACCACCTAGCGTCGGCCGTGACCAGCAGACCGGGACGACCGGAGAGGGGCACAGCGACGATGACCCTGACGATCACGCTCGTACGACACGGGCAGACCTACCTCAACGCACGGCGCCACCTGCAGGGGTCGTGCGACTCCCCCCTGACCCGCACGGGGCGCGCAGGCGTGCGCGTCACCGCGCAGCACCTCGCGCGGCACGACTTCGCGGCCGCGTACTCCTCGCCGCAGGGCCGCGCGGTCCTCACGGCGATGGAGATCCTGCGCCACCACCCCGACCTCCCGCTGACCGTCGACCACGACCTGCGCGAGCTGTCGTTCGGCTCGTACGAGCGGCGCCCGGAGTCCCACCTCGACGCGGTCGAGCCGTGGGCCGAGCTCGTGCCGCGCATGCTCGCCGGCACGCACCCCGGCGTCGGCGGCGGCGAGCCCGGCAGGGACTTCATGACCCGGGTGCGCGACGTCTTCGCACGGGTCGTCGCCGCGCACGACGACGCGTCCCGCCCCGGTGCGGTGCTCGACCGGCACGTGCTCGTCGTCGGGCACGGTCTCACGCTCGGCGCGTGGCTCGCGACGCTCGACCCGTCCGGCCTCGCGGCGCTGCCCAACGCGTCGGTGTCCACCGTCGAGGTGACCGACGGCGTCCCGCGCGTCCTCGCGGTCGGCGTCGACGTCGCCGGGCACGGCCGCGTCGCCGCACGCCCCGCGCCGTCGGGCGCCGCCGTCCCCGTCTGAGCCATTCCCGCCGAGCACGGGGTTGCTGTCGATATCCGGTCGAGAACGACAGCAACCCCGTGGTCGGCACGGTGCGACCTCGTGGTCGACCGACGCTCGTCGCTACCGCGCGGTGCGGCGGGCGGCGCGGGCGCGGGCGTCGTCGTGGGCGGCGCGCAGCAGGTCGAGGACGAGCGCGGTCGTGCGCTCGCCCGGGTTGACGACGCACACCCAGCCGAGCGCGCCGTAGACGGGGTGCGGCACGACGACGTCGGTCGCCCTCGTCTCCGTCGGCTCGCCGTCGCGCGGGTCGTCGCCCACGAGCTCGCGGAACCGGTCGCGGCCCACGTGCACGTTGACCCTCCACCGGCCCTCCTCGTCGAGGCGCGACGTGGTGTCGTCGGGGTAGTCCTTCGTCACGACCGTGCCGTACGGCTGCCCGTGCGGGATCACGCCGTCGGGGGCGTGGTAGAAGAAGTGGTCGCCCCACGCCAGCTCGGGGAACTCGCTGCCGGGGCCGGGCGAGAGCACGAGGACGCCGTCGAGGGACCGGACCGTGTCGAGGATCTGCTCCATACTCATGGTTCGAGTGTGGGCTTGAAGTCCATGTGGAGGGTTGTGACGGAGGAGTCGCGGAGCGATCCGTCCGGCGGGGTGGGTGGTGCCCCGCTGCGGACGTCCGACGTCGCGCGCGCGACCGGGTGGTCCGTCCAGCAGGTGCGGGACCTGGAGGCGCTCGGCGTCCTGCCGCCCGCGGGCCGGTCCGCGAACGGCTACCGCACCTTCGGCGACGAGCACGTCCTGGCCCTGCGCGCGTACCGCGGTCTCGCGGCCGCCGTCGGGCCGGTCGAGGCGCGGCAGGTGCTGCGCACCGTGCGCGCGCTGCCCCGGGACGAGGCGACGGCGCTCGTCGGCGCGCTGCACGTGACCCTCGCGAGGGAGCGCGACGAGGCGCTCGCCGCCCGGCACGCGCTCCTCGCCATCCGGGCGGAGCACGACGCCCCGGCCGGCGGCGACCCGACCGCGGGACCGGGCGACGCCCACGCGTCCGTCCTCACGATCACGCAGCTCGCGGCCGCGCTCGGGGTGCACGCGTCGACGCTCCGGTTCTGGGAGCGCGAGGGGCTCCTCGCGCCGGACCGCGTCGCGTCGCGCGCGGGGTCGGTCTCGGCCCGCCGCTACCCGCCCGCCGCGGTCCGTGAGGCCCGCGTCGTCGCGGCTCTGCGGGCGGCCGGGTACCGGGTCCCGGACGTCCGCCGCGCGATCGACGCGCTGCGGCGGACGACCGGCCCGGTCGACGTGGCCGACCCGCTCGCCGCGCTGGACGGCCGTCTCGACACGATCGCGCGCCGGACCGTCGCGCTCCTCGAGGCCGGGCACGACGTCGCGCGCCTGCTGACGGGCACGCCGCCGCCCGCGTGACCCTCGCGGCGGCCCCCACGGGCACCCGACACCTGCCCGTCCCTCCGGCGTCGCCCGGAGTCCACCGGACCGTCACGCGGCATTCCTAGCGTCGCCGGGGCAACCGTCCCGACGTTCGGAGGAACCGATGACGACCACCCGACGCCGCGCCGTGCGCGGTACCGCCGCCGCGCTGGCAGGAACCCTGCTCGCGAGCACGCTCGTCGCCGCGGCGGCCACGACCGCGACCGTCCCGTTCGCCGCCCCGGCCGCCGCCGAGCCGGGCGACGTGCTGCTCACCGAGTCGTTCGACGGCGACACCCTCCCGAAGGGCTGGACACCCGTGCTGGGCGACTGGCAGGTGCGGGACGGCCGGCTCGTCGGCGACGCGCCCGACGGGTCGTCGCCCGCGCGCATCGTCTTCGGACGGTCGGCGGAGAACTACCGCCTCGACGCGACGCTGCGCTTCGAGAGCGTGGACAACGCGTCGCGCTGGGCGGGCGCGATCCTCGACGTCGCGCCCGACGGCGCGGTCCCGTGGTGGCAGGCGGTCCTGCGCAGCACGACGACCGCGCACAACGGCGTCGAGATCGCGCAGCGGACGGCCGCGGACGCGTGGAACGTCCCGTACACGGCGTCCGCCCCGGCGGACGCGGCAACGGGTCGCGACGTGCACCTCTCCGTCGAGGTGCAAGGCACCTCGGTCACCTACGCGCTCGACGGGAAGACCCTGCTGGAGGGGCGGATCGACCGGTCCCGCGACGGCGCGCTCGGCTTCGTGACCGCGGGCGCGACCGTGAGCGTCGACGACGTCACCGTCACCGAGATCGAGCCCGCGTCCTACGTCGGCGGCGACGGGGAGCTCCCCGTCACGGTCGCGCACCGCGGGTACTCGTCGGTCGCGCCGGAGAACACGCTCGCCGCGGTGGCAGCGGGCATGCGCAGCGGCGCCGAGTACGTCGAGATCGACGTGCACACCACCGCGGACGGCCTGCCCGTGGTGCTCCACGACCAGACCGTGGACCGCACGACCGAGGGCTCGGGCGACGTCGCCGTGCTGCCCGGGGCGCAGGTCAGCGCGCTCGACGCCGGGTCGTGGTTCTCCCCCGCGTTCGCCGGTCAGCACCTGCCGACGTTCGCGCAGGTGCTCGACCTCCTGGAGACCGGCTCGTCGACCCTCCTGCTGGAGATCAAGGGGCCGGAGACGTCCGCCGAGGTCGAGCGGGTCGTGGACATGGTCGTCGAGGCCGGGCTCGAGGACCGCGTGGTCCTGCAGTCGTTCGACGTCGCCGCGCTGCGGTCCGCGCGCGAGCACGCGCCGCAGATCCCGCGCGGGCTGCTGCGCGGCTCGCTCGACGCCGACCCCGTCGCCGTGGCGCAGGACCTCGGGGCGGTCATGTACAACCCGTCGGCGAGCGCGCTGCTCGCGCGCCCGAGCGTCGTCGCGGACCTCAACGAGGCCGGCATCGCCGTGATGCCGTACACCGTGAACTCGGCGGCCGACTGGGCCCGGCTCACCGAGATCGGGGTCGACGGCGTCATCACCGACCGTGCGGGCGCGTTCATCGGCTGGAAGCAGGCGCGCGAGCAGGAGGCACCGGCACCCGCCGCGCCGACGGTCGAGCTCGTGAGCCCGGCCGAGGGCGCCGAGGTCGAGCGCGGCGGGACGCTCGTCGTCGCCGCGAGCGCCACGGACGCAGACGAGCTCGTCGTCTCGCTCGACGGCGAGCCGGTCGCCAACGGCGCGGCCGTCGCCGCCGCGGACCTCGCGCTCGGCGAGCACACCGTCTCCGCCACTGCCCGGGGCGCGGGCGGCGAGGCGACGGCGGAGCGCACGGTCGTCGTCACGGTCTCGCCCGAGGGCCTGCGTGCCCGTGTCGCGGTGCTCGACCTCCCGCCCGGCCAGCTCGTGGGCGCGATCACCGCGGTCGAGGCGGGGCGCTGGGAGTCGGTGCGGCGGACGGTCGAGAAGTTCGTCGACGACGCGGCCACGCGCGAGCGCCTGCTCGAGGAGATCGCGCACCTCGACGGCCGCTGACGCGCGGGACACCGCGGGCAGCGGGTCCGTCCCCGGTCGGCACGACGGCCGGGGACGGGCCCGCTCACGCGTCGGACAGGAAGCGGCGCCGGTCCGAGCGGGCCGACCCCAGCCCGGCCCAGCCGGCGAGCGCGAGCACACCGCCCGCGACCCAGACGACGACGGACCAGTCGGGCGGGCCGTCCGACCCGACGACGGCGCCGTCGGTGGCGAGGATCGTCGCCCCGAGCCCGAGCAGCCCGAGGCCCAGCACGACCAGGACCACGTCCCGGGCCGTCTTCCCAGCCCCGCGCCGGGGCGCGCGGGCCGCGAGCGCCGCCTTCTCCTGCGGGGTGAGGGGCGCCGTCGGGCCGAGGGGCTGGACGCGCTCCGCTCCGTGCCGGAACCGGGCGGGGTCCGCGACGGCCTCGACGAGCGCGGACGGCAGGCCCAGGAGGTACGTGAGGTCGGCGACGGGGTCGCCGGGCCACGTCGACGCGGCCAGCAGCGCGCGCAGTCTGCCCGGGTCGCGCGGCTCGCCGAACACCTCGACGAGCGTGTCGTACGCGCCCTCGGTCCCGGAGGTCGACAGGTCCGTCCACGTGTCGTTCCAGCTCCCGAAGACCCACGGGCGCCCGCGCGTGGTGAGCGTCCAGGACACCCCGGTCCCCGCGCGCTCCAGGCTCACCATCGCCTCCCCGGCGCGCAGGCCGCGCTCGATCGTCGAGCGCGCGCGGAACTCCCCGCCGAGCGCCGCCGTGAACGCCTCCCGCACGTCGTCGTCCGGCTCGCCCGGGACGGGCGCGGGCGGACGTTCGAGCGTCCAGACTGTGGTGCGCTCGTCGGTCGCGCGCACCGACGCCGTCCCGGCCCGCCGCACCGCCGCGCGCACGAACGCGGCGTCGGCGCGCACGAGCTGGACGACGGCGTCGGGCGCTGCCGAGTCGGTCGCGGGGAGGTCGGCGAGCGCGGTGAACGCGTCCAGCAGGTCGTCGGGGTGCTCGAGCTCCCGCAGGCTGTCCGGCGCGGTCGCCGCGTCCCGCAGCCCGACGAGCGCGTCGACGGCCGCGAGGACGTGGCCCGGGTCGTCGTCGAGCCGCATGGTGTGGTCGGTGCTCGTCCCGGACGCGTCCACGGGCGCCCAGGTGACGGCGACGGGCGCGGCGACGGGGTCCGGTCGGGCCGCGAGGATCGCGCTGACGCCCTCGGGCAGCAGGTCCGACCCGGTGTCGAGCTGCACGACCCACGGCGCCGGGACCAGCTCGTCGACGCGCGCGAGCGCCTGCGCGACCGTCGCGGGCGCGCCGGGGTCGCGGCCGGTCTCGACGTCGACCTCCGTGTCGACCTCCGCGAAGGTCCAGCCGCGCTCGTCCGTGGGGCCCACGCGCCCGTACTCGAGGCGCGCGGTGCGCAGACGGTCGACGACCTGGGCGTGCGGGGTGCGGGTGACGACGTTCACGGCGTCATGATGCCGCACGCGCGCGGCCAGGACGGCGCGGCGACCACGCCGCGCCTGGTCGGTGCGTCAGAAGCCCTCGGGCGGGGTGAACTGCGACAGCGTGAGGACCGCGCCCTGCGGGTCGCGCACCTGGGCCTCGCGCGTCCACTCCGTGTCGGCCGACGAGAGCACGACCGCGCCCGCGCGCTCGGCGGCCGCGGCGGCGGCGTCCCGGTCGGCGACGGCGAACGTCACCGTGTGCCGCGCGGGCCCGCCGTCCTCGACCACGCCGGCCACGACGTCCCGGAACCCCGGCGGCGCGCCCTCCTGGTTCGCGTCGATCTCCGGGTAGACGGTCCGGGCGAGGTGGTCGCCGTAGCCCTCGACGCGGGCCATGCCCGCGCCGAGCCCCGGGTCCACCTCCCACCCGAGGAGGGGGCCGTAGAAGTGCAGCGCCCGCGCGACGTCGGGCGTGTGCAGCACGCTGAAGTTCCACGTGCCCGGCTCGTTGACCCGCTGCGCCCCGACGCGTGTCCCGGGCTCCCAGAGCCGGAACGTCGCGCCCTGCGGGTCGCGGACGGACGCCATGCGCCCGGGCGGCCCGACCGTCGTCGGGCCGTCGAGGACCTCCCCGCCCAGGTCGGGGACGCCGCGGGAGGACGCGTCCACGTCGTCGACCGCGACGTACGTGATCCAGCCCGGCTCGCCGGTCCCGGACGCGACCGCGGCGACGTCCTGCCCGCCGAGCGAGGCGACGACGTACCGCTCCCCCGTGCCGGGCGGGAGCCTCTCCTCGAAGTCCCACCCGAAGAGGGCGCCGTAGAACGCGAGCGCGGCGTCGACGTCGGGCTGCTCGGTGTCCACCCAGCACGGCACGCCGTGCGGGTAGGTGCGGGTCGGCCGGGACTGCGTGGTGTCCATGCCTCAGGGTCCCACCGCGCGCCCACACCGGCAGGGCCACCGGGGCGTTCACCCGCCGGTCACCTCGCCGCCCTTCCCCGCGGGGGCGGGCGTGCGTACGGTGACGAGGAACCTCTCGACGACCACCGTCCCCGACGACGAGGAGCCACCGTGTCCACGAGACCCGCTCACCCCGCCCCCACCCCCCGCGCCGCCCGGGTACCCGCCCGCGCCGTCCCCGTCGCCCTGGCCCTCGCCCTGTCCGTCGCCCTCACCGGGGGCGCCGTCGGCGCCGCGGCGAGCCCCGCCGTCGCGCACGACGGCCACGCGAGCGGGCACGGGAACGGCCACGGTCACGACCGCGGGACGCTCCGCGTCGCGACGTACAACGCGAGCCTGAACCGCGCCGCGGCGGGCGAGCTCGAGGCCGACCTCTCGACGCCCGACGACCCGCAGGCCGCGACGATCGCCGAGGTGCTCCAGCGCACGCGGCCCGACGTCGTGCTGCTCAACGAGTTCGACTACGTGCCCGACGGGCGCGCGGTCGACCTGTTCCGCGACCACTACCTCGAGGTCCCCCAGGGCGGCGCGGAGCCGATCGAGTACCGCTACGCGTACGTCGCGCCGTCGAACACGGGCGTGCCCAGCGGGTTCGACCTCAACGACGACGGCACGGTCGGCGGCGGCGACGACGCGTTCGGCTTCGGCGCGTTCGAGGGGCAGTACGGCATGGTCGTGCTGTCGCGCTACCCGATCGACACGCGCGGCGTCCGCACGTTCCAGCACTTCCTGTGGAAGGACATGCCCGGCGCGCTCCTCCCCGACGACCCGGCGACGGCCGCGCCCGCGGACTGGTTCACGCCGGAGGAGCTCGAGGTCGTGCGCCTGTCGAGCAAGTCGCACTGGGACGTGCCCGTGCGCGTCGGCCGGGAGACGGTCCACGTGCTCGCGTCCCACCCCACGCCCCCGACGTTCGACGGTCCCGAGGACCGCAACGGGCGGCGCAACCACGACGAGATCCGGTTCTGGGCCGACTACGTGACGCCCGGCAAGGCGTCGCGGTACGTCTACGACGACGCCGGCCGCCGCGGCGGGCTGCACCCGGGCGAGAGCTTCGTCGTCCTCGGCGACCAGAACGCCGACCCGCTCGACGGCGACTCGGTCGACGCGGCGATCGACCAGCTCCTCGACCACCGGCGCGTCCAGGACCCCGCTCCCCGCTCCGACGGCGCCGTCGAGGCGGCCGCGCTCCAGGGCGGCGCGAACGCCACCCACCGCGGCGACCCCGCGCTCGACACCGCCGACTTCGCGGACACCGCGCCGGGCAACCTGCGCGCGGACTACGTGCTGCCGTCACGCGACCTGCGCGTGCGCGACGCCGGGGTGTTCTGGCCGGTCCAGGCCGACCCGCTGTCACGGCTCACCGGGGTCTTCCCGTTCCCGAGCAGCGACCACCGGCTCGTGTGGGTGGACCTGGCGCTCCGCGGCTGACGCGAGAGCCCCCCTCCTCGTCCCAGCGGCCCACCTGTTCGCCCCCGTCGCCCCGGGCGTCCGTCGCCCGGGGCGACGGTCCTGGACCAGGACCGTCGCCGGGTGCACACTCGGAGGTCTGTGCTCACCGCCGACGCACAGCAGACTCCCGGCCGGCGCCTCGTCGGTCGCACGGCACGCCAGCGGCACACCCGGGGCGCGCCACGTCGTCCGGCCCGACGACCACCCCACCCACGTCCCCGGCGCGTCGTGCGCGCGTGCTGCCCGGCAGCACGCCGCCCTGACACGATCCCTCGCGCGCCCGGGACCGCCGGACCTGGAGCATCCATGAGAAGACTGCGCACCACCCTGCCCGCAGGCGTCGCCGCCGCGACCGCCGCCCTCGTGCTCGTCGCGAGCCCCGCCGTCGCGCACGGCGGCAGGCACGACCCGCGCCCGCCCACCGTGACCGACGTCGCGACCGGGCTCGTCACCCCGCTCAGCCTCGCGGTCGGACCGCGCGGCACGACGTACGTCACCCAGAACTTCCCCGGCCTGCTCACGGCGGTCGGGCGCGACGGCACGCCGAGCGTGCTCTACGCGTCGCCGGACGGCGGCGAGGTGGGCGGCGTCTCCTACGACGACCGCCGCATCACGTTCACCGAGACGCAGCTCGGCGAGGAGGGGCCGGTCGCGTCGGAGGTCTCGACGCTGCGCACCGACCGCTGGGGGAACCCGACGGGCACGCCCCGCGTCCTCGCGGACACGTTCGCGTTCGAGCAGGCGAACAACCCCGACGCCGGCGTGACGTACGGCCTGCGCGAGACCGACCCGGCCTGCGTCGCGCAGGTCCCCCCGATGCCCATCCCGGGCCTGTACACGGGGATCGCGGACTCCCACCCGTACGCGACGACCACGTCGCGCGGCACCACGTACGTCGCCGACGCGGGCGCGAACGCGATCCTGTCGATCAGCGACCGCGGGAAGGTCCGCACCGTGGCCGTCCTCCCGGCCCAGCCCGCGGTGGTCACGGCGGAGGCCGCGGCGGCCGTCGGGTGGCCCGACTGCACCGTCGGCGAGACCTACTGGTTCGAGCCCGTCCCCACGGACGTCGAGGTGGGCCCGCGCGGCGTGCTCTACGTGACGACGCTCCCCGGCGGGCCCGAGGACGCGAGCCTCGGCGCGCGCGGCGCCGTCTACACCGTGGACCCGTGGAAGGGGAAGGTGCACCAGCTCGGCTCCGGGTTCGTGGGCGCGACGAACCTCGCCGTGACGGACCGGGGCACGGTCTACGTGAGCGAGCTGTTCGGCGGCAAGATCTCGCAGGTCGGCAAGCGCGGCCCGAGCACGGTCGTCGAGGTCCCGCTGCCCGCAGGTCTCGAGTGGGACGGCAAGGGCCTGCTCGCGACGACGAACGTGCTGCCCGCGGACGAGACGACTCCGCCCGACGGGCACCTCGTGCGCGTCGACCTCGGCAAGCACCGGGGCCGCTGACGGCGGCGGACCGCCGCTGACCGGCCCGCCGCTCGGCCCGGGCGCCCCCGCGACGGCGGGGACGGCCGGGCCGCGTCGTGCCCGCACGTTCGTGGCTCGGCCGTCAGCCCCGGCCGACGGTGAGCGCGAGGACCACCGCGCCGAGCGCGACGGCCAGCCCGACGCCCGCCGCCACGAGACCGACGATCGTCGCGGCGCGGGACCCGGCCGAGGCGCCGACGCTCATGCCGAGGCCCTGGGCCGCCTCGGTGACGATCCGGCGCCCGGCCGCCGTGTCGAAGAGGACGCGCGTCCGCGCCCCCGACCCCTCGTCGACGACCGAGGCGGTGAACGTCGAGCGGACGTCGCCGCGCGCGACGGAGCGCACCCAGCCCCGCTCGGGCTCGACGAACCGCCCGTCGGCGTCGAGCGCCCAGTGGGTGCGCCGCACGACGTCGGTGAGCTCGACCCGCACGCCGTCCGACAGGACGCGCACCTCGTGCGTGACGAGCGTCGCGTAGTAGCTGTGCGAGAAGATCTGCCACCACGCCACGTCCGGGCGGTCGAACCTCAGCTCGAACCCGTCCGGGCGCTCATGGACGATCCGGTAGGGCGTCCCCTCGGCACGCGCACGGACGGCGGCGGCGAGGTCCTCGGCGGTCGGCACGGCAGCGAGTGTAGGCGCCGCGCCCGCGGTCCGGCCGAGCCGGGCCGGGCGGGCCGGGCTGGTCAGGCGGACCGGGCCGCGACGTCGGTGCCCGGTCTCAGCCCGACGACGCCGCACGGCGCAGGGCGTCGAGGCTCACGCGGACGTCGTCGTCCGTCGTCGCCCACGAGCTCACCGACACGCGCAGCACCGCGCGGTCGTGCCACCGTGACCCGGACATCCAGGCGGTGCCGTCGTCGAGGACGCGGCGCACGACGTCCTGGGTGCGCGCGTCGTCCCCGAACGCGGCGCACACCTGGGTGAAGACGACGTCGTTGAGCACGACCGCGCCGTCGAGCGCCCGCATGCCCGCGGCGAACGCGGTCGCGTGGCGGCAGAAGCCGTCCACGAGGTCCGCGACGCCGGAGCGCCCGAGGGCGCGCAGCACCGCCCACACGGGGAACGCGCGCCCGCGGCGCGAGAGCTCGGGCACCTTGTCGAGCGGGTCGCCCGTGTCGCTCTGGATGAGGTAGTCGCCGTGCATCCCCATCGCCGCGCGCAGCGGCGCGGGGTCCGCGACGATCGCGAGCCCGCAGTCGTACGGGACGTTGAGCGTCTTGTGCGCGTCGGTCGCCCAGGAGTCCGCGCCCTCGTACCCCGCGACGAGGTGGCGGTACGACGGCGACGCCGCGGCGAACAGCCCGAACGCGCCGTCGACGTGCACCCATGCGCCGTGCCGGTGCGCCACCTCGACGGCCGCGCCGAACGGGTCGAACGCCCCCGAGTGCACGTTCCCCGCCTGCAGCACGACGATCGTCGGGCCGTCCGGCGCCTCCCGCGAGGCAGAGCCCTGGTCTCGCGAGGTAGAGCCCAGGTCCACCGAGGTAGAGCCCTGGTCCACCGAGGTAGAGGCCCGGTCCTGCGAGGTAGAGGCCCGGTCCCACGAGGTAGAGACCTGGTCCGTCAGCGCCTCGTCGAGCGCGGCGACCGAGATGCGGCCCTGGTCGTCCGCGGCCACGACCTCGGGCGCGCCGAGCCCGAGGTAGGACAGCGCGAGGTCGACCGACTCGTGCCGCTCGGCGCCCACGAGCACGCGGACGCGCGGGGCGCCCGTCAGCCCGTCGCGACGCACGTCCCACCCCGCGCGCCGCAGGACCTCGCCGCGCGCCGCCGCGAGCGCCGTGAAGTTCGCGGTCGTCGCTCCGGTGACGAACCCGACCGCCCCCGTGGCGGGCAGGCCGAGCAGGTCGAGCAGCCACGCGCTCGTCACGTCCTCGACGGCGGTGTGCGCGGGCGTCACGGTGCGCAGCGCCGAGTTCTGGTCCCACGCGCTCGTGAGCCAGTCGGCCGCGAGCGCCGCGGGGTGGCTGCCGCCGATGACCATGCCGTAGAAGCGGCCGGACGGCATGGCCGTGAGGCCGGGACCGCACGCGGTGGCGAGCAGGTCGACGACGTCCGCAGCCGTCGTCGGGCCGTCCGGCAGCTCGGTGCCCAGCGCGGCGACGACGTCGCCGACGGTCGCCTGCGGCGGGACCGGCCGCGTCGTGAGGGAGTCGAGCCACGCCGCGGCGTGCTCGTGCGCCCGCAGGAGGGCGGCGTCGCGGTCGTCCATGACCGGCTCCTGACCGGGCCGGACCGACGCCGGCCCCTCCCGCCAGGCTGGACCCGCCGCGCGTCCGGGTCAACCGCCGGCCGGCACGGGGTTACGCAGGTCTCCTCACGAATCGCCTAGGGTGGGTCGGGGCGCGACGCCGCGCCCACGCCGACCCGACGAGGGGGACCCATGACCGACCCGACGCCGACCGCCGCCACCCTGCCGACGTTCGTCGTGACCGAGCAGCAGTTCGAGGCGATGTTCCCCGAGCGGAGCCCGTTCTACACGTACGCCGGGCTCGTCGCCGCGACGGCCGCGTACCCGGAGTTCGCGACGACGGGCGGCGACCGCGTCGCCCGGCGCGAGGCGGCGGCGTTCCTCGCGAACGTGAGCCACGAGACGCACGGGCTGGTCCACGTGGTGGAGGTGAACACCGCGAACTACCCGCACTACTGCGACCCGTCGCAGCCGTACGGGTGCCCGGCCGGGCAGGACGCGTACTACGGTCGCGGCCCGCTCCAGCTCTCCTGGAACTTCAACTACCGCGCGGCCGGCGAGGCGCTGGGGATCGACCTCCTGGCCGACCCGTGGCTCGTCGAGCAGGACCCGACCGTCGCGTGGCAGACGGCGCTCTGGTACTGGAACACCCGGCCCGGCACGGCGTCGATGACGTGCCACGACGCGATCGTGGGCGAGCACGGCTTCGCCGAGACGATCCGGTCCATCAACGGCCCGCTCGAGTGCGAGGGCGGCAACCCCCGCCAGATGAACAACCGCGTCCGCCTCTTCCGCCACTACGTCGAGATCGTCGGCACCACGACGGGCGACCACCTCACCTGCTGAAGACCTGCCCCCGCCCGCCCCTCCCCGCCGCGCCGAGCACGACGTTGCTGTCGTTATCGCCCGGATAACGACGGCAACGTCGTGCTCGGCAGCGCGCAGGGTCGTGCTCGGCGGCCGGTGCGCCGAATGTGGCGCCCGGCCGTCGTCAGCAGCAGCGGTCAGGCGCAGGTGAGCGCGTCGTACGGGACGACGGCGGTGCGGCCGCCCGCGGTCGCGGTCGCCTCCCCGGCGGGGACGGTCGCGGTCCGGGTCGGGAACGACTGGTAGGCGCTCGTCCCCGGCGCGACGTCCGCGACGACGCGTGAGCCGTACGGCGTGGCGAGCTCGACGTCGACCGGTGCGTCCGCGGTGCTCGTCGCGCGCACCGCGACGTAGGCCTTGCCGGCGAGGCACCGTGCCTGAGCGGTGACGTCGAGCGCCGGGCCCGTACCCCCGCCCGGCACGACGGCGTCCCACGGCACGCGCGCGACGAACACGTCCCCGGCACCCGCGTTGGTCGCGCCCGCGGGCGCGCCGTACGTGAGCCCGGTGAGCAGCGCGGCTCCCTCGCCGGTCGCGCCGGCCGGGTCGGCCGGGTCGGCCGGGTCGGCCGGGTCGGTCCGGTCGGTCGGGTCGGTCGGGTCGGTCGACGTACCCGACCCCGGTGCGGAGGACGCCGGGACCGAGGCCGCGAACAGGTTCGCGTCGTCCCACTCGTCCGCACCGTCGCGCTCGCGCGTGCCGGACTGCGTCGCCTCGCCAGGCGTGCCGTCGGCAGCGACGGGCAGCGTCACGACATCCACCCCGCCGACGGCCGTGCCCAGCGCGCCGTACGTCGTGCCGACGACGAGCACCGCGTCGTCGGCGCCGAGCACGCCCGTCACGCCGCGGTCGTCGGTCGACGTGCCGACCTGCGTCGTCCACAGGACCTCGCCCGCGGGATCGAGCGCCCGCACCACGACGTCGTTGTCCCCGAGGTTCCCGGCCTCGCCGAGCGTCCCGCGCGTGTGCCCGACCGCCACGACCGACCCGTCCGAGCGCGCGACGAGACCGCTGACCTGGTCGTTCTCGCTCGTCGCGACGGCGCGCAGCCACTCCTGCTCGCCGTCCGCGGCGTAGCGCGCGACCCAGCCGTCGTTCGCGCCCGCGTGCTCGGCCCCGGGCATCCCGCCGCCCGACACCCCGCCCACGTACACTGCGCCGTCGGGCGACGCCGCGACCGCGAGCGCCTTGTCCTCGCCGGGCCCGCCCACCTGGCGCAACCACAGCAGCTCGCCCGCCGCGGAGACCCGCCCGACCAGCGCGTCCTTGTCCCCCGCGCTCGGGGCGTCGCCCACCGCGCCGCTCGTGTACCCGGCGACGTAGGCGCCGCCCGCGCCGTCGGACGCGACCGCGTAGAAGCGGTCGGCCGCCCCCGGGTCGCCGGTCTGCAGCGTCCACGCACGGTCGCCGTCGGCGGTCACGGCCGCGACGAACCCGTCGTCGCGCGACGCCCCGGCGTGCTCGCCGTCGAGGTCGCCCTTCGTGTACCCGGCGACGAGCACCACGCCGTCGGCGCCCGGCACGACGCCGTACGCGCGGTCGTCCGCGGCCGTCGCGACCGCGTGCCGCCAGACCTCCGCGCCGTCGGCGTCGCGCCGCACGACGACCGAGTCGAGCCCGCCCGCGGGCTCGTACCCGTCCCACGCGGCGGCGAGGTTCAGCGCGACGGCGGTCCCGCCGTCGGGCAGGGCGGCGACCCCGCCCGCGCGGTCGTCGCCCGCGGAGCCGAGGAGCTCGGCGTCCCACGGCGCGGCGGGCGTGGTGCGCAGGCGCGCCGAGACGTCGACGACCCCCTCGCGGAACGCGGGCCGCCAGACCTCCCAGTCGTGGCCGCCGTCGAGCACGCGCAGCTCGGCCGTCACGCCCGGGACGCGGCGCGCCTGGTTGTAGAGGCGCGCGGACTCGAAGTCGATGTCGTGCGTGGCCTCGGCGGGGTCGGGGTTGGCCCACTCGTCGTCGCCGACGGCGACGAACAGGTGCACCGGGAGCGCCGGGTCGAGCGTCGCGAGCGCGGTCGGGTAGGACAGCTCGGTGTACCGGTCGGCGTCGAACGGCGCGGTGTCGACGCCGTACGCGCCGTAGTCCCGCGCGGAGGAGTCCGCGGGCGGCTGCGGCACGTACACCGCGGGGCTCAGCACGATGCCCGCGGAGAACGTGTCCTGGTGCGCGAGCGTGAACCGCAGCGCGCCCGCACCACCCATGGAGTACCCGCCGACGGCGCGCGCCTCGCGGTCCTCGACCGTGCGGTAGGTCGCGTCGACGTGCGCGACGAGGTCGCGCGTGAACGCCGTCTCGACGGCGGTTCCGGCGCCGGCGCCCGTCGCGTCCCCGGTATAGAGCGAGTCCGTGTACCAGGAGCCGCGGTCGTTCCACGGCGCGTCGGGCATGACGACGACCATCGGTTGGATCTCGCCCGCCCCGATGAGCTCGTCGAGGTCGCCCGTGACCTGCTGCCACGCGGCCTGCGTGTCGCCACGGCCGTGCAGCAGGTAGAGCGTCGGGTACTCCTGCTCCGCGTCGTCGTAGCCGGGCGGCAGGTAGACCGTGTAGTCGATCGGCCCGGCCGCGGAGTCCGCGACCCGCCCCGCCTCGACCGTGCCCTGCTCCGCCGCCGTCGCGGGCAGCGCGAGCCCCAGCCCGCCCAGCCCGACGGCGAGGGCCAGCGCCGTCCCGACCGCCGTCGTCCCCAGCCGTCGGCCCGGCCGTGGTGCCGACCCGCGCTGCGCCGGGTCTCGTGGTGCTGCGTCCATCGTGTTCTCCTCGTCGAGATCCGTGAATGTGCTGCCCCCTCCCCCTACCCCTCGTCCGCGGTCGAACACGACATGAGGGTCGTTATCGGGCTGAAAGCGACCTTCATGTCGTGTTCGACCGCGGGCAGGGTCGTGCTCGGCGCCGGGCGCTATCCGGGTGGGCGGCGGTCCGCCAGGGCCAGCACGGTGCGCGCGCGCTCGACCATCGCGACGTCGAGGAACGTGCCGTCCGCGAGGGCGACGACGCCCGTGCCCGACGCCGCGGCGTCGCCCACGCGCTCCACCACCTCGCGCGCGCGGTCCACCTCGTCGGGCGTCGGCAGGAACGCGTCGCGGATCGTGTCGAGCTGCCCGGGGTGGATCGCGGTGCGGCCGCAGAACCCGAGCGCCCGACCCGCCGCGCACGACGCCGCGAGCCCGTCGAGGTCGCGCACGTGCGTGTACGCGGACATCGCGGGCGACGGGAGCCCCGCCGCCCGGGCCGCGACGACGACCCGGCTGCGCGCCCACGCGAGCCCGGCCTCGTCGTCGACCCGCAGGTCGGAGCGTAGGTCGGCCTCGCCGAGCCCGAGCGACGCGACCTGCGGCGACGCCGTCGCGAGCTCGAACGCCCGCTCGACGCCGAGCGCCGACTCGACCAGCAGGTGCAGCGCCCGCCCGGGGAGCGCCGCCGCGAGCGCCCGCACCTCGTCGGCGGACTCGACCTTCGGCACGCGCGCCCCGACGGTGGGCGGCAGCCCGGCGAGGGCTGCGACGTCGTCGGCGTGCCACGGCGTCGCGGGGTGGTTGACGCGCACCTGGACCCCGCGCGCGGCGGCGGCCTCGTCCAGCAGCCCGACGGCGTTCCCCCGCGCCTCGTCCTTGCGCGCGGGGGCGACGGCGTCCTCGAGGTCGACGAGCACGACGTCGGCCGCGGACGCGAGCGCCTTCGCGACCCGGTCGGGCCGGTCCGCGGGCACGTACAGCAAGGTCAACGGCGGCGCACCGGCCCGGGACGCGCGCCGGTCTCCCGACCCGGACCCGGTTCCTGGACCCGACCGGGCGCCCGCACTCATATGGCGCCCTCCGCCCGGAGCTCCGCGACGCGCTCGGGCGCGAACCCGAGCTCGCCCAGCACGGCGTCGGTGTCGGCGCCGTGCGGGCGGCCCGTGAAGCGGATGACGCCGTCGTTCTCGGACATCCGGAACAGCGGGCCCTGCATGAGCATCGGCCCGAGCTCGGGGTCCTCGATCTCGTGGATCGTGCCGAGCGCGCGGAGCTGCGGGTCGTCGACGATGTCCTGGGCGTCGTAGATCGGCGCGACGGCGGCCTGCGCCTCCTCGAACGCGGCCACGACCTCGTCGCGCGTGCGCTGCGCGATCCAGCCGCCGACGGCCTCGTCGAGCAGGTCGGCGTGCTGCGCGCGCTCGACGCCGCTCGCGAACCACGGCTCGTCGACGATCTCAGGGCGCCCGACGAGGCGCATGACGCGCTCGGCGATGGACTGCGCCGACGTCGACACCGCGACCCACTGCCCGTCGCGCGTGCGGTAGGTGTTGCGCGGCGCGTTGTTCGCGGACCGGTTGCCGGTGCGCGGCTGCACGGTGCGGAGCTGGTCCCAGCGCGTGATCTGCGGCCCGAGCATCGCGAGGATGGGCTCGATGATCGCCGTGTCGACGACCTGCCCGTGCCCGGTGCGCTCGCGCGTCGACAGCGCGACCATGACGGCGAACGCGGTCGCGAGCGACGCGACGCCGTCGGCGAGCCCGAACGGCGGGAGGGTCGGCGGGCCGTCGGGCTCGCCGGTCATCGCGGCGAACCCGCTCATCGCCTCGGCGAGCGTGCCGAACCCGGGGCGGGTGCGGTACGGCCCGACCTGCCCGAACCCGCTCACGCGCGCGAGCACGAGCCGCGGGTTGCGCGCGGACAGCTCGTCGTAGCCGAGGCCCCAGCGCTCGAGCGTGCCGGGCCGGAAGTTCTCGACGACGACGTCCGCGTCGGCGACGAGCGCGAGGAACACCTCGCGCCCGCCCGGGCTGCCGAGGTTCGCGGTGACGGTGCGCTTGTTGCGCCCGAGCGTCTTCCACCACAGGTTCACGCCGTCCTTCGCCGCGCCGTGCGTGCGTGACGGGTCGGGCTTCGTCGGGTGCTCGACCTTGACGACGTCGGCGCCCAGGTCACCGAGGTGCATCGCCGCCATGGGCCCGGCGAACAGCGTCGACGCGTCGACGACGCGCAGGCCCGCGAGCGCGCCCGCGGCCGGGTCGCGCGAGACGCGCGGTGCGTCCGTCATGCCGTCACCTCCTCGGCGGGCTGGTCGGCGGCGAGGTCCCACGCGCAGCGGAACCCGACGGTCGCGCCGCGCGCGAGCCCCAGGCCGGGGACGAGGAGCTTGACCGCGTAGTCCGCCGCGTGGCGCCCGCCCTCGACGTACCAGTCGGAGCCCTCGGCGCGGTAGTCGCTGCCGCCCTTGAGCATGACGAACCGCGTGCGGCCGTCGGAGTGCTCGGAGCCCGTCCAGCTCCACACGACGGGCTCGCCGCGCGTCCAGCCGGGCTGCTCGGCCGCGAGCTGCCACTCGTCCTCGGTGGGCAGGCGGCCGCCGCGCCACGCGCAGTACGCCCGCGCGTCGTCGAGGTCGACGAAGGTCACGGGCTCGTCCTCCGTGCCGGGCACGGGACGGCCGTCCTTCCAGTGCGCGAGGAAGCGGTGCGCGACCACGGGCTCGTACCCGGTGGCCGCGAGGAACTCCGCGAGCTCCGCGTTCGTCACGTCGTTCCCGACCGCGACCGGGGCGGCGAGCTCGCCGTCGCGCTGGAGGGTCCGCGCGTCGTGCAGGCGCGGCGGCAGCGGCTTCCACTCGTCCACGTACGGCGCGCCCTGGTACATCCCGGTCTCGCGCGCCCGGTACCGGACGGTCAGCGCGTACGGCCCCGCGGGGACGACGACGGCGCCCGGCCCGGGCACACCCGTCGCCCCGGTCCCGCCCTGCCCGACGGCGGCGCTCGCCCCGGCCGGGTCCGTCACCCCGGCCGTCCCCAGCCCGACCTCGCCGCTCGGCGCGAGGCGTCGCGCGACCCGGTGCGGGAACCGCGCGTCGGGGTCGTGGGGCGCGGACGTGTCGAGAGAGACGACCACGTCGCGCAGGTGCGGCAGCCAGTCGGGCTCCCCGGCGCCGTCGACCACGTGCAGCACGGCGGCGATCCCCCGCCCCGGCACCCGCACGTCGCGCCGAGCCCGGGGTTCCTCCCCACCGACGGCCCCGGCCGAGGAGGGATCCAGGGTTCGACGGGAGGGGTGGTCGGGCGGGAGGAGGGGGCCGGCGTAGTCCGAGGCGCCTCGGTTGACCAGCGTCCACAGGGTGACGCCGTCGAGGTCCCAGCGCGACGCGTAGACCCCGGCCTCCTCCGCCTCGGGGGCGAGCTCGGTGAGGGGCGTCCACTCCCCCTCCAGCAGCAGCTGCCGCGCGGCACGCTGGACCGTGACGAGGCGCTTGACCGTCGCGGCGTCGCGCCGCGACCAGCCGACCCACACCCCGAACACGACCTCCCACACCATGACGCCCACGCCGTTGAGCCACGCGGACTGGAGCTCCTCGGAGTGGTCGCGGTGCCAGCGGCGCACGTGGTGCTGCATGTGGCGGCGCTCGTACCAGTGCGCGCGCAGCACGCCGGGCACGGGCGAGTCGGCGAAGAACTGCGCCCACGACGACGAGTGGTCCTCGATGCGCTCGACCGGAAGCTTGGACTCGCCCTCCAGGACGACGCCGGGCCGCGCGGCCTCGAGCCGCGCGACGAGCTCCGGCTCGGCCTTCTTCAGCGTGTCGAGGAAGACGCCGTCGGCGCCGAGGTCGCGCACGACGGCGGCGAGCTCGGTGAGGTCGTCGTCGCCGCGGCGCGTGCCGACGTCCCACGGGTTGTAGTCGACGAACACGTGCAGGCCCGCGTCGTGGAACGTCCGCACGAGGTCGACGATGCCCGGGACGTCGCGGTAGAAGTCCCACTGGTTGCGGTCGTCGATCCCGATGACGGGGTACGCGTGCCACAGCACGACGGCGTCGAGGCCGCCGAACCTCTCGCGCGCGTCGGCGAGGAACCGCTCCGGCGTGAACCGGTGCTCCTCGAACGAGTACAGCAGCTCGTCCCACAGCCACACCTGCGCGACCGTCGAGCACCCGGCAGCCCACGCGGCGTCCGGGCGGTCGTACGCGGCACCGGTGTACCCGTGGCGGCGGCGGGCGTCGTCGCGCCACGCGGCGAGGCGCTCGCGCCAGGCCGGACGGTCGGCGGGGTCGACCGGGCCGACGAAGATCTTCGCCTCGTCGAGCGCGAGCGACTGCTCGGGCGTGAGCGGCCCGTCGAGCGCGACCTCGGTCGGCAGGTCGATCGGTCGCGGGACGAGCGGGTCGAACGTGTACGTCATGGTGCCTTTCCCTCGGCGGGCGGGCCCGCGCTCGGTCGTGCGGTGAACTGGCTCAGGGCGATCAGGTGAGGCTCTCGACCCGGCGCGCGAGCGCGACGACGTCCGCCCCGTCCGGCACGGCGTCCTGCGCCCCCGGCCGGGTCACGGCGAGCGCGCCCGCCGCGGCGGCGAGCCGCGCGGCGTCGGGCAGGTCGTCGCCGCGCGCGAGCGCCGCGGCGAGGACGCCGCAGAACGTGTCGCCCGCGCCGGTCGTGTCGACGGCGTCGACGGGGATCGCGGGGACGCCGCTGAGCAGCTTGCCGCCGGGCAGCCGCTCGAGCACCAGGCTGCCCCGGCCGCCGAGCGTCACGACGACGGCCGGCACCCGCTCGATCAGGAGCCCGGCGAGGGCCTCGGGGTCGACGTCGCCCGCCGTCGCCCCGTCGGGGCCCGGAGCGTCCTCGACGCCTTGCACGTCTTCTTCGGTACGTGACGCGGCACGGAGGGCGACCCCGGCGAGGTCCGCCGCTTCGTGCTCGTTGACGACGAGCACGTCGATGGCGTCCCAGACGTCGTCCGGCAGGTCGCGCGACGGCGCCGCGTTGAGCACCAGCAGCGCGCCGGGGCGACGCGCGGCCGCGGCGGCGCGCACGACGTCGAGCGGGATCTCGAGCTGCGCGAGCACGACGTCCGCCGCGGCGATCCGCTCGGCCTGCGCCGCGGCGACCGTCACGTGCGAGTTCGCACCCGGAGCGACGACGATCGCGTTCTCGCCGTCGGGCGAGACGGTGATGAGGGCCGTCCCGGTCGGGACGTCGACGCGCTCCACGAGGTCCGTCCGCACGCCGCCGCGGTCGAGCGACGCCAGCAGCAGGTCGGCCGCGTCGTCGTGCCCGAGGGCGCCGACGAACGTCGTGTCGGCGCCGCCCGCGCGCGCAGCGCCGACCGCCTGGTTCGCGCCCTTGCCGCCGGAGTTGCGCCGCAGCTCGCCGCCGAGGATGGTCTCGCCGCCGCCGGGGTGCCGCGGCACGTCGACGACGAGGTCGACGTTCGCCGACCCGACCACCACGACCCGTCCGGACCCGCCCGGGGCCGTGGCGCCCTGCTCCCCGCCCGCCGTCGTGCTCATGCCCGTGCCTCCTCCGTGGAACTCTGCACGGCTCCCCCGGCCAGCATGACCGGGACCGGCGCGAGCGCGACCGTCCGCGCCGCGAGGTCCACGATCCTCTGCTCGCCGCCGGGCAGCGAGGTCGCGACGTGGCCGTCGAGCGGACGGGTCCACTGCTCCCCGATCCCGTCGACGCCCTGCAGCGCACCCACCACGCCGCCGACCGTCGCCCCCGCCGAGTCGGTGTCCCAGCCCGCGGTGACGGCGATCGCGACGCTCGCGCCGAAGTCGCCGCGGCCGTCCGCGCCGCGCCCCGCGGTGAGCGCGTAGGCGATCACCGCGGCGTTGTTGAGCACGTGCACCCAGTGCAGGTCCCCGTACGCGGCGTGGATCGTGTCGAGCCCGGCGCGCACGCCCGCCTCGGACGCGTCGCCGTCGCGACCCGCGTCGCGGCCGAGCCGGATCGCCGCGGCCAGTCGGCTGCCCGGCGGCACGACGGCGTCCGCCGCGTCGAGCACCTCGTCCGCCGTCTCGCAGACCATGGCCGCCGACGCGAGCGCGGCCGCCCACATCGCCCCGTACACGCCGTTGCGCGTGTGGCTCAGGCGCGCGTCCGTCCACGCGAGGCGAGCGGCCTCGCGCACGTCGCCCGGCGAGACCCAGCCGAGCACGTCCGTGCGGATGAGCGCGCCGATCCACTCCCGGAACGGGTTGTGGTGCGTCGCCGTCTCCGGCACCGGCCGCGCGTCCAGGATGTTGCGGTACGCGGCGCGCTCGGCCGTGAACACGCGACCCGCGGGCAGCGCGTCGAGCCAGAGCTGCGCGACGTCGTCCGTCGTGAACCCGCGCCCGTGCCGCTCCAGCAGGGCCAGCGCGAGGATCGGGTAGTTGAGGTCGTCGTCCTCCGGCATCCCGTCGATGTTCTCCTCGAGCGACGTCGGCGCGCTGCGGCGGTTCCACGGCCAGCGCGCGGCGACGTCGTCGGGCAGCCCGACGGCGGTGAACCAGCGGTCGAGCGGCCACCGGCCCGTGGCGCGCAGGATCTCCTCGATCCCGGCGCGCGGGATCTTCTCCACGGGCTTGCCCAGCAGGCAGCCCGCCGCGCGCCCGGTCCACGCGCCGAGCACGCGGTCCGCGTACGCGGCGTCGGCGGCCGCGGCGGTTCCGGTCGCCGCGCCGGCGGCCGTGGCGTCGGGGGACCCGACGGCGCCCGGGCGGGTCGGCAGGCCGGGCGCCGCCGGGAGCGTGGCGAGGATCGCGTCCCAGTCGTCGGGCTCGTGCGGCGCGGGCGCCGCGGGCAGCGCGTCCAGCTCGACGAGCAGGTCGCGCGCGAGCGCGCGCAGCGCCGGGGTCGCGGGAACCGGGCCGGCACCGCTCACGGCGGGGACGGCGTCGCCGCCCGCGGCGGTCCAGCGCTCGCGCACGTCGGCGAGGGACGCGGGGTCCTTGCCCTCCGCCGTCGCCTGGACGAGCTCGTGCGCGAGCAGGTCCTCGGGCTGGGCCCAGGTGAGCCTCACGCCGGGTCACCCGCCCGCGCGGGCTGCGCCGCGCCGTCGGGCACGCTGCGCCCGCTCCCGTCCACGGACGCGCCGCCGAGCTCGGCGAGCGCGCGCAGGCGCGACGTGGCGCGCTCACGGTCGGAGCGGAGGATGTCCGCCGCCGCGGACGCCATGAGGCGACCCGTCTCCCGGATGTCCATGCGGCTCGCGTCCTCGATCGCGTCGAGCCACTCGTCCGGCACGACGGCGGTCCCGCCCAGCCCGGCGCACACGGCACCGGCCATGACGGCGATCGAGTCGGCGTCGCGCCCGTAGTTCACGGCGCCGAGCACGGCGCCGCGGAAGTCGCCGCGGTGCCCGAGCACGAACCCGAGCGCCGCGGGCAGCTCCTCGATGGACTTGGTGCGCGACGGGCGCCGCGCGTCCATCGACATCTGCCGGTACGCGGGCCCGACCGAGTCGAACGGGGCCACCGTCTCCCGGACGAGCCGCGCGAGCGCGCGCTCCTCGTCGTCGGTCGTGGGCGCCGTCGTCCAGCCGTCGAACGCGTCGACGACGGCCCGGAGCGCCGCGGCGGTGCCGTCGTGGGCGACGTCGAGCGCGGCGTGCACGACGTCGTCGACCGTCGCCCCGGGCGCGACGGACGCGGCGACCATGGCCGCGAACACGCCCGCGGCCTCGCGGCCGTAGCTCGACTGGTGCGCGCCCGTGAGGTCGATCGCCTCGGCGTACGCGCCGCGCGGGTCGCCCGCGTTGGCGAGGCCGACGGGCGCCACGTACATCGCGGCGCCGCAGTTGACGACGTTCCCCACGCCCGCCTCGCGCGGGTCCACGTGCCCGTAGTGCAGGCGCGCGACGATCCACTTCTCGGCCAGGAACACGCGCTGCAGCAGCAGCGCGGTCGACTCGAGCTCCGGGATCCAGCGCGGCTCGCCGATCATGAGCGGCACGAGGTCCTCGGCCATCGCGTACGCGTCGAGGTGCTCGCGCCGCTTCGCGTACACCTCCACGAGCGCGCGCGTCATGAGGGTGTCGTCCGTGATGTGCCCGTCACCCTTGTGGTAGGGCGCGATCGGACGCGCGTCCTGCCAGTTGGGATACCAGGGCTCCACGATCCCCGTCACGCGCCCCCCGTGGCGCTCCTCGATCTGCTCGGGGGTCCAGCCCTCGGTGGCGCCCCCCAGCGCGTCCCCCACCGCCGCTCCGGTGATCACTGCCACCGCTCGGTCGTCCAGCCAGGTCACGGTCCACTCCCTGTCGATCTCTCTCGGCGCGGGTCGCGCCCGGTGCGACCCGTGCGGGCCGCGGTTCCCGGCGGGGCGGTCGTCCGTCGACCGCCCCGCCGCTTGTCCTGCTACTTGGTGATCTCGTCCCAGCCGGCCTCGAGCTCGGTCGCGAGCTGGTCGGCGTCGATCTCCTGGGCGAGGAACTTCTGGTACGCGGGCGTCGCGACCGTGTCCTTCCACTGCGCGTACGCGTCGACGAACAGGTACGGCGCGGACGTGAGGAACTGGCCGGACGAGAGGATCGTCGACCAGCCGTTCTCGTCGCCGAGCGACGCCGCCATGGCCTCCTGGGCCGACGTCGTCGCGGGGATGAGCGCGTCCGCCTCGTTGAGCGCGGCGAGGTTCTCCGTGTCGGTGAAGAACTCGATGAACTCCGCGGACTCCTCGACGTGCTCGGAGTCGATGTTCACCGACAGCGTCTGCGGGTTGGCGGCCTGCTCGGCGCCGTCGGGGCCCTCGAGCGGCGGCAGCACGACCCAGTCGAAGCCCTCGGGGGCGTCGTTGGCGATGTTCGCGGCCTGGAACGAGCCCTGGATCGTCATCGCGACCTGGCCCGCGTAGAACGACGCGAGCGTCTCCGAGCCGGACTGCGTGAGCGTCACCGGCAGCACCGTGTTGTCGGTGTGCGCCATCTCGTCGACGAGCTCCGGCAGGGCCATCTCGCCCTCGCCGATCGTGATGCTCGCGTCGGCACCGGTGCCCTCGAAGTACTGGCCGCCGAAGCCGGGGGCCATCGCCATGAACGCGGCCGTCGGGCTCGCGAGCCCCCACCCGAGCCCGTACGCGCCGTCCTTCGTCGTGGCCTTCGAGATCTCGCGCAGCTCGTCCCACGTCATGGTCTCGCCGGTCGGGATCTCGACGCCGGCGGCCTCGAGCATCGTCTTGTTGGCGAACACCATGTAGGACTGCAGCTCGGTCGGGTAGGCGATGACCTGGTCGTCCACCGTCACGGCGTCGAGGATGCCCTCGGGGATGTCGGCGCGCCTCTCGTCCGACATGTACTCCGACAGGTCGGCGAGGTAGCCGTCCACGGCGAAGGGCACGATGCTCGCGGCCTCGTAGTGGATGATGTCCGGCGCGGCGCCGCCGTTGAACTGGGTGATGAGCTTGTCGTAGATCCCGTCCCAGCCCGCGGGCACGATCTCGACCTGGACGTCGGGGTTGGCCTCGTTCCAGTCCGCGACGATCTTCTCGGTCGCCTCGATGGCGGCCGGCTGGTCGGACAGCGACTGGAACTTCAGGGTCACCGGGCCGCCGTCGGCGCCGTCGTCCCCGCTGCCGCCCCCGCTCGAGCAGGAGGCGACGAGCAGGGTCGTGATCGTGAGGCATGCGGCGATGGACGCACCACGAGTCTTCATGGTTCTACCTTTCGGGTGGGGGTGTTGCAGGGGTACATGGGGGTCACCCCTTCACGGCGCCGGACAGCAGACCGCCGGTGAGCTTCTTCTGCATGATCGAGAAGAAGACGATGCTGGGGATGGCCGCGAGCACGGAGCCCGCGGCGAGGGGGCCGAGCGCCACCTTGCCCTCGCCCCCGATGAACATCTTCAGCGTGATGGGCAGCGTGTAGTTCTCGGGCGACTGGAGCAGGACGAGCGCGAAGAAGAACTCGTTCCACGACGAGACGAAGCTGAACATCGCCGTCGCGACGATGCCCGGCATGAGCAGCGGGAAGACGATCGTGCGGAGCACGGTGAACCGGCTCGCGCCGTCCATGGAGCCCGCCTCCTCGAGGTCCACCGGGATCGCGGAGACGTAGCCCTGCATCATCCACAGCGCGAACGGCAGGGTGTACGTGGTGTGGACGAGCGTGAGCCCGACGAGCGAGTCCGTGAGGCCGATGGTCCGCAGGATGAGGAACAGCGGCAGGATGATGAGGATCACCGGGAACACCTGGCTCACCAGGATCCAGCCGACGCCCGCCGCGCGGATCTTGCCCCGCAGGCGCGCGAGCACGTACGACGCGGGCAGCGCGATGACGATGACGAGCATCGTCGAGACCACCGCGACGATCGCGCTGTTCCACGCCGAGCGCACGAGCCCCTGGCGCGAGAGTGCCTGGGAGTAGTTCTCCCAGTGGAAGTCCTGCGGGATCAGGCTCACGGTGAGCGAGTTGAGCTCGCCCGACGACTTGAGCGACGCCGAGATGAGCCACAGGAGCGGGAAGCCGAGGAAGAGGATGTAGAACGCCAGGGCCACGTACTGGGCCGGGCGGACGAGTGCGCGCACGGGTCAGCTCTCCTTCTCGGAGCGGAACTGCGACCGCAGGTAGATCGCGAGCAGGAGGACGACGACGATCACCAGGACCACGCCCATCGCGGCGGCGTAGCCGATGTTCCGGTTCTTGAACGCCTCCAGGTAGGTGAAGAGCATCGGCAGCATGGTCCGGCCGCCCGGCCCGCCCTCGGTGAGCACGTAGACCAGCGAGAACGAGTTGAAGTTCCAGATGAAGTTCAGCGACGTGATCGACGTGATGATCGGCCGCAGGCTCGGGAGCGTCACCGCGGTGAAGCGGCGCCACGCGCCCGCGCCGTCCATCGCGGCGGCCTCGTGGAGCTCGTCCGGGATCTGCTGGAGCCCGGCGAGCAGCGTCACGGTGGTCTGCGGCATGCCGACCCACACCCCGACGACGATCACCGCGGGCAGCGCGGTGGAGAAGTCCGCGAGCCAGTTGATGTCGTCCGGGAGCCCGAGGGCGCCGAGGAACGCGTTGAGCGGCCCGGCGTTGGGCGAGTAGATCATCTGCCACATGATCGCCACGACGACCGGCGGCATCGCCCACGGGATGAGGGCCAGGACGCGCGTCAGCCCCTGGAGCCGCAGCCCCGAGTTGAGCAGCAGCGCGAGGCCCATCGCCGCGACGAGCTGGAGCAGCGTCACCGAGACGGCCCAGATCATGCCGATGCGGAACGAGTCCCAGAAGAACGAGTTGTCCGCGAGGCGCACGAAGTTGTCGACGCCCACGAACTGGTAGTCCGGGTGGCGCACGAGCCGCGCGTCGGTGAACGCCAGGGCCACGCCCATGACGAGCGGCGCGACGCTCAGCACGAGGATCGGCAGGAGCGACGGCATGACGAGCGCGATCGCCTCGCGCCGCTTGGCGCGCGCCATGCCGCCGGTCCGGCGCGGCGTGCCGCGGTCCGGTCGGCGGGCCGCGGCGGCGTGCGGGTCGCCCGCGAGGGTCGGCGCGCTCATCGAGACCCCTCTCTCGCGGCGGTCGACTCGCGCACGACGAGGCGCGGCCCGACGGCGGTGTGCCGCCCGGCCTGCGCGTCGCCGTCCACGAGGTCGACGACGAGCTCCGCGGCGACCCGCCCGCGCTCGGTCGAGCCGAGCGAGACGCTCGTGAGGCTGGGCTGGAACACCCGGCCGATCTCGGTGTCGTCCATGCCGGTCACCGCGACGTCCTCGGGGACCGACAGCCCGCGCTCGCGCACGGCCCGGATCGCGCCGATGGCGAGCAGGTCGTTGGCCGCGACGATCGCGTCCGGGCGCGTGCCGTCGTCGGTCCCGTCGAGGAGCGCGAGCGTGGCCGCGAGACCCGCCGCGACGGTGAAGTCCGCCGCGACGACGGCGTCGGCGCGCTCGCCCGTGAAGTCGTCGGCGTGCGTCGCGGCGTCGAAGCCGCGCTGCCGCGCCTCACCGGGCGTGGTGTCGAGCGGCCCGTTGAGGAACGCGATCCGGCGGCGGCCGAGGCCGAGCAGGTGGCGCACGGCCTCGCCGATGCCGCCCGCGGAGTCGGTGGACACGGAGTCGATGCCGCGGTCAGCGAGGGTGCGACCGATGACGACGACGGGCACGGGTGCCTGCCGGATCTCCTCGACGAGCTCGTCGTCGGTGCGCAGCGGGCTGAGGATCATGGCGTCGACGAACCCGCTCGACAGGCTGCGCACGAGCTCGACGGTCGACCGCGTGGTGTCCCCCGTCGTCATGACGACGACGCGGTATCCGTGCGGCGCCAGGACCTCGTGGATCGCCGTCATCATCTCGACGTAGACGGGGTTGCCGATGTCGGCGACGGCGAACGCGACCTGGAACGTCTTCTTCAGGCGCAGCGAGCGCCCGATCGCGTCCGGGCTGTAGCCGAGCTCGGTGGCCGCGGCGCGCACGCGCTCGACCATCGCCGGGCTCGCGCCCGTCCCGTGCAGGGCGCGGGAGGTCGAGGCCAGGGAGACCCCGGCCCGCTGTGCCACCTGGATCAGCGTGGCGCGTGATGACGTCACTGTCGTCCACCTCGTCGTCGAAGGACCGTTCTGGAAACGTTTCCAGACTGACGACCTCGACAGCCTTGGAAACGTTTCCGGGTTGCGCACACTCTCGCACCCGCCCCGCCCGGACGTCAACCCCTCGGCACGCCCTCGCACCGAGGGGGACCTTCGGTCGGCTCTACCTCGCGGGACCGAGGCCCCGCCTCGCGCCTCCCACGGGTACGGGGTTCCGCGTACGGGGGTTGTCCATCGTGGCGACGCCGCACCAGGCTCGACCCGACCCGACCATCGACGAAAGGTGCACCGATGCACACCCGAGCTCCGGCGTCGTCCTCCCCCGCGGCGGCCGCCGCGGTCGCCCAGCGGCCCGCGTCCCGTCCCCTCGCCCTGCTTCTCGCCGTTCTTCTCACGCTCGTGGGAGCGCTCTCCTGGGCGGTCGCCGGCCCGGCGCAGCAGGCGCACGCCGCGACCTGCGCCCCCGCGTGGAGCTCCGGCGCCGTCTACCTGGGCGGCGCCGTCGTCTCGCACGGCGGCCAGAACTGGAAGGCCGGCTGGTGGACGCAGGGCGAGACGCCCGGCACCACCGGCGAGTGGGGCGTCTGGCGCACCCAGGGCGCCTGCGGCGGAGGGGGGCCGACCGACCCGACCGACCCGACGGACCCCGGCACGCCCGGTGCCTTCGTCGTGTCCGAGGCGCAGTTCAACCAGATGTTCCCAAACCGGAACGCGTTCTACACGTACCAGGGTCTGGTCGACGCGCTGTCGGCCTACCCCGCCTTCGCGACGACGGGCGGCGACCAGGTCGCCAAGCGCGAGGCGGCGGCGTTCCTCGCGAACATCAACCACGAGACCGGTGGGCTCGTGCACATCAAGGAGATCAACACCGCGAACTACCCGCACTACTGCGACGCCTCGCAGCCGTACGGCTGCCCCGCGGGCCAGAGCGCGTACTACGGCAAGGGCCCGATCCAGCTCAGCTGGAACTACAACTACAAGGCGGCCGGTGACGCGCTCGGCATCGACCTGCTCAACAACCCCTACCTCGTGGAGCAGAACTCGGCCGTCGCCTGGAAGACGGGCCTGTGGTACTGGAACACGCAGTCCGGGCCGGGCACGATGACCGGCCACCAGGCGATCGTCAACGGCGCCGGCTTCGGCGAGACGATCCGTTCCATCAACGGCTCTCTCGAGTGCAACGGCGGCAACCCGGCGCAGGTGCAGTCGCGCATCACCGCGTTCCAGCGCTTCGCGCAGATCCTCGGCACGACGACGGGCGCGAACCTGTCCTGCTGACCACCCGTCCCGCGCAGGTGACCGTGGCCCGTCCCGACCCGGGGCGGGCCACGGTCGCGTCCGACGAGCCCCGCCCGGGGCGGCGGTAGGTTCGGCGGCATGAGCACGCACCCGACCGCCGACGCCGTCCGATGCCCCTGCCTGTCCGGCGACGCCTACGAGGCGTGCTGCGGCCGCTACCATGCGGGCCTGCGACCAGGTCCGGACGGCGCGGCACCGGGCCCGTACGCCCCGACCGCGGAGGCGCTCATGCGCTCGCGCTACAGCGCGTTCGCCGTCGGCGACGCCGACTACCTGCGCGCGACCTGGCACGCGTCCACCCGGCCGGCCGACCTCGACCTCGACGACGACCTCGAGTGGCGCCGCCTCGACGTCCTGCGCACGGAGGCCGGCGGCCCGTTCGACACCACGGGCGTCGTCGAGTTCGCCGCGTACCACCGGTCGCGCGCGGACCGCTCCGACCGCGGTCGGCTCCACGAGGTCAGCCGGTTCGTGCGCGAGGGCGACCGCTGGTACTACGTCGACGGGACCACCGCCGGCTGACATCCCGCACTCCGGGGCGCCGACCAGGTGGTACCGGCTCGTCAGGAGCAGCTGACGGACCTGGACCGCCTGCTCAGGGCCCCGAGATCACCTGTTCGGCGACCCGGCCCGTGCGCGGGGACGACGGGATGCCACGGCGAGCAGCACGACCGCCACGAGCAGCGACCCGAGGAGGGCGCCGGCGGTGTTCATGACGACGTCCTGGACGGTCGGGACGCGGCCGGGCAGGAGGTTCTGGGTCAGCTCGATCGCGACCGACAGCGCACCGCCCGCGAGCGTCACGACCCCGACGGCGCGCCACACGCCCGGTGGCGCGCCGCGGCGTCGGGCGGTCGCACCGCGCAGGAGCGGCACCCCGAGCAGGCCGAAGGGGCCGAACATCACGACGTTCGCGAGCGCCTCGAGCACAGGCAGCGTGATCGGGACGCCGAGGCCCTGGAGGAACCCGAGGGTCGCCGTGGCCCAGCCCGGCGCGTCGGTGGACTGCGGCGACGGCCACAGGGTCACGACGAGGACCGCGGCGAGGTAGGCGACGAACGTCCAGGTCAGCAGGCGCATCGCGTCAGCGTACGAGGGCCGTCCCGAGGCGGGGCGCCTCCTGTCGAACACGCACGATGCCTCCACCGGTCCCCCTCCTCGCCGAGCGTGTCCGGCGGAGCCTCGGTTCACTGGCGCCATGGTCTCCCTCGGTTTTCACGCGTCCCACGAGCAGATCGCCCCGGGCCCTCTGCTGGGTGCCGCGCGTCGTGCCCAGGAGGTGGGGTTCGACGCCGCGATGTGCTCCGACCACCTCGCGCCCTGGAGCGTGCGGCAGGGCGAGTCGGGCCACTCCTGGTCCTGGCTCGGCGCCGCGCTCGCCAGCACCGACCTGCCGTTCGGCGTCGTCACGGCGCCCGGCCAGCGCTACCACCCCGCGGTGGTCGCGCAGGCGATCGCGACGCTCGGTGCGATGTTCCCCGGCCGGTTCTGGGCCGCGCTCGGCTCCGGCGAGGCGATGAACGAGCACGTCACGGGCGACCCGTGGCCCCCCAAGGACGACCGGGACGATCGCCTGCGCGAGTGCGTGGACGTCATCCGCGCGCTGCTCGCGGGCGAGGAGGTCACGCACCGCGGCCACGTCACCGTGGACCGTGCGCGCGTGTGGTCGCTGCCCGACGTCGTCCCGCGCCTCGTGGGCCCGGCCGTCACCCCGGCGACGGCGCGCCGCCACGCGGACTGGGCCGACGGTCTCGTGACGGTCAACCAGCCGGTCGAGTCGCTGCGCCGCGTCGTCGGCGCGTACCGCGACGCGGGCGGCCGGGGTCCGCTCGCCGTGCAGGTCCACGTCGCGTGGGGCGACGACGACGCGGCCGCGTTCGCCGTCGCGCACGACCAGTGGCGCTCCAACCTGCTGCCGCCGAGCGTGAGCTGGCACCTCGAGACCCCCGAGCAGTTCGACGCGGTCGCGGACCTCGTGCGTCCGGAGGAGGTGCGCGGGACGGTCCTCGTCGAGCACGACGCCGAGCGCTTCGCGGACCGCGTCGCCGAGCTCGCGGCCTGTGGGTTCGACGAGGTGTACCTGCACCACGTGGGGCAGCAGCAGGACGCGTTCCTCGACGCGGCGGGGGCGACGCTGCTGCCGCTCCTGCGGTCGGCGACAGCGACGACCGAGGGAGGTGCGGCATGAGGATCAGCGACACCGGCGACCTGTGGTGGAAGAACGCGGTGATCTACTGCCTCGACGTCGAGACGTTCATGGACTGGGACGACGACGGCGTGGGCGACTTCGCCGGGCTCGTCCAGCGCCTCGACCACCTCGCCGACCTCGGGGTCACCTGCCTGTGGCTCATGCCGTTCTACCCGACCGCCGACCGCGACGACGGCTACGACATCACCGACTTCCTCGCGGTCGACCCGCGGCTCGGCGACGTCGGGGACCTGGTCGAGCTGATCCGGACGGCTCACGACCGCGGCATCCGGGTCATCGCCGACCTCGTGGTCAACCACACGTCCGACCGGCACCCGTGGTTCAAGGCCTCGCGCGCCAGCACGGACAACCCGTACCGCGACTTCTACGTGTGGCGCGCCGACGAGCCGCCGCCCACGAAGGACCAGGTGATCTTCCCCGACCAGGAGGAGGGCATCTGGACCAAGGACGAGCGCACCGGCGAGTGGTACCGGCACCGCTTCTACCGCCACATGCCGGACCTCAACACGGCGAACCCGCTCGTCCGGGACGCGATCGCGAAGACGATGGGCTACTGGGTCCAGCTCGGCCTGTCGGGGTTCCGGGTCGACGCCGTCCCGTTCTTCCTCGGGGACGCGGCGGCGAACCCGTCGGACGAGATCGAGGACCCGCACGACTTCCTGCGCGCCCTGCGCTCGTTCCTCTCGCGCCGCACCGGGGACTCGATCCTCATGGGCGAGGTCAACCTGTCGTTCGAGGAGCAGCGCCTGTACTTCGGCGACGACGGGGAGGGCGACGGGAGCGAGTCCGGACCGTCGAGCTCCGAGCTGACGCTCCAGTTCGACTTCAACGGCATGCAGGCGCTGTACCTGTCCCTCGCGCGGCACGACGCCGGCCCGCTCGCCGCGTCGCTCTCCGCGCGCCCCCCGATCCCGCACGACGCGCAGTGGGCGACGTTCGTGCGCAACCACGACGAGCTGACGCTCGACAAGCTCTCCGACGACGAGCGCCAGGAGGTCTTCGCCGCGTTCGGGCCCGAGGAGGACATGCAGCTCTACGGGCGGGGGCTGCGCCGTCGGCTCCCGCCCATGCTGGGCGGCGACCCGCGCCGCGTCCGGATGGTGTACTCGCTGCTCTTCGCGCTCCCGGGGACGCCGGTCCTCTTCTACGGCGAGGAGATCGGCATGGGCGAGAACCTCGCCGCGGACGGACGGCTCGCCGTGCGGACCCCGATGCAGTGGTCGTCGGGCCGCAACGGAGGGTTCTCGCGCGCCCCCGCGCGGCGGCTCGCCGGCCCGGTGCCCACGGACGGCTACGCACCCGAGCACGTCAACGTCGCGGACCAGCGGCGCGACCCGGACTCGCTGCTGATGTTCGTGCGCCTCCTCGCGCACCGGTACCGCGAGTGCCCCGAGCTCGGCTGGGGCGACGTCGACGTGCTCGACCAGGCGGTGCCGTCGGTCCTCGCGCTGCGCAGCACGTGGCAGGAGGCGTCGATGGTCACCGTCCACAACCTGTCCCCGGACCCGGTCGTGGTCCGGCTCGCGCTCGGCGACCTGCCGCCGGAGGCGCGCCTCGTCGACCTGCTCGACGCGGACGACGTCGAGCCGGAACCCGACGGGACCGCCGAGGTCCGGCTCGACGGCTACGGCTACCGCTGGCTGCGCGTCACGCACCCGGGCTCGCGCCGGCTCCTGTGAGCCGCGCGGCCGCCCTCACGTCGGGTGCACGACGCGCGACCGGGCGTCAGGCGTCGTCGCTCGGCTCGTCCGGGCCGACGGGGCGGCCGGGAGACGACGGCCAGTCGGGCGGGGAGTCCGGGACCGGGTCCATGTGGCTCGGGTCGCGCGGCGGCTCCGACGGGTCCGGGGGCGGCCCCGGGGACTTCGGCGGCTCGACCGTCGGCTCGACGGAAGGGACCGGTCCCGTGCCGGGCTCGTCGGGGTTCGTGGTCATGGCTGCACCTCCGCTGCTCATGACGCCCGGCCGGGCGTCCCTCTCGACGCTAGGCACGTCCGCGCCCGCTCGCTCGCCCCGGCGCCTCTCCGGTGCCCGAGCGACGCGGCCCGCTCCTACGATGCGGGCATGAGCGTCGTGCACACGGTGGGCCACTCCACGCGGTCCGTCGAGGAGTTCCTGGGCCTCCTGCGGGAGAACGGGGTGCGGCGGCTCGTGGACGTGCGCACCGTCCCGAAGTCGCGGCACAACCCGCAGTACCACCGTGACGCGCTGGGTCCCGTCCTGCGGGAGCACGGCATCACCTACCGCTGGGTCCGGGCGCTGGGCGGGCTGCGGCGCACGCGGCCCGACAGCCCGAACGGTGCGTGGCGCAACCTCTCGTTCCGCGGCTACGCCGACCACATGCAGACCCCCGAGTTCGCCGCGGCGGTCGACGACCTCGTGCGGCGCAGCACGCACGACGACCTCGTCATCATGTGCGCGGAGGCGGTGCCGTGGCGGTGCCACCGGTCGCTGGTCGGCGACGCGCTCGTCGTCCGCGGCGTGGAGGTGCGCGACATCGTCTCCGCCGCACGCCCGCGCCGGCACACGCTCACCTCGTTCGCGCGCGTCGAGGGGACGCGCGTCTGGTACCCGCCGACCACGGACGACCCGGCACACGACGCGGACGGAGCACCGGCGCCTCCCCGGGTCCTTACGCTGGGCACGTGACCTCGTTCGCCTCGGACAACTACTCCCCCGCCCATCCCGACGTCCTCGCCGCGCTGGCCGCGGCGAGCGCCGGGCACGAGATCTCGTACGGCGAGGACCCGTGGACGGCACGCCTCCAGGACGCCGTGCGGTCCCGCTTCGGCCCGGACGCTGCGGCCTACCCGGTGCTCACGGGGACGGGCGCGAACGTCGTGGCGCTCATGGCGATGCTCCCGCGCTGGGGCGCGGTCGTCGCGACCGAGCACGCGCACCTCAACACGGACGAGAACGGCGCGCCCGAGCGCGTCGGCGGGGTCAAGGTGCTCGCCGTCCCGGCGCCGGACGGGAAGCTCACGCCCGACGCCGTGGAGCGGTTCGCGGGCGACCTCGGCGACCCGCACCGCGCGCAGCCGCTCGTCGTGTCCCTCACGCAGGCCACGGAGCTCGGCACGCTCTACACGCCCGCCGAGATCCGCGCGGTGGCCGACACCGCGCACGCCCGGGGCATGCGCGTGCACCTCGACGGGTCGCGCCTCGCGAACGCCGCCGCCGCGCTCGACGTCCCGCTCCGGGCCCTGACGACCGACGCGGGCGTGGACGTGCTGTCGTTCGGCGGCACCAAGAACGGGCTCGCGCTCGGGGAGGCGGTCGTCGTGCTCGACCCGTCGGCCGTCGACGGAGTCGAGTTCGTGCGCAAGGCGACGATGCAGCTCGCGTCCAAGATGCGCTACGTCTCCGCGCAGCTCCTCGCGCTGTTCGAGCCGGTGGGCGACGCCGTCGCCGAGGTCGACGAGGTCGCGGACGAGGACGAGCTCTGGCTGCGCAACGCCCGGCGCGCCAACGCGATGGCGGCGCGCCTGCGCGCGGGGCTCGCGGACGTCGTCGTCCCCGCCGCGCTGGGACCGGACGACGACGCCGCGCCCGCCTCGACGTCGGGCCTCGCCTTCACGCAGCCCACGCTCGTCAACGCGGTCTTCGCGACCCTCCCCCGCGCGGCCGTCGAGCGCCTGCGCGAGCGGCACCGCTTCTACGACTGGGGACCGGGCGAGACCGCCGACCGGGTCGAGGTCCGGTGGATGTGCGCGTGGGACACGACCCCGGACGACGTGGACGGGTTCGTCGCCGACGTGCGCAGCGTCCTCGCGCTCGCGCGCTGACCGGGCGAGGATGGGCGCCATGACTCCCGAGACCCTCCCCACCCCGGACGACCTCGTGCACCTGCGCCGCTGCGTCGAGCTCGCGCGCGAGGCGCTCGACGACGGCGACGAGCCGTTCGGCTCCCTGCTCGTCGACCGCGACGGGGCCGTGCGGTTCGAGGACCGCAACCGTGTCAAGGACGGCGACGCGACCCGGCACCCGGAGTTCGAGATCGCCCGCTGGGCCGCCGAGCACCTGACCCCCGAGGAGCGGCGCGCCGCGACCGTGTACACGTCCGGCGAGCACTGCGCGATGTGCAGCGCGGCGCACGCGTGGGTCGGGCTCGGCCCGATCGTCTACGCGTCGAGCACGACGCAGCTCGTCGGCTGGCTCGACGAGTGGCGCGTGGCGCCCGGACCCGTGCGCCCGCTCGCGATCGGCGACGTCGCGCCGGGCGTGCCCGTGCGCGGCCCGGCCTACGAGCTCGCCCCCGAGATCCGGTCGCTGCACGCGCGCCTCCACGGCGTGTCGTGACCCTGTCAGCACGACGTCGCGCCCTGCCGCGACCTGGCGCTGACAGGTCGCGTCAGCCGTCCAGCGCGGCCGCCACCGTGGCCGCGACCTGCGGGAGCGCGAGGTAGCCCGCCGGGCTGCCGTCGGTGAGCAGCACGGCCGCCGCGTGGTGGCCCGGCGCCGCGTTCGCGACGACGAGGTCCTCGATCGGCGGCGTCGGCGGGTCGAGCGGGAACGCCTCCGGCCCGAGGCCGTGGAGCGCGAGCGCGTCGCGACGGTCGCGCGCCGCGACCCAGCGGCGCACCGGCGCGGGCACGCGGAGCGGGGCGCGCGCGGCGAGGACGTCCCGGATCGCCCGGATGGCGAGCGGGGAGCCCAGCGTGAGCAGCAGCGGCACGTCCCACCGCGCGGCGTCGGGGTGCTCGCGCAGCACCGAGTACGCGACGACCGACCCGAGCGAGTGCGCGACGACGACGGCCGGACCGTCGGTCGGGATCGCGGCCGCCAGCGCGTCGTCGATCGTCCTGCGCACGACGTCGTCGTGCAGGTACGCCCACACGTCGCGCGCGAGCAGCACGACGACACCGCTGCTCAGGCCGGGCACGTACCGGTCGAGCGCGGACAGCAGCAGGTTCAGCCACTCCCCCGCACCGGCCCCGGCGCCCTCGGGGCGGGCCGGGACGCCCGCTCCCGCGCCCCGCAGCACCTCCTCGACGACGGCCGCGACGAACGCGAGCTCGTCGCCGGGCAGGGCCGCGAGCGCGTGCACCGTCGCCGGCGGCGGCTCCGCGTCGCCCGCGACGAGCCCGGCGAGGGTGTCGCCGTAGAAGACGAACGACGTGTCGGCGTCGTGCAGCACACGGCTCGACCCTGCCGCGCGCAGCCCCGCGTCCAGCACCGTGGTCCACGTGCGGTCGAGGACGTCGGCGTCGAGGCCCTGGTTGTCGCGGCCGTGGACGAGCACGAGTCGGGTCACGCGCCCGAACCTACCGGCTGCCGGTGTCGCCCGGAGGGTCTACCGTCGCCCCAGAAGCGGGCCCCCGCCCCCGAGCCCCCGGAGGTACCCATGACCGACCCGACCCTGACCGAGCACAGCACGACCGCCGAGATCCACGTCGCGCGGCCGCCGCAGGTCGTGTGGGCCGAGCTGCTGCACCCGAGCGCCCGCTGGATGCTCGGCATGAACGTCGAGACCGACTTCCGGCCCGGCAGCCCCGTCACGTTCGAGGGGCACTACATGGGCCGCGAGTTCGCGGACTGGGGCACCGTCGTCGCGGTCGAGCGCCCGCGCCTGCTGCACTTCACGCACTTCTCCCCGACGATGGGCCTGCCCGACGTCCCCGAGAACTACCACGACATCGCCATCACCCTCGAGCCGGACGACTCCGGGACGCGCGTGCGCGTCGTCGAGCGCAACATCGAGACGGCCGAGCGCGCGGAGCGCGCGCACGCGCTGTGGGCCAAGGCGCTCGGGACGCTCGCGGGCCACGACTGAGGTCGGGCGCCGCTCGCCCGAGCGGGACGACGACGGGCCGGTCACCCCGCGGGGTGACCGGCCCGTCGTGCGTCGCGGTGCGCGACCGCGTCCCGCCCGTCAGGCGGTCCGGCGGCGCCTCGTCACGGCGAGCAGCGCGGCCCCGCCGAGGACGAGCAGCGCGCCCAGGCCGACGAGCCCGCCCGTGGTCGCGCCGGTCACGGCGAGCCCCCCGGTCGTGCTCGCCGTGTTGGTGAGCGTCACGTCCGCCAGCTCGCCGACGGCGACCGTCAGCCCGGTGGTGCGCTCGCCGTCGACCGTGAAGACCGGCGTGCCCCACCGGACGCCGTCGATGCTCGGCAGGTCGACCTCGCCGAGCGTCACGACGGTCCCCTCGGGGAGGTCCGCGGGGCCCGTGACGACCGTGCCGTCGGCGCGGACCGTGAGGCGCCCCGACGTCGGGCCGTCGTAGAGCGTCCCGCCCGGGACGTCCGCGGTCCAGGTGACCGTGAACGTGGTGTCGTCGGGCACCCGGCCCGCCGCGCTCCCGGTGACGACCTTGGGGACGGCGAACCCGCCGACGAGGTGCGCGTCGTTCGCGGTGTTGGTCAGGGTGACCGCGACCGCGGTGCCCGCGACGACCGTGAGGGTCGCCGGGTCGACGGCCACGCCGTCCACCGCGAACGTCGGCTCGCCCCAGAGGACGCCCCGGACCTCCGGCAGCGGGGTGCGCTCGGTGAACGTCACCTCGGTCCCCGCGGGCAGGTCCTGCGGCCCGGCGACCACGGTGCCGTCGGCGAGGACGGTGAGCGTGCCCTCCGTGGCGCCGTCGTACTCGACCCCGGCCGGGAGCACGGCGGTCCAGTCGACCTGGAACGCCGTCTCGGCCGGGACGAGGCTCGCGGCGTCGCCGCCGACCTCCTTGTGCACGGTGAACCCGCCGGCCTGCGCGACCGCCGTGTTCGTCACCGTGACCGCCACCGGGGCATCGGCGTCCCCGACCACGACCGTGGCCGGGTCGAACGACGGCGTGCCCCACGCGATCCCGGGGACGTCGGGGAACGTCGGCTCGGCGAGCGTCACGGCGGAGCCGTACGGCAGCGCAGGCCCGTCGACGACCGTCCCGTCCGCGAGGACGGTGAGCGTGCCGCTCGTCGGGCCGTCGAACACGACGCCGTCGGGCACGGTCGCCGACCACGTCACGGTGAACGCCGTGCCCTCCGGGACCGCGCCGGCCGCGGCGCCGGTGAGCGCCTTGGCGACGGTGAACGTGCCGAGTACGGTGTCCGCGGTGTTCGTGACGGTCACCGCCACCGGCTCGCCGTCGTTCTCCGTGATCGTCAGCGCACCCTCGGGGTCGAGGCTCGGCTCACCCCACGCCACGCCCGGGACCTCGGGCAGCGGCGTCTGCTCCGCGAACGTCACGACCGTCCCCACCGGCAGGTCCTGCGGGCCGTCCACGACCGTCCCGTCCGCGAGCACCGTGAGGGTCCCGGACAGGTCGCCCTCGTACGTGACGCCCTCGGGCAGCACCGCGGTCCAGTCGACCAGGAACTCCGTGTCGCCCGGCACGACCCCCGCCGCGTCGCCCGCGAGCGCCTTCTGCACGGCGAACCCGCCCACGACGCTCGTCGCCGTGTTCGTCACGGTGAGCTCGACGCCCGTCGCGCCCTCGACGATCGTCGCCTCGGCCCCCGGCGTGAACGCCGGGGCGCCCCAGACCACGTTCGGCACCTCGGGCAGCGGGGTCTGCTCCGTGAACGTCACGACCGTGCCCACCGGCAGGTCCGCCGGACCGGCCACGACCGTCCCGTCCGCGAGCACCGTCAGCGTGCCGGACAGGTCGCCGTCGTACGTCACGCCCTCGGGGAGGGCCGCGCTCCAGCCCACGACGAACTCGGTGTCGTCCGGCACGAGGCCCGCCGCGTTCCCGGTCACGGCCTTGGCCACCGTGAACCCGCCGTCCACCGTCGAGGCCGTGTTGGTGACCGTCACCGTGACGGTGTCGCCCCCGTTCTCCACGACGACGATCGTCGACGCGGGAGCGAAGGACGGCACGCCCCAGACCACGCCGTCGACCGACGGCAGCGGGGTGCGCTCGGTGAACGTCACCGTGGTCCCCACGGGGAGGTCCTGCGGGCCGTCGACGACGGCCCCGCTCGCGAGCACGGTCACCGTCCCGGTCAGCGGGCCCGCGTACGTGACGCCGTCGGGCAGCACCGCGGACCAGTCCACGAGGAACGCGGTGTCACCGGGCACCAGCCCGGCCGCGTTCCCGGTCAGCGCCTTGGCGACCGAGAAGCCGCCGTCCACCGTGGTCGCGGTGTTCGTCAGCGTCACGACGACGGGCGCGCCGGCGTTCTCGGTGATGGTGACCGTGGTCCCCGGGTCGTAGGACGGCGTACCCCACACGACGCCGTCGACCTCCGGGAGCGGGGTCTGCTCGCTCAGCGTCACGACCGTCCCGACCGGCAGGTCGGTCGGGCCGTCGACGACCGTGCCGTCGGCGAGGACGGTGAGGGTGCCGGACGTGTCGCCGTCGTAGTCGACGCCGTCCGGGATGTCGGCGCTCCAGTCCACGAGGAACGCGGTGTCGCCAGGCACCAGCCCGGCGGCGTTCCCCGCGAGCGCCTTCGCGACGCCGAACGACCCGACGACCGCGTTCGCGGTGTTCGTCACCGTGACCGCGACGGGCTCGCCGTCGTTCTCCGTGACGGTGAGCTGGGCCGGCGTGAACGACGGCGGGCCCCACACGACGTCGCCGACCTCGGGCAGCGGGGTCTGCTCGGCGAACGTCACCACGGTGCCCACGGGGAGGTCCGCCGGACCGTCCACGACCGTCCCGTCGGCCCGGACCGTCAGCGTGCCGGTGAGCGGACCGTCGTAGGCGACGTCCGGCGGCAGGACCGCGGTCCAGGTGACCGTGAAGGTCGTGATGTCGGGCACGATCCCGACCGCGTTCCCCTGGACGTCCTTCTGGAGCGTGAAGCCGCCGACGACGCTCGACGCCGTGTTGGTCACGGTCACGAGCGTCGGGGTGTCCCCGGTCTCCGTGACGGTCAGCGTGGCGGGATCGAACGACGGGTCGCCCCAGACGACGTTCGGGATCGTCGGGAGCGACGTCTCGGAGAACGTCACGGTCGTCCCGACCGGGAGGTCCTGCGGGCCGTCCACGACGGTCCCGTCCGCGAGGACGGTCAGCGTCCCCGTGAGGGGGCCGTCGTACGTGACGCCGGTGGGCAGCGTCGCGGCCCACGTCACCGAGAACGGCGTGCTTCCCGGCACGAGGCCCTCGGCGTCGCCGACGACGTCCTTGGCGACCGCGAAGCCGCCCACAGTGCTGGTCGCCGTGTTGGTCACGGTGATCGCGACGGGAGCGCCGTCGTTCTCGGTGATGAAGATCTCGGCGCCCGGGGTGAACGACGGCTCACCCCAGACGATGTTCGGCACCGCAGGCAGCGGCGTCCGCTCGGAGAACGCCACGGCGGTCCCGACGGGCAGGTCCTGTGGGCCGTCCACCACGGTCCCGTCCGCGAGCACGGTCAGCGTCCCGGACAGGTCGCCGTCGTACGTCACGCCGGTCGGCAGCACCGCCGTCCAGTCCACGAGGAACTCGGTGTCGTCCGGCACGGCGCCGGCCGCGTTCCCCGCGAGCGCCTTGCTCAGCGAGAACCCGCCGACGACGGACGTCGCGACGTTCGTGATCGTCACCGCGACGGGCTGCCCGCCGTTCTCGCTCACGACGAGCGACTCGGGCGAGACGATCGGGCTCCCCCACTGGACGCCGTCGATCTCGGGCAGCGGCGTCTGCTCGGCGAACGTGACGACCGTCCCGACCGGCAGGTCCTGCGGCCCGTCGACCACGGTCCCGTCCGCGAGCACGGTCAGCGTGCCGACGAGCGGGCCGCCGTAGGTCACGTCGGACGGGAGCGTCGCCGCCCAGTCCACGAGGAACGCCGTGCCGCCCGGCACCGCACCCGACGCGTTGCCGAGGAGCTCCTTCTCCAGCGTGAACCCGCCGTTCACGGTGCTCGCGGTGTTCGTCACCTGGACGACGGCCGGCTGCCCCTGACCCACCGTGAGCTCGGTCGGGGTGATGGACGGCATGCCCCACACGACGCCGTCGATCGCCGGCGGCGCGACCTCCGTGAACGTGACGACCGTCCCGACGGGGAGGTCCACGGGACCGGCGTACGGGGTGCCGTCCGCGAGGACCACCGCCTGCCCCTCGGTCTCGCCGTCGTAGACGACGCCCGCCGGGATCTCCGCCGTCCACGTCACGGTGAACGCCGTGTCGTCGGGCACGAGCCCCGCGGCGTTGCCGTCCACGATCTTCACGACCGTGAACCCGCCGACGTGCGTGGTCGCGGTGTTCGTCACCGTGACGAACGTGTTCTGGCCCTCCCCGACCGTCACGGTCGAGGGCTCGACGACGGGCGTCCCCCAGACGACGCCGTCGACCGGGTCCGGGGTCACCTCCGTGAACGTCACGGTCGTGCCGACCGGCAGATCCTGCGGGCCGTCGACGACCGCGCCGTCCGCGAGCACGGTGAGCGTGCCCGTCAGGTCGCCGTCGTACGTCGCCCCGTCGGGGAGCGTCGCCGCCCAGTCGACCTGGTACTCCGTCGCGGGGTCGACGGCGCCCGCCGCGTTGCCCTGGAGCGGAGCCTTCTGCACCGAGAACCCACCGACCGGTCCGCCGGCGTTCGCCGTGTTGACGACCGACACGGTCATCATCGAACCGTCGACGACGGTGAACGAGGTGGGATCGCTCACCACGTCACCGTTGACGCGGAACACCGGCGACCCCCACGACACGCCGGGGACGGTCGGCAACGTCGGCTCCGAGACCGTCACGACGGTCCCGACGGGGAGGTCCGGGCCCGGGACGAGGTTGCCGTTGAGCGGGACCTCGAGGTCACCCTCGCCGGTCTCGCTGTCCGGTGCCGGCGTGACGTAGGAGTAGTGGACGGTGAACACCGTCCCGGCCGGGACGTCCGCCGCGGCGGCGCCCGTCACCGTCTTCTGCACGACGAAGCTGGAGGTCGGGACACAGTTGAACGGCCCCGGACCGATCCACGGGTAGTTGTGGATCCCCAGGCCGCTCTGCGAGCCCTCGCCGCCGAACGTGAGGTCGCCGCCGACGTACACCCGCCCGTTCATGTGGTTGTAGAGCTGGACGTCCGCCGCCGGTGCCATGACCGACCCCATGAACTGCGCCGCCCCCGCCGGGCCGAGCTGGACCGCGTCGGCGTCGACAAAGTTCCACATGATCCGCGACGCCCAGTTGCCGAAGTTCGGGTTGGCGAAGTCGTCGAACCGGACGTTGTTCGCGGCGAAGTAGTTGGGCTGGAAGTCGACCGGGCCGCCCACCACGTTGATGACGATCGGGGAGCCGTCAGCGAACCCGTCGAAGTTGAGCGTGTTCACGCCGTTGAGCGCCGCGGCGTCCACCGTGAACACGTGCAGGTCGGTGCTCGCCGAGCCGTCGAAGGTCGCGATGTTGCCCGTCACCGTGGCGGGTGTCCCGGTCAGGCCGGCGAACGCCGTCGAGGCCTGGGTGACCTGGTCGCCGAAGTCGCCGAACGGCGCGAGCGCGGTCGCAGCGCCGAGGTTCGGCCGCAGTTCCCCGCCGTTCGTGTCCACCGTCCCTGCACCGGTCTTCGCCGCGCCGACCTGGACGTCACCGCCGCCTTGGTCCTGGTAGCCCGCGCCCACGATCACGTTCGTCGGTGCGACCACGTCGAGAGTGCCGCCCACGTGGAGCATGACCGTGCCGGGGTCCGGCGCGATCTGAGACCCTGCCCCGACCGTGCCGACGTTGAACGAGTTCCCGCTGAGCGTGCGGTTGAACGTCGCATCCCCGCCGACGACCAGCACGCCCTCGGCCTCCGACGCCGACCCCGTGGCGAGGAAGTTTCCCCCGGCATACACCGAGACGTTGTTGTCCGTGAACTTCGGGGGCAGGTTCCCGATGCCGGGGAACTGGCCCGGGTCGGGGCACTGCCCGACCGCGGCGAACGAGGGTGCGGCCTGGGGCCCGGTGACGAGCACGACGGCCCCGGCGAGCGCGAGCGTCGCGGCGGTGACGGCTGCGACGACACGACGCAGGGGGTCGAGCGTGCGGGTGCAGGTACCTCGAGACATGCATGGCTCCTGGTCCGACGGGTGACGCCGCCCGGTCCCCGGGCACCATCCTCGCCTTCTGAGACGTCGTGCGTGCTCCCCCATGACGCAGTCTGCGTTGTGATCCTCGTCTCCGCGCGGGGGCGTTCGTCCCGCTCCTCGCGCTGGACCGCCCCGCCGACCCGACGACCGGCACCCAGGTCGGGTGTCGGTCGTCGGGTCGGTGATCGTCAGTCGAGGCGGCGCTGGCGCGGGCGAGGGGTCATGCCGGGCTCCAGGGTCGGTGACGTCGTCTACGGCGCGGTCCCGGCGCGCCGTTGCCCCGGGACGCGACACCCGTGCGGGCATCATGTCGCGCCGCGGCAGGTTCCGCCCGTCGAGCGGACCCGGGCTACGGTGGCCGCTGGAGGTGCCAGCTCTGTGACCACCCGTGCCCGGACCACCTGGATCGTCGTCGCCGTCCTCACCACGCTCGCCGCCGTCTCGGCGGTCGCGTGGTACCTCACCCGCCCGGGCCCTGCCCCGGCCCCGTCGTCGTCGGGCGCGCCGAGCGCCTCGCCCGAGCCGTCGCCGTCGGGCACTCCCCCGACGCCGTCCACCCCGCCCGAGGACCCGCTGGCCGGGTGGACGCTCGAGCAGAAGGTCGGGCAGCTCTTCATGGTCGGCGTCGACGTGAGCGACCCGCAGCAGGTGAGCTACGACGCGGTGTCGCAGCTCCACGTCGGCAACGTGTTCCTCGCCGGGCGCTCGCAGGCGGGCACCGGCCCGACGGCGGACCTCGTCGCGGGCTTCACGACGCTCGTCTCGCCCGAGACCACGAACGGCACGCCGCTGTTCGTCGCGACCGACCAGGAGGGGGGCTACGTCCAGGTGCTGCGCGGTCCGGGGTTCTCGCAGATCCCCACGGCCACCGACCAGGCGGCGCTCGACCCGGCGACGCTGCAGGCGGACGCCACGACCTGGGGCGGCGAGCTCGCGGCGGCCGGCGTGAACCTCAACCTCGCGCCGGTGATGGACCTGGTGCCCGAGGGGACGGCGGCGCAGAACCCGCCGATCGGGTACTTCCAGCGGAGCTACGGGTTCACGCCGGACACGGTGACGACCCACGCGAACGCCTTCAGCGCCGGCATGGAGGCGTCCGGGGTGGACGTGACGATCAAGCACTTCCCGGGGCTGGGCCGCGTCACCGAGAACACCGACACCGACGCGGGCGTCACGGACGACGTGACGACGCGCGACGACCCGTCCGTCGCCGTCTTCGCGTCGGGCATCGAGGCGGGCGCCGCGTTCGTCATGACGTCCACGGCCGTCTACGCGCAGATCGACGGGTCGCTGCCCGCGGCGTTCTCGCCCGTCGTCGTCGACGGGATGCTGCGCGGCGACCTGGGGTTCGACGGCGTCGTCATCACGGACGACGTGTCCGCGGCGCAGCAGGTGCAGGCGTGGTCGCCCGCCGACCGCGCGCTCCTGACGATCGACGCGGGCGGCGACATGGTGCTCGCGTCCGCGGACCCGAGCGTCGTGCAGCCCATGGTGGCGGCGGTCGTCGAGCGCGCGACGACCGACCCGGCGTTCGCCGCCAAGGTGGACGCGGCGGTGGTCCGCGTGCTCGCCGCGAAGGAGCGTCTGCGCTGAGCCCGGGCGGTATAACTGACGCCATGGCTGCCCGTCGCTCCGCCCCCCGCCCGACGCTCGAGGCCGTCGCCGCCGTCGCGGGCGTCTCCCGCGCCACCGTGTCCCGCGTGATCAACGGCGTGCCGACGGTCGACCCGGCGATCGTCGAGGTCGTCGAGCAGGCGATCGACGAGACGGGATACGTCCCCAACCTCGCGGCGCGCACCCTCGTGACGCGGCGCACGGGGTCGGTCGCGCTCGTCGTCTCCGAGCCGACGGAGCGGCCGCACGCCAGCCCGTTCCTGGAGCGCCTGTTCACGGACCCGTACATCGGCCGGGTCACGGCCGGGGCGCAGCAGGTGCTCCTCCCGCGCGACATCCACCTCGCGATCCTGCCCGCCGACCCGCCCGCGCACGACCAGGTCGTGCGCTACGTGCGCCAGGGCCACGTCGACGGCGTCCTGCTCATCACGTCGAGCTCCGGCGACCCGCTCCCGGCGCGGTTCGCCGCGCTGCCCGTGCCGGTCGTGCTCTCGACGCACCTCGACGGGGCGGACGAGTCGGCCGGGGTGAGCTGGGTCGACCTCGACCAGGCGGCGGGCGGGCGGCTCGCGGCCGAGCACCTCGTGGCGCGCGGCCGGACGCGGCTGGCGACGGTCGCCGGGCCGTCCGACGTCCCCTTCGCGCGCGCCCGGCTCGACGGCTTCCTCGACGCGGTGCGCGCCGCGGGGCTCCCCGAGCCGCTCGTCGTCGAGGGCGACTTCACGCGGGCGGGCGGCGAGGCCGCGGCGCGCGAGCTCCTCGCGGCGCGACCCGACGTCGACGGCGTGTTCGGCGCGAGCGACCTCATGGCCGACGGCGCGTCGACGGTCCTGCAGGAGGCCGGGCGGCGCGTCCCGGAGGACGTCGCGGTCGTCGGTTTCGACGACTCCACGGTCGCGCACCAGGCGCACCCCCCGCTCACGACGGTGCGTCAGCCCGTCGAGGAGATGGCGGCGGAGATGGCGCGACTCCTGCTCGCCCAGATCGACGACCCGGAGGCCGGGGCGCGCTCCGTCCTGTTCGACCCGAGCCTCGTGGTGCGCGACTCCGCCTGACTCCGCTCGCTGCGCGCGTGCGAGGGTCGAGGTCGAACCGGTCCGACCGCGACGACGTCAGGCGCTCAGCGGGGCCGGGGAGCGCGGGTCAGTGACCGCCGCCCGCGACGAAGGCGATGCCGCCCGCGATCGCGAGGACGACGACGGCGAAGCACACGAGCGCGCCGACCTGGCGGCCGCGGGTGGCGCGCTCGACGCGCACGGTCCGGCCGTCGGACGTGAAGCGGCCGTCGGGGGTGCCGACCTCCACGGGCACGGCGCGGCCGGCGGCAAGCCGGACCCCGAGCGCGAAGAGGGCGGGCAGGCCCGCGCCGACGACGAGGCCGGCGACGACGACCTTGAGCAGCGAGTCGATCTCGACGAACACGGTTCTCTCCTCCGGGCTGCCGGGGTCAGACGCTCGCGCGCTGGCGCGCGGCGGGTGCGGTCACGGTCGGGTTCGTGGCGCGGGCGGCCTGCGGCTCGCCGTCGGTGAACGGGTCGGCCGCGTCGAGGCGACGCTCCAGCGCGGCCTCCCGCGCCTCGACGACCTCGGTCTCGAGCCCGGCGTCCACCGCGCCCTCCTCCCAGGCGTCGTTGACGTTGTTGTGGTCCACGGGCTTGCGGCGCGACGCGACCCAGATGGCGACGGACGTCGCGACGAGGATCGCGAACACCACGACCGTGCCGGCCGCGCCGCCGATCCCGTGCTGGATGCCGTAGCAGGCCGCGCCGACGAGGCCGGCGGCCGGGAGCGTCAGGCCCCACGCGGCGAGCATGCGGCCCGCGACGCCCCAGCGGACCTTGGCGCCCGGCATGCCGACGCCCGAGCCGAGGATCGAGCCGGTCGCGACGTGCGTCGTCGAGAGCGAGTAGCCGAACAGCCCGGACATGAGGATGACGGCCGCGGACGACGTCTCGGCGGCCATGCCCTGCCGGGTGTCGATCTCGACGAGGCCCTTGCCGAGCGTGCGGATGATGCGCCAGCCGCCCAGGTAGGTGCCGAGCGCCATGAACGACGCGCAGGAGAGGATCACCCAGAACGGCACGCTCGAGTCGGCCGGGACGGCGCCCGCCGCGATGAGCGCGAGCAGGATGATGCCCATCGACTTCTGGGCGTCGTTGGTGCCGTGCGCGAGCGAGACGAGCGACGCGGAGCCGACCTGGCCCCAGCGGAACGCGCGGGTCGACACGTCCTCCGGGACGTCGCGCGTGAGGCGGGCCACGGCCCACGTGCCGACGCTCGCGACGCCGACCGCGACGAGCGGGGCGAGCAGCGCGGGGATGAGCACCTTCGCGGCGACGCCGCTCCAGATGACGCCCTGGGTCCCGACGGCCGCGAGCACAGAGCCCACGACGCCGCCGATCAGCGCGTGCGACGAGCTCGACGGGATGCCGAGCAGCCAGGTCAGCAGGTTCCAGGTGATGCCGCCCACGAGCCCCGCGAGGACGACCTCGAGGGTGATGACGTTCGCGTCGACCAGGCCCTTCGCGATGGTCGCCGCGACGGCCAGGGAGAGGAACGCCCCGACCATGTTGAGGACGGCGGAGAGGGCGACGGCGGTCTTGGGCTTGAGGGCCTTGGTGGCGATGGAGGTGGCCATCGCGTTGCCCGTGTCGTGGAAGCCGTTGGTGAAGTCGAAGGCCAGTGCGGTCACGACGACGAGCACCAGCAGGAGCGTCTCGGTCACGTCGTCCATGGTGGGGTCATCCCCGCCGCGCGCTCGACCATCCTGTGGATTCTTCGGCCACTGTTCACCGACAGTTCATCCGGCGTTCGAAGCGGCTGTTCGAACGGCCGACGAGGGTCTGTTCGAGCAGGTGCCGGGCAGGGCCGGACGGCCCGCGGGCGCGGGTGGTCCGGCCCTGGCGCGGCGCCCGGCGGGCCGTCGGCGGGAGCCCGGGCGGACCCGGGTCGGGCGCGTCAGGCGGCGGCCGGTGCGCCCAGGTCGGCGAGGGCGTCGTCGAGGTCGTCGACGACGGTCGCGACCGCCTCGCGCTGCGTCCGCGCGCGCTCCGCCTCCGCCGCGACGGCGGTGCGCGCCTCGGCCAGCTCGCTGTCGAACCGCTCCGCGCTCGCCCGCGCCGCCGCGCGCTGGTCCCGCGCGCGCTGCTCGCCCGAGAACCACTGCCACGCCGCGACCACCGCCGCGACGACGGCCACCGCGTACCAGGCCGGCGCGACCACGATCCCGAGCACGAGCGTCGCGACGGCGATCGCCCCGACCCCGCCGACGACGCCCCACGACACCCCGTCGACGGGGCGTGCGAGGAGCTCCGCCCGCGCCGTCGCGGCGGGCGACGCGCCGTCGTCGGTGGGCGTGACGGTGACGGACCGGCCCGCGAGGCGCAGCACGCGCGACGGTGCCGGGGTCGCCGCGAGCTCGGAGGCCCGCGCGTGGCTCGCGACGCGCAGGTCGTCGACGAGCAGCGGTGCCGCGATCGCCGCGAGCCCCGGGTCGGTGCCGCGCGCGTCGTCCACGAGCAGGTCGACGAGCGTCCCCGCGGACGCGTCCCACTCCGGGCCGTCGTCCTCGGGCGCGCGCCCCACGCGGTCGGCCAGCAGCTCCGCACGCTCGAGGAGGCCCCGCTCGACGGGCGCCCCCTCGTTCACGAGCGACCCGACGACCCGCAGCAGCGCCGCGCCCGGGGCCGTGGCGCCGCTCGGCGTCGCAGCGGTGCCGGTGGTGCCGGTGGTGCCGGTGGTGCCGGTGGTGCCCGACGACGCCCCGAGGGCGAGCGGACCGGGTGCCGCCGCGGGCAGGGCGACCTCCCCTGCGACGACGGCCCGCGACCACGCGGTCCAGGACCGCAGGAGCGGCAGGGCGTCGGGCGCCGCGGCCCGGCGACGCGTGCCGGACCCGTCGGCCGCCCCGACCTCGGGCGAGCCCCAGTCGTCCCCGCTCCCGGGGAGCGCGGGCGCCGCCTCGAGGAGCCGCGCACGCCAGCGGGCGTGCGCGTCGTCGTCGAGCAGGGCGACGCGCTCGGCGAGCGCCGCGCGGACGACCGCGACGCCGTCGTCCCCGAGGTGCCCCGCGGCCGCCGCGCGCCACAGCGCCCGCTCCGAGGCCGTCACGAGGACCTCGTCCAGCGTCTCGCCGGGGCGTTCCGGCGCCGCCTCCGGCGCACCGTCGGCGCTCCCCCAGCCGGCCGCGGGGAGGACGGGGGCGTCGAGCACCCAGGGCATCCACTCGCGCGCGAGGCCGGGCTGCCCGACGAGCGCGCAGACCGCGACGAGGTAGGTCGCGGCCCGACGGCGGTCGCGCAGCAGCGCCTCCTGCGCCGCCTCCGCGTCGAGCCGGCCCGCGGGGAGCTCGGCGAGGGCGAGCGCCGCGGGCACGAGCCAGTAGCCGGGCACGTCGGCGAGGTCGGGCGACCGCCGCAGGTGCGACACGTCGCCATCGCCCGTCACGACCGCGCGCGTCAGGGCGCGCGCCGCGTCGCGGGCGCGTCGGGCGGGGGTGAACAGCGCGAGCTCCTCGCGCACCTCGCCGAGCTCGATGAGCGCGTTGACGAGGCGCGTGAGCACCTCGACGCGGCTGGACAGGTCGCCCTCGAGCGAGCGCAGGCGCCGGTTGAGCGACGCCTCGCGCGACCGCGCCATCGCGGCCTGCGCGGCGAGCTCGTCCGAGAGGGCCTGCATGTTGCCCTGGTCGCTGCGCCAGTAGCTGTAGGTCGACATGCGCGCGAGCGTACTCAGCCGCGCGCCCCTGTCGAGGGGGAGTTCTCCCCGGGCGCCCCGGCGGTCACCGTCGCGGACGCATGAGCGGCGGGTCGAGGACGGCGGGCACGCTCGCCGGGGCGTCGTCCGGGTCCGCCGCCGAACCCGGGGTCGCTCCCCGGGCCGGGCCGGTCGTGGGGAGAGATCCCGGGTTCGGCGCGGCGCGGTAGAGGGTCGCGGGGCGGCCGGTGCCGCCCGACGTCGTGCGGCCGGTGTCGGCGAGGAAGCCGGGGGTGGTCGTGGCCTTGCGGGAGAAGTTGCGCGGGTCGAGGCGCACGCCCCACACCGCCTCGTAGACGCGCCGCAGGTCGGCGACGGTGAACTCAGGCGGGCAGAACGCCGTCGCGAGCGCCGAGTACTCGAGCTTGGCGCGGGCGCGCTCGACGCCGTCGGCCAGGATCCGCGCGTGGTCGAACGCGAGCCCGGTGCCTGACGGCGCCCGGTCGCCCGACGCCGTCGGCCCGCCCGGGGTCGCCGCGAGCAGGGGCTCGACGGCGTGCCAGGCCGCTCCCCCGGCGTCGGACCCCGCCTCCACGACGCCGAACTCGGGCGCGAGGAGCAGGTACGCGACGGACAGGACCGGCCCGCGCGGGTCTCGGTCGAGCGGGCCGTACGTGCGGAGCTGTTCGAGGTGACCGGGCGGACGGACGCCGGTCTCCTCCGCGAGCTCGCGCCGTGCCGCCCGCGCGAGGCCCTCGCCGAGCAGGACGAAGCCGCCGGGCAGGGCGAGCGCGCCGCGGAACGGCTCGACCCCGCGCTCGACGAGGAGCACGTGCAGGGCGTCGTCGCGGACCGTGAGCGCGACGACGTCGACGGTGACGGGCAGCAGAGCGGCGGTCGGCGGGACGTCGGGGGTCGGGCTCGCGGGCTCGGTCATCCGGCCATCGTCGCACATTAGCGTCAGGTTGACGAGAACCCTCCCGCGGTCTAGCGTCGTTATCGTCAGGATGACGATAACGATTGGAGCGACCATGGCCACCATCCGCACCTACCCGTGGACCCGGCACTTCCTCGGCAGCCCCACGGGCCACGTCGTGCACCTGCGCCGCGGGCGCGTCGCGCACGAGGGCGTGGGGCAGGCGTTCTGGTTCCGCCCGACGACGTCGGTCCTCTCGGAGGTCCCCGTCGACGACCAGGAGCTGCCCGTCTTCTTCCACGCCGTGACCGCCGACCACCAGGACGTCACCGTCCAGGCCGGGGTCACCTACCGGTTCGCGGACCCCGTGACCGTCTCGCAGCGCCTCGACTTCGCCGTCGACCCGGGCAGCGGCGAGACGAGCACCGCGGGCCGGGACCAGGTGACGAGCATCGTCGGGCGGCTCGCGCAGAGCCGGGCCGCCGATGCGCTCGCCGCGATGCCCCTCGCCGACGCCCTCACGGCCGGCGTGCCGCGCGTGCGCGACGTCCTCACCGACGCTCTGGCCACCGACCCGCGCCTCACGGCGACCGGCATCGTCGTCGTCGGCGTCCAGGTGCTCGCCGTCCGCCCCGAGAAGGACGTCGAGCGCGCGCTCCAGACGCCGGCGCGCGAGCAGGTGCAGGCCGAGGCCGACCGCGCGACGTACGAGCGCCGGGCCCTCGCCGTCGAGCGCGAGCGCGCGATCGCCGAGAACGAGCTGGCGAGCAAGATCGAGCTCGCGACGCGCCGCGAGCGCCTCGTCGCCCAGGACGGCGCGAACGCCCGGCGCGAGGCCGAGGAGAAGGCCGCCGCCGCGCTGGTCGACGCCCGCGCGACCGCCGAGCGTGCGCGGCTCGCGACCGACGCGCAGGCCGAGCAGGTGCGCGTCGTCGGCGCCGCCGAGGCCGCGGCCGAGCAGGCACGCATGGACGTCTGGGCGAGCGCCGGGCAGGGCACGCTGCTCGCGCTCGCGGTCCGCGAGGCGGCCGGCTCGCTCCCCGACGTCCAGAACCTCACCATCACGCCCGACCTCCTGACGGGGGTGCTCGGCTCGCTGTTGGGCGGCGTGCTCGGCGGGCCCGACGGCGGACCGGACGGCACGAGGTCGGGCACGGCGTCGGGGACGACCGGGAAGGCGGCCTGACGGTGCTGCGCCGACGCGCCGTCGTCGTGCACCGCCGCACGGAGCTCGACGACCTGCTGGACCGGCACGGGACCCGGGGCCAGGCGGAGTTCTTCCTCCGCTCGCGCGGCCGGTCGCTCGCCGAGGTCCAGGAACGGCACGACGCGCTCGCTGCGGCGCGCGACGCCGTCGTGGCCGCCCTCCCCGCGGGCTGGGCCCGCGCGGACGTCGAGCGTGCCGACCTGTCGCGGTTCCTCCTCGCGCCGGAGGACGTCGTGGTCGTCGTCGGGCAGGACGGCCTCGTCGCGAACGTCGCGAAGTACCTGCGCGGGCAGCCGGTGCTGGGCATCGATCCCGAGCCCGGGGTGAACCCCGGGGTGCTCGTGCGGCACTCGGTGGGGGCCGCCACGGCCCTCCTCCGCGGGCTCGGTGGCGACGCCCCCGCGGGCGCGCCCGACCCCACGGCGGTCCTGCCCGTCGACGCGCTCACCATGGTCCGTGCCGACCTCGACGACGGGCAGCACCTCACGGCGCTCAACGAGGTGTTCGTCGGGCACCCGAGCCACCAGAGCGCGCGCTACACGCTGCGGTGCGCGGCCGGCGAGGAGCGGCAGTCGTCGTCGGGCGTGCTCGTCGCGACCGGCACCGGCGCGACGGGCTGGTGGGCGTCGCTCGCGCACGACCGCGGCGGCCGCCGGGCCCCGGGGCGCACCGAACACCGGCTCGGCTGGTTCGTGCGCGAGGCGTGGCCCTCGCCGGCGACCGGCGTCACGCTCACGGAGGGCGTCGTCGAGGACGGCACGGACGTCGCGCTCACGGTCGCGTCGGACCGTCTCGTCGTGTTCGGCGACGGCGTGGAGGACGACCGGCTCGTCGCCTCCTGGGGCCAGACCGTCACGGTCCGCACGGCCGACACCCCGCTCCGGCTCGTCCGCCCCTGACCCGCGCGCCTCACGCGCCGTCCACCAGCGGAGCCCGCACCGGCTTCGTCACCGGCGCCTCCGGCAGCTGCGGCTCCGGGTCGTACAACCCGAACGGCACCGACTCCGGGTCACACTCCTCGTCCTCACCATCGGTCACCGACTCGTCGAACTCCTCGATCCGCGGATCGTCCGAGTCCAACCGGTGCCGCTCACCCGTCCCCTCCTCGAACCCCAGGTACCACACGCCGATCGTCGCCACCAGCTCCGGCTCACCGAACACGTCATAGATCCACGGCTCCGTCGCATGCTCCGACATGCTCTTCTCCAGGAAGCACGCCCGCACCGCCGCGGCCGACCCGTCCGGAAGCTCCGTCACCGCCAACGGCTCGAACGGCATCGGCCCCACGTCCACCGACGGGTCGTCACCCTGCACGACGTAGTACTCCACTATCCGGGCCACATCCTCGTCCGACTCGTAGTCCGTCAGCTGCCGGATCGTGAAGTCCCCCGAGTTCCACGCCATCGACACACCCAGGTCCCGTGCCCGCATCGCCTGCACCCACGGGTCTGCCTCCAGAGGCGAGTCCGGCGCCCTCCCGTCCTGCCACACGATCCGCGGCGACTCCATCACCGTCGGGCTCGGCTCCCCGCACCCCGACACCACCAGCACCCCGGCGGCCACGACCACAGCGGCCACACCGCGCCTCGCGAGCCTCATCCGGCCTCCTCCCGCGTCTCGGTCTCGTCCGCCACCTCGGGCGCCGCCATCGGTGGAGGGTTCTCCAGCCGCCCGTACCCGTACGCCGCCATCCACTGCCCGTGCGACTCCTCGATCGTCTGGGCCGTGACGGCACCCTGCTTGACCAGGACCTCGGCCCAGGTCCGGTTCCACTCGGAGTCGTCGTCCGGCTCGAACCGTGGCGGGTCCCCCATCCCGTACACGTCCATCGCCGCACGCAGCAGCTCCTGCTCCATCGCGTCGCGCGACGCGTCCCGGCTGGCGCGCGTCGCCAGGAGCGCCTCCAGCTCGTTGGCGCTCTGCGCCTGCTGCCCCGCCGCCGTGAGCACCGACCCCACGCCGTACATCGTCCCGCCGTCGACCATCCACGCCGCCGGGCCGCTCAACGCCTGGCCCATCCCCGAGCCACGAGCCCGCTCGGGCCGGGCAGCGGGATCGAGGAGACCAGCGCCTGCACGGCCGCGACGTCCCGCGCCACCCGCTCGTCGACCCGCCGCGCCACGCCCATCTCCGCCTTGTCCACCGCGCCGGTGACGAACCCGTCCATCGCCACCACGCGCTGGGTCGCCTTGCCGAACAGCAGCTCGTCGTGCCCCGTCACGGCCCACAGCCTGTCCGTGTACGTCCGCGCCGTCGCGTCCAGGACGCTGGCACCGCCCGTGCGCGACCCCGCGATCCCCACCACGTGCGCGTACGCGTCCCACCCCACGAGCGGGACCGGGCGCGACACCCCGCCCGCCCAGAACGGAGAGACCTCGACCGTATCCCCCACCGTGGGACCCTTGTCCCCGTCCCGCACGGTCTTCTGTTCGAGCGCCTCAGAGAACTGGATCTGTTCGAGCTGGTACAGCAGGTCGGGCGCGAGCGCTCCCGCGAGCGCGACCGACGCCCGGTCGGAGACCGACTCCGCCTGGAACGACGTGTTGCTCCACAACGCATCGAAGATCCGGCTGTTGCGCCCCGCCGCGGCCTCCAGCGCGTCGACGTCCCACACGCCGTCCGGCGGTACCCATGCCGGCCCGCCGGGCGCCCGCTGCGCACCGTCCCACAACGCCAACGGCCCCTCCCAGTCCGCCGCGATCCACGACCGGTCCGCGAACCAGTACTCGATCCGCGCCCGCCCGTCCGCCGGGTCGTCCAGGAAGTCGGCCGCCTGCTGCGGGTGCGCGCCCAACGACTCGAACGCCCGCCCCGCCAGGTCGAACGTCGAGCGCCCCCACGCCATCTGCCCGAGGTCGGTGTGCCCCGACGCCGGCAACGAACGACCCTCGCGCTCGGCCACGTCGACCTCCCGGGCGACCGCAGCCGCCAGCGCCGCACCCACGAACGGCGGACCCGAGAGCAGGAACGCCACGGCCCCCGGCTCACCCACCGCCATCATGTCCCGGGCGAACGGATCGGCCACCCGCGGCCCCCACTGCACCGACGCCGCCGCGAGCCCGTCACGCAACCCGATCCCCAGCTCGGCGAGCAGCTGCCACGACAGGTCACGATCACGGTGCGAGTCGTCGAGCGCCGTCTCGAGCGACGCGGAGAGCCGGACCGCACCCGCACCGCCCAGCTCGCGGAAGAACGCGTCCATGGCGACACGGTCGGCCGAGTGCTCGGCGAGGAACGCCGAGAGCTCCTGGGCATCGGCCGGCGTCAGAGGTTCACCCCCGACCTCGACGACGCGGTCCGCGAGCAGCACCGCGTACGTCCGCGGCGTCATCTCCGTCGGGTCCGTGACCCCGGCCGCCTCGAACGTCGCCCGCCGTGCCGACCAGCCCGACGGGATCGCCCCCAGCACCGCGTCCCGCAGGGACCGGTCGAGCTCTCGACGGCGCTCCGCGAGCTCGGCGATCACCGACAGCTCGTCCATCAGCCGCATCTCGAACGCGGTCGCGCCGACCAGGGCCAGCTGCGGACCGGCGACAGAGCTCCGCCACACCCCACCGCCCGAGTGTCCGGCCGTCTCGACGCACTCCACGCGCCCCGTGTCCAGGTCGAACGTGCACGACACGCCCGCTCGCGCGGCGTCGGCGCACACGTCCTTCATGCGCCACACGGCCTTCGCGTGCGTGTCGCGGACGCCCTCGACCTCCGCGACGTAGTTGCGGACCTCTCGCTCCGTCGTCTGCGCGACGTCACCCAGCGTCGCCGCACGAGCCGCCGCGGCCGCGAGCGCCGTCGACCACGCCTCGCTGGCCGGACCCGTCCACACCGTGTGCACCGTCGCGCGAGGCCTCCGTCCCGCACACCACCGCCTGGTCGACCGATCCCCGCAGCACGGAGGCTGCGCTGCTCAGCCCGTCGAGATCACCGTCGCCCGGCCGCCAGAGCCCCCAGGCGCTCATACCGGCCTCCGTGCGCCGGACACCACCGCGGTGGCCCTCGCCGTGCGGGCGGCGGCGTCGTCCGCTGCGCCCAGCACGGCCGCCGCGTACCGCGCGTCCTGCTCGGACCGGAGCAGATCGTCCTCCAGCGTCGCCCACTCGGCACGGAACCACGTCTGGAGCTCCTCCATCGCCGTCGCGACCTGCTCCGCGCCGCAGCCGTCGGCGCCGCTCCACGTCCGCGCGACGCCTGTCACCACGAGCTGACCCACCATCTGCCCCGCGACGCGCACGGCGTCGGGGTCGATCGCATACCCCACGGCATCCCCCTGCCACGTGAACCTGGTCGAGACCGGCCCGATCGTATCCAGCGGGTCGCCTCCGCGGCCGTACTGTCCACAGCGAGGCCCGACGGCGGTCTGCCCCGATTTCACCCGGGTGATCCGTCCGGGCGACGAGGGTCCGTGGGTAGCATCGCTGCGGTCATGGGATTCCCATGACGTCCCCCTCCCGCGGGCCTGGCCTGCGGGGACGCCGCCCCCGAGCCTACCGAGGTCCCTGCCATGAGCGCGCCCATCGCCTTCACCGACAACGTCCGCGACCTGTCGAACGCGGGCGGCTACCAGTTCGAGTTCCGGTGCGAGCGGTGCGGCAACGGGTACCGGTCCGCGTACCAGGCGGACCTCGTGGCCAAGGGCAGCAGCCTGGTCCAGGCCGCCGGCCGGTTCTTCGGCGGCAAGGTGGCCGACCTGTCGTACGCGGCCGGGTCGTGGGCCGCCGACCGCCAGACCAACTCGTCCGCGAAGGACAAGGCGCTCGACGCCGCCGTCGGCGAGGTGCGCGACGCCTTCCGCCAGTGCCACGGCTGCGGCGACTGGATGTGCCACGAGGTCTGCTGGAACGACGCCGTCGGGCAGTGCGTGCGCTGCTCGCCCCAGCAGGCGGAGGAGCTCGCCCAGCTCCAGGCCGAGGCGCGCCGCTACCAGCTGCAGGAGCAGCTCCGGACGACCGACCTGGTCGGCGGCGCGGACCTGCGGACGCCGGTCGTCACGCAGTGCCCGTCGTGCTCGGCCAAGGTCGACGGCGGCAAGTTCTGTGGCGAGTGCGGCGAGCGCCTCGCGCAGGTCGCCGCATGCCGCGAGTGCGGCACCGCCAACGCCGCCGGCGCGCGCTTCTGCGCGGAGTGCGGCAGCCCGCAGGCCACCTGACCACCGCCGACCCGTACGTCAGCCTCGTCTCGGGTCGTCGTCCTGGGAGCGCTCGCGCGCCTCGCGGTCCCGGCGCGCGCGGAGCACGGCCTCGCGGCGCTCGCCGATGGCGTCGCTCGACAGGCTCGTCAGGTGGTCCTGCGCGCTGCGCGCCGCGGCGCGCTCGGCCTCGACGCGCGCGCGGTGCTCCGCCGACTGCGGGCGCGTGCGGACGACGCGCGGGTCGATCCGGTACTGGTCGCCGTGCCGCTCGAGGCGGCGCCGCGCCGCCAGGCGCGCGCGCTCGCGGTGGAACCGCCACGTCCAGGCCCGGCGCAGCGCGACCACGGACCACAACCCGAACGGGACGGCGGCCACGACGAGCCCGACCCGCCAGCCCGACGGCAGCGCCGTCGACGCCCCGGTGCTCGCGAGGGCCCACGCGACCCCGGCCGGGACCGCGGGCCAGAACTCGCGGAAGTCCAGGTTCCAGCCGCAGGCGTAGAAACGCATGAGGGTGTCCGTGAACCGCGAGCGCCGCTGCGGCTGGAGCGACATCGCGACCGGACCCGGCACGGGCGGGCCGAGGGTCGTGCCGGGCGCGACGTGGCTCGTGAACGAGAGCCGGTCGCCGCGGTACGCGGGCCGCAGCGCCCGGCCGGCGTACACGAAGGACAGCGCCGCGAGCGGCCAGGTCGCGCATGACAGGTACCAGGCGACCGGCCCGGCGAGGACGACGAAGATCGGCGCGACGACGGCGAGCCGGCCCAGCACGGCGTCGGGCGAGGCCACGAGCTCGGCCCACGGCTCCTGGTCCGCGGGCGGCTCGAACAGCCCGTACGCCGCGACCGCGAGGTACAGCCCGACGACGAACAGCCCGATCGCCGTCCACACCAGCCCGATCGCGAGGTAGCCGACCGGGCGCAGCAGCAGCGCCGCCGTCCCCGGGGGCGTCGCGTCGCGCGCGGTCCGCGGGTCGGGCGTCGAGCCCGTCACCGCCCCGCGAGCCCGAGCACGTCGAGGACCCACGCGTCCTCGTACGCGACCTCGCGCCAGCCCTCGTACCGGCCCGAGACGCCGCCGTGGCCGGCGTGCATCTCGATCTTGAGCAGCGCGGGTGCCCCCGCGGCACGCAGCCGCGCGACCCACTTCGCGGGCTCGACGTACAGCACGCGCGTGTCGTGGAACGACGTCACGGCGAGGATCCTCGGGTAGTGCGACGCGTCGTCGGGCACGTTCTCGTACGGCGTGTACGTGCGCATGTACTGGTAGACCTCGGGGTCGTGCAGGGGGTCGCCCCACTCGTCCCACTCGACGACGGTGAGCGGCAGGGACGGGTCGAGGATCGACGTGAGCGCGTCGACGAACGGCACCTGCGCGAGCACGCCCGCGAACAGCTCGGGCGCGAGGTTGGTCACCGCGCCCATGAGCAGCCCGCCCGCGGAGCCGCCCTGCGCGACGAGGCGCTCGGGGCTCGTCCAGCCCGCGTCGACGAGGTGGCGCGCGACCGCGACGAAGTCGGTGAACGTGTTCCGCTTGGTGAGCGTCTTGCCCTCGTCGTACCAGCGGCGGCCCATCTCACCGCCGCCGCGCACGTGCGCGACGGCGAACACGACGCCGCGGTCAAGCAGCGACAGGCGCGAGATCGAGAACCCCGGGTCGATGCTGATCTCGTACGACCCGTAGCCGTAGAGCAGCAGCGGCGCGGGCTCGGCGCCCGTGCCCGTCGCGTCGAGCCCGACGGCGTCGCGCCGCCACACGAGCGAGACCGGCACCTGCGTGCCGTCCTCGGCCGTCGCCCACTCGCGGCGCTGCACGTAGTCCGCGGCGTCGTACCCGCCGAGCACGGGCTGCTGCTTGAGCAGCGTGAGCTCGTCCGTCTCGACGCGCAGGTCGTACACGGTCGACGGCGTGACGAAGCTCGCGTACGACAGGCGCACGTTCGGCTGGTCCCACTCGGGGTTTCCGGCGAGCGCGACGGTGTACAGCGGCTCGTCGAACGCGACCTCGTGCACGTGCCAGTGGTCGCCCGAGGGTGCCGGTGTGTCGCCCGTGCGGATCGGGGTCGGCAGGCCCGCCGGGCGCGGCGGCTCGGCCGACGCGAGGTCGATCACCCCGACCCGCGACAGCGCGTCGCGCCGGTAGGAGACGACGAGGTGCGAGGCGAAGGCGTCGACCCCTTCCAGCCGGGTCTCGGGGTCGTGCGGCACGACGACGGTCGCGTCCCCCGGGCCCGCGGGCCCACCGCCGGCGGACGCCCCGCCGTCGGGCACCCGGGTCACGACGAGCTCGAAGTTCTCCGCGCCGTCGTTGTGCAGCACGAGCAGCACGTCGCGCCGCTCCCCCGCCGAACCCGACGTCGCTGTCGTCCTCCCGGCCTTTCCGCCATCTTCCTCGTGCTCGACCGCGGGGAACCACGTGCTCGGCAGGACGGCGTGCTCGACCGTGTACTCGACGCCCTCGCGGCGCGGCCACACGACCTGCGGCTCGGCGGTCGGGTCGGCGGCGTCGATCAGCCAGGTCTCCGACGTGATCTTCGAGCCGACGTCGATCTGCACGAACCGCTGCGAGCGCGAGACGCCCACGCCGACCCAGTAGCGCTCGTCGGGCTCCTCGAAGACGACGACGTCCTGCGTCGCCGGGGTGCCCACCTCGTGGCGCCACACGCGCCAGGGCCGCCACGCGTCGTCGACCGTCGGGTAGAAGACGTACCGCCCGTCCGGGGAGAAGACGGCGCCCGGGAACGTCCCGGGGACCTCGTCCACGAGGTCCGTGCCCGTGCCGAGGTCGCGGATGCGCAGGGTGTACCGCTCGTCGCCGACGACGTCGACCGCGTACGCGAGCCGCGCCCCGTCGACCGACACGTCGAACGACCCGAGGGAGAAGAAGTCGTGGCCCTCGGCCTCGACGTTGTCGTCGAGCAGCACCTGCTCGCCCGGCACGGGCACGCCCGGCTCCAGGACGGGCGGCACCCAGGACGACGGCGCGTCGCTGCCCAGGCTCGCGTCGATCGGCGCGCGCGCCCGGATCGGGTACTGCGAGCCCTCGACCGTGCGCGCGTAGTACCAGTGCGCGCCCTGCCGCACGGGCACGGACAGGTCCGTCTCGAGCGTGCGCGCCTTGATCTCCTCGAAGATCCGCTCGCGCAGCGGCTCGAGGTGCGCGAGCCGCGCCTCGGTGTACGCGTTCTCGGCCTCCAGGTGGGCGACGACCTCGGGCGACTCCTTGTCCCGCAGCCACTCGTAGTCGTCCTCCACGGTCTCCCCGTGGTGCGTGCGCGGCGCCGGGCGGCGGGGCGCGACGGGCGCCGCCGGATCCTCCCGCTCCGCGGGGGTCGGCGGCGTGGCGGTCTGCGTGAGGTCGTCAGGCATCTGGCCAGGGTAGTGCCGCCCGGCGCCACGCCGTCGCCGTGGCACGAGCTGTTCCCGTCGTTACGCTCGACGCGTGACGCAGGAGCAGGGGGACCGCCCGACGGCGGAGACGCTCACGAGCGGCGAGATGGTGCGCGCGTCGGGTCTGTCCATCAAGGCGCTGCGGCTCTATGACGCCAACGGCCTCCTCGTCCCGGCCGGCGTCGACCCCCGCACGGGCTACCGCGCGTACGCGCCCGAGCAGGTCGAGCGGGGCCGCGCCCTGGCGCTCCTGCGCCGGATCGACGTGCCGCTCGCGCGCGTCCCCGAGGTGCTCGACGCCGACCCGCGCGACGTGCGCGACGTCCTCCTCGGCTGGTGGGACGAGCGGCAGCGGGCTCTCGCGGAGCAGCGCGCGACCGCGGAGGAGCTCGCGCGTGCGCTCGCGACCGGGCGCGGGGAGGCCGAGGTCCGATGGCGCGAGGTCCCTGCGTGCACGGTCGCCACGATCACGTCGTCCACGACCCAGGACGACCTCGTCCCCACGTTCAGCGCCGACCTGCTGACCATCCGCGCGCACCTCGCCGCGGCCGGGGCGGAGGCGGGCGCGGCGCACTGGGTGATCTACCACTCGCCCGTCGGCCGCGACGTCCCCGGGCGGGTCGAGGCGTGCGTCCCGTACCGCGGGGCGGTCGTCCCCGCCGGGCCGGTCGTGCTCCGCGAGGACCCGGCACGCACGGAGGCGTACGTCGAGGTGCCGTCGCGCGACTGCCGGTTCCCGCAGATCGTCGGGTACCTCGACGCGCTGCGCGTCGCGACGGGGCAGGCGCACGCCCCGTCCCGCGAGGTGTACGCCGTCCCGTGGTCCGACGAGCCGGACGCCGTCGTCGCGGACGTCGCCCTCACCGTCGGGCCTGCCACGAGGCTGTCCTAGGGCGTGTCCGGTGAATCGCGGAGCCAGAGGATGATCGCGGCGATGGTGAGTTCGGAGCGGTAGTAGGCGGCGCGTTTGGTGAAGCGGGTG
>NZ_JBHJYJ010000010.1:0-167205 GCF_042269845.1 Cellulosimicrobium sp. NPDC055967 | reverse complement strand
CACCCGCTTCACCAAACGCGCCGCCTACTACCGCTCCGAACTCACCATCGCCGCGATCATCCTCTGGCTCCGCGATTCACCGGACACGCCCTAGGTCCCCTCGAGGTCCCGCGGCGACGACCCGCCCGCGGCCCAGGCGCTGGCCGCACGCTCCGCCGGGGTCGTGCCGATCGCGACGCGTGCGCCCGGGTCGCCGAGGAAGCCGCGCAGCACGGCGGCGTCGGACGCCGGCCGGGCGCTCCGGACCGTCACCTCCGCCGGAGGATCGCCCAGGACCTGGAGGACGAGCCGTCGCCGGCCGGCCGGGTCGACGCCCGTCAGGTCCTCCCACGGCACGGTCCGCACGTGGTCGACGCGGGCCTGGCGCGCGCGGACGCCGTCCGCCGTCAGGACGAGGACCGGCTGCCGGAGCACGAGGCCGACGGAGCCGAGCAGCAGCGCGAGCGCCCCGAGCGCCAGCACGGCCCCGACGACCGCCTCGACGACGACGGGCGCGCAGCCCCGGGAGGACAGGCAGGGGTCCTGCCGCGCCGTCCAGCCGTCGACCGCCGCGACGGCGGTCGCGCCGCGCAGCACCAGCACCGAGGCCACAGCGAGCCCGAGGCCCAGCACGAGGACCACGACCCGCCCCCCGCTCGGGCGCAGGCGCGCGGACCCGACGAGCTCGCGCCCGCGCGTCCGCCACCGGCACCCGGGCGTCACGACCCGGACCTACAGCCGCACACCCAGGAGCGCGTTGACCGCGCGGGCGACCACGCCGGGCGCGCCCTCGACGTCCGCGGACGTGTCGCGCCCGGGACGCAGCGACTCCGCCGCCCACGCGTCGACGGCCGCGAGCGCCGCGGGCGCGTCGAGGTCGTCGGCGAGCGCGGCGCGCACGGCGGCGAGGGTCGCGGTGGCGTCGGGACCACCGTTGCCGGAGACGGCGTCGCGCCAGGTCTCCAGGCGGCGCACGCCGGCGGGCAGGTCGTCGTCAGTCCACTCCCACTCGCCGCGGTAGTGGTGCGCGAGCAGCGCGAGGCGGATCGCCATGGGGTCGACGCCCGTGGCCCGCAGCTTCGAGACGAGCACGAGGTTGCCGCGCGACTTGCTCATCTTCTCGCCGTCGTAGGCGACGAGGCCGGCGTGGACGTGGGCGCGGGGCGCGCCGCCGCCCGAGAGCATGCGGTCGTGCGAGGACGACATCTCGTGGTGGGGGAAGAGCAGGTCCGCTCCCCCGCCCTGCACGTCGAACGGCAGGCCGAGCCCGTCGCGCGAGATGACGGCGCACTCCACGTGCCAGCCCGGTCGACCGGTGCCGAGCGCGCCGCCGTCCCACGCGGGCTCGCCCGGACGCTCGCGGCGCCACAGGAGCGGGTCGAGCGCGTCCTTCTTGCCCTCGCGGTCGGGGTCGCCCCCGCGCTCGGCGAAGAGGTGCTGCATGACGTCGCGCGCGAGGCGCGAGACCGACCCGAACGCGGGGTCGGCCGACAGGTCGGCGTAGACGTCGCCGAGCCCCGGGTCGGTCCCGCCCGCGCCGGGCTCGACCGGCACGCGGTAGGCGAGCCCGGCGTCGAGGAGCTCGGTGACCGCCTCGACGACGGCAGGGATCGTCTCGACCGCGCCCTCGTAGACGTCCGGCGGGACGACGCCGAGCGCCGTCATGTCCTCGGCGAAGAGCGCCGTCTGGTCGACGGCGAGCGCGCGCCAGTCGACGCCCGTCGCGGCGGCGCGCTCGAGCAGCGGGTCGTCGACGTCGGTGACGTTCGACGCGTACCGCACGCGCTGGCCGGCGTCCGTCCACGCGCGCACGAGCAGGTCGAACGCGATGTAGGTGGCCGCGTGGCCGATGTGGGTCGCGTCGTACGGCGTGATGCCGCACACGTAGAGGGTGGCGTCCTCGCCCGAGGCCGCGACGACGAGCTCGCGGGTCGTCGAGTCGTGCACCCGGACCGGGAGGCCTCGTCCGGGGAGCTCGGGGATCTGCGGGGCGGGCCAGCTGTGCACGCGTCAACCTTAGCCGCCGGGACGTCGGCGCCGGACCGTCGTCCGGAAGGCGGGCGCCGCGCGCACGGGGCACGGACGACGCACGTCGGCCGCACCGACGGCGATCCCCCGCGCGCCCGGGCAGGTCCGTGCCGGGCGCGGGACAATGCGGACGTGACGAAGCCCACCGAACCCCGCGTCGACCCCCCGCGGGACGGGTCGAGCGCGAGCGGTCCGCTGCTCGACGGCGTGCAGGTCCTGGCGGCGTGGACCGTGGACCCGGGCGCGGCCGGGATGCGCGAGGCCGACCCCGGCGCGCTCGGGGACGCGCGCACCGAGCACGACGCGGCTCGCGACCCCGAGGACGGCGCCCGCCGGGCCGCGCGGGGACCGGCCACGTGGGCGCGGGTCGCCGACCTCGACTCCGTGCTCGACGCGGCGGCCCGGGTCTCGACAGGCCCCGGCCCGACGCGCCACGAGCTGTCCCGGCACGCGCACCACCCGCTGGCGCACGTGCGCCGCCTCGCGCCCGACTGGCTCCTGCTCGTCACACCGACGGCGTGGTTCACGGAGGCGGACCGCCAGGTGCGCACCGGCCAGTTCGCCGCGCTGCTCGGACCGGGGGCCGTCGTCACCGCCGAGGAGGGGGACGCCGACGTGCACGCGACCATGCTCGACAAGCTCGCCGCACCGGGCGACCCGCGGGGCACACCCGTCCAGCGGATCGTGTCCGCCGCCGTCCTGGCGATCGTGGGCGGGGCGTCGCAGGTCGAGCTCGGCCTGGGCGACGCGGTCGCGGACACGGAGCGGGTCGTGTTCGACCAGCAGCGCGAGGACCCGGTCGAGCGCATCTACGACCTCAAGCGCGAGATCACCGAGGCGCGGCGTGCGCTCATGCCCGTCTCGGCGGAGCTGCCGGAGCTGCTCGACCCCGACGTCCCGGACCACCTCGCGGTGAACCGGCGCATGCTCGAGCGCGTGGTGACGACCGTCGAGCGGATCGACCGCCACCTCGACGCGCACGACGACCTGCTCTCGGACATGCTGCAGGTCCACATGTCCCAGGTGTCGGTGCGCCAGAACGAGGACATGCGCAAGATCTCGGCCTGGGCCGCGATGCTCGTCTACCCCACGATCGTCGCGGGGGTCTACGGCATGAACTTCCGGAACATGCCCGAGCTGCACTGGGCGTTCGGCTACCCGTTCGCGCTCGCGCTCATGGCGGTCGGCTGCCTCGTGCTCTACCGCGTGTTCAAGCGGGTCGGCTGGCTCTGACCGCGGGTCACGGGGTGGACGCGGCGGTCCCGCCGGGCTCGAGCACGCCGGTGAGCAGGAGCAGCACGACGAGCGCGGCGAGCACCAGGCGGTAGACCACGAACGGCGTGTAGCTGAAGGTCGAGACGATCTTGAGGAACGCGATGATGACGAAGTAGCCGACGACGAACGCGACGAGCGTGGCGATGAGGGTCGCGCCCGCGCCGGGCGCGCCGGGGGCCGGCTCGTCCGCGGACTTGAAGAGCTGGTAGAACCCCGAGCCCATGACCGCGGGGATCGCGAGGAGGAACGAGTAGCGCGCCGCGGCCTCGCGGGTGAAGCCCATGAGGAGGCCCGCCGTGATCGTGCCGCCGGACCGGGAGACGCCCGGGACGAGCGCGAGCGCCTGCGCGAAGCCGAACGCGACGGCCTGGCCGGGCGAGAGCTCGCGCAGCGTGCGCCGCTTGGCGCCGATCCGGTCCGCCCAGCCGAGCAGGAGCGCGAAGACGGCGAGCATGAGCGCGGTGAGGTAGAGGTTGCGGAACGTGTTCTCGATCGCGTCCTGGAAGAGCAGGCCGAGCACGACGATCGGGACGGAGCCCAGGGCGATGTACCAGGCCATCGCGGCGTCGTGGTCGTGCTGGCCGAGGCGCGCCTTCCAGTCCGTCCCGTGGTCGCCGCGCACCGAGCGCCACCACGCCGCGCAGATCCGCGCGATGTCGCGCCGGAAGTACAGGAGGACCGCCGTCTCGGTCCCGATCTGGGTGATCGCCGTGAAGGCGGCCCCCGGGTCCTGCGAGCCGATGAGCTCGCCCACGATGCGCAGGTGCGCGCTCGAGGAGATCGGGAGGAACTCGGTCAGGCCCTGGACGAGGCCGAGGAGGACGGCTTCCCACGCGTTCACGAGCGGCCACGATACCCGCTCCGGCAGGCCCCTCCGGCACCTCGTCGGCGGGTCGGCGCCCCCGGATGAACGCCGGGCGACGAGCGCGTGAACACCGTCCCGCGGACCTGGTCGGCGGGCCCGGAGGGACGGGTGAACCTCGCCGCTCGTGGCGTCCGTCGCGCGCCCCGGCGGTCGCGCGGCGGGGTCCGCCGGTACCCTCGGCTCCCATGGAACACCGCCACCTCGGCAGCACCGGCCTGCGCGTGTCCGAGCTCGGCCTCGGCACCATGACGTGGGCTCGGGACACGGACGAGCTCGACGCCGCCGAGCAGCTGCGCGACTTCGTCGACGCGGGCGGGACCCTCGTCGACACCGCCGCCTCGTACGCCGACGGGGACGCCGAGTCCCTGCTCGGGTCGATCCTGGGGACGAAGGTCGACCGGCGCGACGTGCTCCTGTGCACCAAGGCGGGCGTGCGCCGCACGGCGCAGGGACCGGTCGTCGACGCGTCCCGCGGGGCGCTCCTCGACTCGCTGGACGACTCGCTGTCGCGCCTGGGCACCGACCACGTCGACCTGTTCCTCGTGCACGCGCCCGACCCGCGCACGCCGTTCACCGAGACGCTCTCCGCGCTGCGCCACGCCGTGACGTCCGGCCGGGCACGGTACGTCGGGCTGTCCAACCACCCCGCGTGGGCGACGGCGCGCGCCGCGACGCTGCTCGGCGGTGCGGACGACGTGGGCCTCGCCGCGGTCGAGCTCGAGTACTCGCTGCTCCAGCGCGGCGCGGAACGGGAGGTCGTGCCGGCCGCCGAGGCGCTCGGGCTCGGCCTGCTCGCCTGGTCGCCGCTGGGCCGGGGCGTGCTCACGGGCAAGTACCGCCGCTCGCTCCCCGCGGACTCGCGCGGCGCGTCCCCGCACCTGTCCGGGTTCGTCGAGCCCTACCTGGACCAGTCCTCCTCGGGGATCGTCGAGGCCGTCGTCACCGCGGCCGACGGTCTCGGCCGCGCCCCGCTCGACGTCGCGCTGTCGTGGCTCCTGGGTCGCCCCACGGTGGCGAGCGCGATCGTCGGCGCCCGGACTCCGGCCCAGCTGCGCACGTCGCTCGCCGCGACCGACCTCGAGCTCCCCGACGCCGTCCGCGCGGCGCTCGACGACGTGAGCGACCTGGAGGTCGGCTACCCCGAGCGGTGGTGACGACGGCGCGTCAGCGCGCGCCGTCGGTCTCCAGCTCGCCGGTCAGGACGTCGTCGTCGAGGGTGTCGTCGAGGTCGTCGAGCGCGTCCTCGTCCTCCTCGTCGTCGTCCTCGTCCTCGTCCTCGTCGTCCTCCTCCGCGAGGTAGAACGGCGTCGCCTCCCCGTGGACCTGGCCGAGGGCCTCGTCGTAGACCTCGAAGGCGTCCGCGAGCACGTAGTAGGCGTCGTCGACGGCGGGGTCGTCCTCCCCGCGGCGTGCGGCGACGGCGTTGTAGTGGGCCTCGAGCGCGGCGATGAACCGGTCGAGCGCGGCACGCGGGTCAGCGGTCATACCCTGACGGTAGCGCCGAGAGGGGCACAATGGCACTCGTTAGTCGGGCAGGTTCTCCCGCCCGGCCGACGACCGAGACAGGCGAGAGAGGACGGTGGCGCGTGGAGGAGAGGCCGACGTCACGCCGGCGGTCCGGATGGGCCGCGAACGGCGGGCAGTACGAGTACCGCGTCCTGACGATCGACCGCTCCACGAGCCGGTCGGACGCGAGCAGGCTGCTCACGGACGAGGCCGAGTACGGGCGCTGGGAGCTCGCCCGGACGCGGCTGTACGTCGGGGGCGAGCGCCGCGTCTGGCTGCGTCGCAAGATCATCCGCGTCAGCTCGACCCTGTGAGCCCGGCCCCGTGAGCGGTCCCGGCCGCGGGGACGGCGCCGAGGGCGCCCCACCGGGCGTCTTCACCACGTCGCGCGCGGACGCGCCCCCGGGGTTCTTCGACTGCGAGGCCGCGGGGCTCTCCTGGCTCGCTGTCGCGGGCGGGCCCCGCGTCGCCCGGGTCCTCGACGTGAGCCCGACACGCCTCGACCTCGAACGCGTGCTGCCCGCCGCGCCGACGCCCGGGGCGGCGCACGCGTTCGGCCGGGCGCTCGCCGTCGTGCACGACGCCGGGGCACCGTCCTGGGGCGCGGCGCCGCCCGGCTGGTCGGGCGACGCGTTCTTCGGCCCCCTCGACGACCCGCTGCCGATGCCGACCGGCTCCTGGCCCGACTGGCCGACCTTCTACGCCGAGGCGCGGCTGCTCCCGGTCGCGCGCCAGGGCCGTGACCGCGGAGCGCTCGACGCCGACGACGCGCGCCTCCTCGAACGGCTGGGAGAACGCCTCGCGGACCTCGCGCGGCCCGCGCTCGACGACTCGCCCGCGCGCGTGCACGGCGACCTGTGGTCGGGCAACGTGCTGTGGTCCCCGCACGACCCCGGCCCGGAAGGAGTCGCGGACGGCGTCGAGGCCGTCCTGATCGACCCCGCCGCGCACGGCGGGCACCGCGAGGCCGACCTGGCGATGCTCGCGCTGTTCGGCGCGCCGTTCCTCGACGAGATCGTGGCCGGGTACGACGCCGTCCACCCGCTCGCGCGCGGGTGGCGCCACCGGGTCGCGCTGCACCAGGTCTACCCGGTCGCGGTGCACGCCGTGCTCTTCGGCGGCGGCTACCGCGCACAGCTGCGCTCGTCGGTCCGGGCGCTGCTCGGCGACTCCTGACAGCGCGCGCGGCTCGGCCTCAGCAGGTGCGCAGCAGGCGGTCCAGCACGCGCACGCCGAACCGCAGCGAGTCCACGGGCACGCGCTCGTCGACCCCGTGGAACATGCCGGAGAAGTCGAGGTCCGCCGGGAGGCGCAGCGGCGCGAAGCCGTAGCCCGTGATGCCCAGGCGCGCGAGCGACTTGTTGTCCGTGCCGCCCGAGAGCGTGTACGGCAGGACGGTCGCCTCCGGGTCCTCGGCGAGGAGCGAGTCGACCATCGCGTCGACGAGGTCGCCCTCGAACGGCACCTCGAGCGCGATGTCACGGTGGATCTCCTCGACCCGCACGTGGTCGCCCGCGAGCGCGCGCAGCGTCTCGAACCCCTCGTCCTCGTGCCCGGGCAGCAGGCGCGCGTCGATCGCCGCCTCCGCCCGGCCCGGGATGACGTTCGCCTTGTACCCGGCCGTGAGCTGCGTCGGGTTGGACGTGTGGCGCACGGTCGCCCCGACGAACCGCGACGCCGGGCCGAGCGCGGCGACGAGGGCCGCGACCGACGACGGGTCCTCCGGGTCGTACCGGAGCCCGGTGAGGTCCGCGACGCCGCGCAGCAGCTTGTCGACCGTCGGGGTGAGCGTGTTGGGCCAGTGGTGGGCCCCGATGCGCGCGACCGCCTCCGCGAGCCGCGTCACCGCGTTGTCCTCGTTCACCTGGGACCCGTGACCCGCCCGGCCCTCCGCGACGAGGCGCAGCCACGCGATGCCCTTCTCCGCCGTCTGCAGCAGGTACGCGCGCCGGCCCCCGACCTCGACCGAGAAGCCGCCGACCTCGCTGATCGCCTCCGTCGCGCCCTCGAACAGCTCGGGCCGGTGGTCGACGGCGTAGCGCGCCCCGTACTCGCCGCCCGCCTCCTCGTCGGCGAAGAACGCGACGACGATATCGCGCGCGGGCTTGCGTCCCTCGCGCGCCATCTGCCGCACGACCGCGAGGATCATCGCGTCCATGTCCTTCATGTCGACGGCGCCGCGGCCCCACAGCAGGCCGTCGATCTCCTCGCCCGCGAACGGGTCGACCGACCAGTCCGCCGCCTGTGCCGGCACCACGTCGAGGTGGCCGTGCAGCACGAGCGCCGGCCGGGTCGGGTCCGCGCCCTCGAGGCGCACGACGACGCTCGCCCGTCCGGGCTCCGACTCGAACAGCTCCGGCTCGAGCCCGACCTCGTGCAGCAGCCCCATGACATACTCGGCCGCGCGCCGCTCCCCCGGGCCCGTCCCGTCGCCGAAGTTGGACGTGTCGATGCGCAGCAGCTCCCGGCAGATCCGCACGACCTCGTCCTCGGCTCGCGGCACCGTGCCGGAAGGGGCGTCGACGGTCGCCGGGGTGCGGGTGCTGGCCGGGGATTCCGGGTGCGGAGCGGTCATGACCACACGCTACCCGTCGCGGTCGCCTGCCGAGCATGCGGTGGTAGATCGTCCGGCGCCCGGACCGGGTCGCGACCGCATGCTCGGCCCGGGCGGGGTCAGTGGCCTCCGTGCGGGTCCGGGGCGAGGCGGCGAGGGCCGGTGCCGTCGCCCGGGAGCGCGTCCGCGTCGTGGTCGGGGTGGGTGACGCCGTCGGGCACGTCGATGCGGGACGGCGCCTGCTCGCCCGGGGCGACGACGACGAGCTGGCCCATCATGCCCTGGTCCTCGTGCGTGAGGAGGTGGCAGTGGAACATGTACGGGGTGCTCGGGTCGGTCGTCCCCTCGGACGCCTCGAACCGGACGAGCAGGCGCGTGACGCGGCCGGGCTGGACGTAGACGGTGTCCTGCCAGCCGCTCAGGTCAGGCGTGGGTGGTTCGCCGCCGACGTCGAGGACGCGGAACTGGACGTCGTGGACGTGGAAGTTGTGCGGGGTGTCGTCGAGCCCGGTGACCTCCCAGACCTCGGTCTCCCCCACGGTCACGACCTCGTCGACGCGGGACATGTCCATCGAGCGGCCGTTGATGGACCGGCCGGAGAGCCGGAACGTGCGGGTCCGGACCGCGTCGGCCTCGTCGAGCATGTCGGCCGGGTCGGTGCCGAGGGCGTCGGGCACGGCCGGGCTCGGCGCGAGCGTGCCGGCGGCGCGCAGCTCGAGGAGGTCGAAGGTGTCGTCGCCGCCCGAGAACCGCTCGAAGAGCGGGTTGACGCCGAGCTCGGGCGGGAAGCTGCGCAGGACGGCGCGCTGCCCCGGGGCCATGGTCACGACGACCTCCGCCCGGTCGCCCGGGGAGAGACGCACGCGCTCGACCGTGCGCGGGGCGGGGAGCAGCCCGCCGTCGGTCCCGACGAGCTGGACCGCGCCGCCGTCGGCGAGGCCGACGTCATAGACGCGGGAGTCGGAGCCGTTGAGCAGGCGCAGGCGGACGCGCTCGGTCGTGACGTCGAGGTAGGGCCCGGGGGTGCCGTTGACGAGCACGGTGTCGCCGAGCGTGCCGACCGGTGAGAGGAACGAGGCGGCGTCGTCGAGCCGCCCGTCGGCGTGGAAGCTCTTGTCCTGGAGGATGACGGGGACGTCGTCGACACCGTACTCGTGCGGCAGGTCGGCAGCAGGGCCGTCGGCGGCGGCCGGGTCGTCGAGGAGGAACATCCCGGCGAGCCCCCGGTACACCTGGCTCGCGGTCCGCCCGTGCAGGTGCGGGTGGTACCAGAGGGTCGCGGCGGGCTGGTCGATCGTCCACGTGGGCGACCACGTCTCTCCGGGCTCGACCACCTGGTGCGGGCCGCCGTCCATCGCGGGCGGCAGGTGCATGCCGTGCCAGTGGAGCGTCGTGGTCTCGTCGAGCGCGTTCGTCACGTCGACGCGCACGCGCTCGCCGCGCGCGGCCCGCAGGGTGGGGCCGAGGTAGTCGCCGTTCAGGCCGATCGTCGGGGTGGGCGCGGCGGCGCCGAGGTCCGCGACGCCCGCGCGCGCCTCGAGCTCGAAGACGCGCACGCCGTCCTCGACCCGGGACTCCGCGAGCGGCGGGACGGCGAGCGGTCGCGTGAACTCCACGGCTCCCGCCGTGCTGGTCGCGGCACGCGCCCACGCGACGCCCACGACCGCGACGACCGCCCCGACGAACAGGACCACGACGAGCCCGAGCACGACGAGGACGCGCGCGAGCGGGCTGCGCCGCCGTCGCGGGGGCCGTCCGGGCGATCCGGCAGGCGCCCCGGGGTGCGGCGGGACGGCGGGCGGCGGGGTGGTGGTCGTGGTCGTCATCGGGTCTTCTCCAGGGTGGACGACGGCGGTCGGCGGGTGCGGGTCGACGGCGGCACGGCGGTGCGGGCGACGCTGTCGACGCTAGGGACCGGGCGGTGCCGGGCGCGTCCGCTCGGAAGCGTGCGCGGGCCCGGAACCGACCCCGAGCGCACGGGGGCACGGCTCGGGGTGGTGCCGGGTCGGGCGGTGCGGGTCGGGAGACGTCGGAGAGGTGCGGGTCGGTCGGGGTCCGGAAGGGGTCGGGGCGGGGCCGGCAGCCGGCCTCAGCGGCGTCGGGCCGCGAGGAGCCCGAGCGCCACGGCTCCTGCGAGCGCCCCCCAGACCGCGTTGGTGAGCAGCATCGGGACGATCGCGATGGGGTGCGCGACGGGTCCCTGCAGCTCCCCGGTGAGGATCGGCGACAGCACCGCGCTGAGCACCAGCGCGAGCACGCCGTAGGCGAGCCCGACGGCCACGCCGGTCGCGAACGGGTGCGCAGGGCGGGCGACGACGATCGCGATGATCCACACGACCGTGAGCAAGAGGGTCGTGAGCAGGGGCGCGGCGGGTCGGCCGATCGCGTCGTCGAGGCCTGTGACGCTCAGGAGCGGTCGGACGAGCGCGAGCGCACCGAGCCCGAGGACGAGGGGCCAGCTCAGCGAGCGGACGGTCTCGCCGAGCGTGGGTCGGGCCGCAGGAGCCGGCGCCTCCGACCGTCCGGGAGGGACGGCGGGACCGGGCGGGACCGGGCCGCCCGGTGGGACGGACGAGGCGGGCGGGGTCGGGCGGTCCGGTGCGGGGCCGGGGGTCGGGTTCATGCCGTCGACGCTAGAGATCGGCATCGCCTCGCCGCGTCCGCCCCGGCGCGCGGCGCGATGCGCCGTCCCGCGCCCCGCGCCTACGCGTCTCGACGTAGTCGACCCTGATGCGGACCCGCCCTGCGACGGACGCGCGTCGGAGTGCGTCTTCCTAGACTCGATGGTCGTGACGTCCCCCGACCTCCCGCACGAGCGGCCCGCCGGGTCGCCGCCCGCGACCCGGGCGGCGCGCCCGTCGCCGCCGCCGTGGCTCATCGACGCCCTGCTGGGGTTCGCGGTGTTCGACGTCGTCGCGTTCGCCATCGCGGCCGACGTCGGCGGCACGCGTGCCGACCCGTGGGTCGCGTACCCGATCGCCCTGGTGCTGGGGCTGCTCGTCCTCGGCCGGCGCCGCTTCCCCGTCGGGGTCCTCGTCGCGACCGCGCTCGTGATCTGTGCGTACTACACGCTCGACCTGCCCGCGATCGGGCTCGCGCTGCCCGTCTCGGTCGCGCTGTACTCGGCGGCCGTCGCGGGCCGGCTCGGGTGGGCCGTCGGTGTCGCGGCGGCGCTCGTCGTCGCCTCGACGTACTTCCGGCTCGCCGAGGGCGACGACGTCCGGTTCGTCGTCGGGTACGAGCTCGCGACCACCGTCGCGCTCATGGCCGCCGCGATCGCGCTCGGTCACGGCGCGTTCGCCCGTCGGCAGCGCGACGAGCAGCGGCGGCACGCGGACGCGCTGCTGCAGCAGACCCGCGAGCTCGAGGCGGCCGACCGCCTCGCGCGCGATCGCGAGGCCGTCGCCCGCGACCTGCACGACGTCGTCGGGCACCGCCTCGCCGTCGTGTCCCTGCACGCGGGCGTCGCGCGCGAAGCGCTCGACGACGTGGGACGCGCCGACGGCGCCGGGCGGGAGGACGCGCTCGCGTCGGCGCGCGCCGAGCTCGACCTCGTACGCACGTCGGCGACGGCCGCGCTGACGGACCTGCGCGCGACCGTGCGCTCGCTGCGGGGTCCGTACGGGCCGGCGGGCGTCGCGGAGCAGGCCCGCCTCGACCGGCTCGGCGAGCTCGCCCGCACGGCGCGGGCGGCAGGCCTCGAGGTCACGCTGGACGTCGACCTGCCCGCGGGCACGGCGGACGGCAGCGCGGCGGGCGCGGCGGTGTTCCGCGTCGTGCAGGAGGGGCTGACCAACGTGCTGCGGCACGCCAGGGCGCGCGCCGCCGTCGTGCGCGTGACGCTGGAGCCCGCGACCGGGACGCCCGGCGACGTGCTCGCGGTCGAGGTGCGCGACGACGGTCGCGGCGCACCGGGCGGCACCCCGGACCGGGAGGGGTTCGGCCTGCGCGGGCTGCGCGAGCGGGTCGCCGTGCTGGGCGGCACCGTCACGACCGACGCGCCCGACGGCGGCGGCTTCCGCCTGCGCGCCCTGGTCCCGGTCGGCGCGGCCGGCCCCGCACCGGCGCCGGCCGGGGCACCGGGGAGCGAGGCCGCGGGCGGAGGCCCCGCGTGATCCGCGTCGTGCTGGTCGACGACCAGCCCCTCGTGCGAACGGGCATCCGCGCGCTGCTCGAGCGTGCGGACGACGTCGAGGTCGTCGGCGAGGCCGCCGACGGTCGCGATGGCGTGGCGCTCGCGCGCCGGGCGAGGCCCGACGTCGTGCTCATGGACCTGCAGATGCCCGTCCTCGACGGGGTCGAGGCGACGCGGCAGATCGTCGCGGGCGCCAGCGGCACCGAGACGCCGATCGCGGGCGACGGGACGACCGGCCACCGCCCGGACGGTCCCCGCGTCGTCGTGCTCACGACGTTCGACGACGACGCGAACCTCTTCGCGGCGCTGCGTGCCGGGGCGTCGGGCTTCCTGCTCAAGGACGCGAGCCCGGACGAGCTGCGCGCCGCGGTGCGCACCGCCGCCGCGGGCGACGCGCTGCTCTCCCCCGCGGTGACGGCGCGCGTCGTCGCGCAGGCGGTCGACGCCGGGCGGCGGGACGACGCGCTCGCCGCCGCCGTCGCGGAGCAGCTCACGGACCGCGAGCGCGAGGTGCTCGCGCACGTCGGGCGCGGGCTGACCAACGACGAGATCGGCGCGGCGCTGTTCATGAGCCCGGCGACGGCCCGCACCCACGTGGGCCGCGTCCTCGCCAAGCTGGGCGTGCGGGACCGGGCCGGCCTCGTCGTCGTCGCGTACGAGACCGGCCTGGTCCGCCCCGGCACGCCGCCGAGGTAGAGGCGCGGTCATGACCACGCCCCTACCTCGCGCTACCAGGCACCTACCTCGCGGTACCGGGGCTCTCCCTCGGCGGGACGGGTCCTCGGGTCAGGCATCGAGGCCGCGGCGCGCGAGGAGCGGCGCGATGTCGGCGTCGCGGCCGCGCAGCTCGCGGAACGACTGCAGCGGGTCCTGCGAGCCGCCGCGCGCGAGCAGGACGCGGCGGAAGCGCTCGCCGTTCTCACGCGTAAGGCCGCCGTTCTCGCGGTACCACTCGACCGTGTCCGCGTCGAGCACCTCGGACCAGATGTAGGAGTAGTACCCGGCCGCGTACCCGCCGCCGAACACGTGGTTGTAGTACGTGGTCCGGTAGCGCGGCGGGACGGGCGCGAACGCCACGCCGGCCGCCTCCAGCGCCGCGGCCTCGAACGGCACGACGTCGGCCTCGGACGCCGGCACGGCGTCGGGCCCGACCTGGTGCCACGCCTGGTCGAGCAGCGCCGCCGCGAGGTACTCGGTCGTCCCGAATCCCTCGTTGAACTGCCGCGAGGCGCGCATCGTGTCCACCCACTCGGCGGGCATCGGCTCGCCCGTCACGTGGTGCACCGCGTAGGAGCGCAGGACCGACGGCTCCCACGCCCACATCTCGTTGACCTGCGACGGGTACTCGACGAAGTCCCGCGGCACCTCCGTGCCGGACTGCGACGGGTAGCGCACGTCGGAGAACAACCCGTGCAGCGCGTGCCCGAACTCGTGGAAGAGCGTGATGACCTCGTCCCACACGAGCAGCGTGGGCTGTCCGGCCGGCGGCTTGACGATGTTGAGGTTGTTCACGACGACCGGCTTCTGGCCGAGCAGGTGGTTCTGGTCGACGAGGTTGTTCATCCAGGCACCGCCGCGCTTGGACTCGCGCGTGTACCAGTCGGCGAGGAACAGGCCGAGCCCCTGACCCGGCTCCCCCGGCGTCTCGCTGTCGAAGACCTCGAAGACGCGCACGTCCGGGTGGTAGCCGACGAGGTCGTGCCGCTCGGCGAAGGAGACGCCGAACAGGCGGTTCGCGGCCAGGAACACGCCGTCGTGCACGACGCGCTCGAGCTCGAGGTACGGGCGCAGCAGGGCGTCGTCGAGCGCGTAGCGGTCCTTGCGCACGCGCTCGGCGTAGAACGACCAGTCGGACGCGCGCAGCGTCGCGCCCGGCTCGTCGGCCCGCAGCGCCGTCTCGAGGTCGGCCGCCTCGCGGCGCGCGTTCGCGACGGCGGCGGGAGCGAGCCGGTCGAGCATCGCGTTCACGGCCTCGGTCGTCTTCGCGGTCGCGTCCTCGGCGACGTACGCGGCGTGGTGCTCGTAGCCGAGCAGGCGCGCGCGCTCGGCGCGCAGGCGCACGGTCTCCAGCACGATCTCGCGCGTGTCGTGGTCGTCACCCGTCGCGCCGCGCGACTCCGACGCCTGCTGGACGCGCTCGCGGACGTCGTGGCGCGCGAGCGACGCGAGGACGCCCTGCTGGGTGGGGAGCTGCATCTCCAGCAGCCACGCCCCCTCGCGGCCGCGCGCGGCGGCGGCAGCCGCCGCGCCCGCGACCGCGTCCTCGGCGAGGCCGTCGAGCTCGGCGCGGTCCGTGACGAGCACGCTCGCCGCGTTGGCCCCCGCGAGCAGCTTGCGGCCGAACGCGGCCTCCAGCGTGGTGAGGCGGCCGTTGAGCTCGCGCAGGCGCGCCTGCTGCTCCGCGTCGAGCTCGACGCCGGAGCGGCGGAACCGGACGAGCAGCGTGTGCAGCAGCCACGCGGCGTCCGGGTCGAGGATCTGCTCGCCGGCGTCGACGGCGTCCTGCAGGGCGCGGGCACGCCCGTAGAGGCGCGCGTCCATGTAGATCGCGTCGTGGTGCGCGGCGAGCTCGGGCGCGAACTCCTCCTCGATCTGCTCCAGTCCCGGCGTCGCGTCGGCCGAGAGCTGGTTGTAGAACGCGTTGAGCACGCGCGCGAGGTCGCGGCCCGACCGCTCCAGCGCCTCGAGGACGGTGACGGCGGTCGGGGGCGCGTCGTCGGTCGCGACGGCCTCGATCGCCGCGCGCTGGGCCGCGGTCGCCGCACGCAGCGCGGGCAGGTAGTGCTCCTCGCGGATCGCGTCGTAGTCGGGCAGCTCGTACGGCAGCGCGGAGGGCGCGGCGAACGGGTTGGCGGGATCGAGGTCGATCAGGCCGGAGGTGACAGCGGGCGCGGAGGTGGGCGCGGGCGCGTCGGTGCGCGTCGTGGGCTCGGAGGTCATGGTGCCCATCCTCACCCCACGGACGGGCGCGACGGAAACGGATTCGCGGAGCTCCCGGTGGCCAGCCGGGCGCTCCGCGCGTCAGGCCCTGCGACCCGACGACGGCGCGTCCGCCGGCCAGGGCTCGGCCGGCTCGCGCGCGTCGTCGGGCAGGAGCGTGCCGAGCCACGCGTCGCGACGCTCGCCGCGCTGGAGCGCGAACCCGCGCACCGTGCCCTCGACCCGGAAGCCGAGCCGCCAGGCGGTGCGCCGCGACGGCCAGTTGCCGACGTACGCCTGCCAGAAGAGCCGCGCGAGCCCCCCGCCCTCCGGGTCGAACGCCCAGTCGACGACGAGCCGGCCCGCCGCGGTCATGAGGCCGCGGCCCCGCGCCTCGGGAGCCGTCCAGTAGCCGATCTCGGCCGACCGCCGGCCCTCGGGCGCGTCGTCGAGGCTCAACCCGATCATCCCGAGGAGGGGACCCACGCCGTCGGGGCCGGGGATGCCCGAACGCCCCACGCTCTCGCGCACGCCCCAGGTGAGGACGTCGCCGCGCTCCCAGCCCGGTCCCACGTACTCCGACACGAACTGCGCCGCGTCCTCGCGCGCGTACGGGGACGGGACGACCGTCCAGGCGGCGACCTCGGGGTCCTGGCACGCGGCCGTGATCGCGTCGACGTCGTCGAGGGTCGGGGTGGACAGGTGGACGTGGCCGTCGTCGAGGGCGAAGGGGTGCACCGCCCGAGCCTGGCACGTCCCGCCGCGCGACGTCACCCGGATTGCCGACGGCCGTCGCCCGCGACGCCGCTCCGGCGCCCCGCGGGCGGCGTCAGGCGCGCAGGGCGTCCTCCGCGGGCGTCCACGGCAGGCCGTGCGCGGCGGCGACCGCCTCGTTGAGGAGCGCGCCGCGGTGGGTGGACGCCCCCGACCGGAGGATCGGGACGTCCCGCACCGCCTCGACCCCGCCGTCCGCGAGCGCCGCGAGGTAGGGCAGCGTCGCGCTCGTGAGGGCGAGCGTGCTCGTCACGGGGACCGCGCCGGGCATGTTCGCGACGCAGTAGAACGTCGTGCCGTGCACCGCGAACGTCGGGTCGTCGTGCGTGGTGGGCCGCGACCCCTCGAAGCAGCCGCCCTGGTCGACGGCGACGTCGACGAGCACGGCGCCGGGGCGCATGCGCGCGACGAGGTCGTCGGTGACGAGGCGCGGGGCGCGCGCCCCCGCGACGAGCACGGCCCCGACGACGAGGTCGGCCTCCAGCACCTCGCGCTCGATCGCGTACGCGCTCGACACGACGGTGCGCACGTGCCCGGAGAACTCCTGGTCGACGGCGCGCAGCACGGGCAGCGACAGGTCGACCACGGTCACCTCGGCGCGCATGCCCACCGCGACCTCGGCGGCGTTGCGCCCCGCGGTCCCGCCCCCGAGCACGACGACCCGCCCGGGCCGCGTGCCCGGCACGCCGCCGAGCAGGACGCCGCGACCTCCCGCGGGCCGCTGCAGGAGCCAGGCGCCGACCTGGGTGGCCATGCGCCCGGCGACCTCGCTCATGGGCGCCAGCAGCGGGAGCGTGCCGTCGGGGGCCTGCGCCGTCTCGTACGCGACGGACGTCGTGCCCGCGTCGAGCAGGGCGCGCGTGCAGTCGCCGTCCGCCGCGAGGTGGAGGTAGGCGAAGAGCAGGAGGTCGTCGCGCAGGAGCGGGTACTCGCTCGCGACCGGCTCCTTGACCTTGCAGACGAGATCGGCCTCGGCCCAGAGCTCGTCCGCGGTCGGCACGACCCGCGCGCCCGCGTCCGCGAACTCCGCGTCGGACAGGTGGGAGCCGACGCCGGCCCCGGACTGGACGAGCACGTCGTGCCCGGCCCGCACGAGGTGGTGGGCGCCGGCGGGGGTGAGCGCGACGCGGTCCTCGTGGTTCTTGACCTCGGTGGGTATGCCGATCCTCATGGTCCAGTGTGGTCGCACCACCCCGTCGCGCGCAGGGTGGCGGGATCTTGTCGGAGAGTGTCCTTCCTGCCGCTCGTCCCGCGAGCGGCCCGCCGCCAGGGTGGGCGCGTGGACACGACGGCACCTCTCGCGGCGCCGCGCGCCGCCCCCGACCCCGACCCCGCGGCGGCGAGCGACGCCTCCCAGTCCGGGCACGCGCCGTCGGGCACGCTGGGGCTCGCGCGCGGCAGCGCGCTGTACGTGGCGAGCGTGCTCGGGACGGGCGTGCTCGCGCTGCCGGGGCTCGCCACGCGCGTCGCCGGCCCCGCGTCCGTCCTCGCCGTCGCCCTGGTGCTCGTCGCCAGCGTGCCGCTCGCGGGCACCTTCGCGGCGCTCGCCGCCCGCCACCCGGACCGGGGCGGCGTCGCGAGCGCGGTGCGCGTCGCGCTCGGCCCGACGGCGGCCCGCGCCACGGGCTACTGGTTCTACCTCGGGGTGTGCGTCGGCGTGCCCGTCGTGGCGGTGCTCGGCGCGGAGTACGTCGTCGCGGTCGTGGGGGCGGACCGAGCGACCGTACCGGTCGTGGCCGTCGCGCTCGTCGTCGTGCCGGCCGTCGCCGTGGGGCTCGGCGTCCGCGTGGCGGGCGCCGTCCAGCTCGGGCTCACGTCCCTGCTGCTCGCCGCCGTCGTCACGGTCGTCGCCGTGGCGGCGCCCGCGGCGAGCGCCGAGCGGTTCACGCCGTTCCTCAGCGAGGGGTGGTCCGGCGTCGGCTCCGCGGTGAGCCTGTTCGTGTGGGCGTTCGCGGGCTGGGAGGTGGGCACGAACGTCTCGGCCGACTTCCGCGACCCGCGCCGCACCATCCCCGCCGCGACCGGGATCGCGCTGGTCGTGGTCGGCGTCGCCTACCTCGCCCTGCAGGTCGCCACGGTCGGCGTGCTCGGCACCGGGGCCGGCTCCGGAACCGTCGCGCTGCTCGACCTCGCGCGCACCGGCGCGCCGGCCGCGGGGCCCGTGGTCGTCGGCGTCGTGGCGGCGATCGTCACGTCCGGCGTGCTCACCGCCTACCTCGCGGCCTTCGCGAACCTGGGCCAGGCGCTCGCGCGCGACGGCGACCTGCCGCGCCCGCTCGCCGCGCTCTCCGGCCGCGCGGGCGTCCCGCGGCGCGCGCTCGCCGTCACCCTCGCTCTCAGCGCGGGCTACCTCGCCGTGCTCGTCGCCACCGGCCTCGACCTCGAGCCCTTCGTCCGCGTGCACACGAGCTGCATGGTGGCGGTGTACGCGCTCGGGATGCTCGCCGCCCTGCGGCTGCTCCCCCGCCGCACCGTCGGCCGGTGGCTCGCCGCCGTCGCGACCGTCCTCACCGGCGCCCTGCTCGTCCTCGCCGGCGCCTCGCTCGTCGCCCCGGCGGTCCTCGCCGTCGCCGCCGTCGCGGTCACGCTCGCGCGGCGCCGGCACGCCACCCCCTGAGCACGCCGTCGCCCCCCACGAGGATCGCCCTCCCGGGCCGTTCCCCCGCGCCACGCCGTCCGCTACGGTCGACGGCATGCCCACGTGGACGGACCCGGGCCCGGTGGAGTTCGACGCCGTCGTGATCGGCGCCGGGACGCGCTCGGGAGCGTTCGTCGCGCTCCCGTACGACGCCGTCGACCTGTTCGGCACGCGCGGCCGGGTCCCCGTGGTCGCGGAGGTGGACGACGTGCGCTACCACGCCTCGCTCGTCGCCTACGGCGGCCCGCACCTGCTCGCCGTCCTCCGGTCGGTGCGCACCGCGACCGGCAAGGGCGTCGGGGACACCGTGCACGTCGCGGTCCGCCTCGCCGCGGAGGTCTCGGCCGTCCCCCGGTGAGGCGCGCGCCGCCCGACCCGGCGGGTCGTCGTGCTGTGTCAGCCGGCGCCGTCCTCCACCGTGCGGTCCGACGATCCGGGCACGGCGTCGCCGAGCGCGATCTCCTTCGCCGTCGGCAGGTCCTCCTCCATGGGCGGGTCCTTGTGCCGCAGGTGCGAGAACACCGACCAGGCGACGGCGACGAGCGGCACGGACACGACCGCACCGAGGATCCCCGCGAGTAGCGTCCCCGCCGTCACCGCGATCGCGACGACGACCGGGTGCAGCGAGACCTGCTTGCCCATGACGAGCGGCTGCAGGATGTGGCCCTCGAACTGCCCGATGAGCGCGATGCCGATCGTCACGACGAGCGCGATGACGATGCCCTTGGCGGCGAGCGCGACGATGGCCGCGATGATCATGGCGAGGGGCGCGCCGATGATCGGGATGAACGCCCCGATGAAGACGAGCACCGCGAGCGGCGCGGCGAGCGGCACGCCCAGGAACCCCAGGAAGATGCCCGCGAGGATGCCGTCGACGAGGGCGATGATCACGGTCCCCCGGGCGTAGCCGGAGAACGTGTACCAGCCCGCGCCGCCCGCGACCTTCCAGCTGTCGCGCGAGCGCGACGGGAGCTGGTTGAGGAACCAGGTCCACATGTCCTTGCCCTTGGCGAGGAAGAAGACCGTGCAGAAGATCGCGAGGGCGATCGCGGCGAACGCCTCGAAGACCGACCCGGCGCTCGCGGCCGCCTGGCTCGCGATGTCCCCACCGTGCTCGGTGAGCCACTGCCGGCCGTTCTCGATCCAGCCGTTGACGTCGTCCGCGGTGATCGTCACCGGCAACGGGCCGTTCTCGAGGAACTCCAGGATCTGGTCGATGCCGTTGCTGAACTGGTCCGCGAGGCTCTGCCACTGGCCCGCGACCGACGTGATGACGTACGTCAGCAGACCCGCGATGAACAGCAGCGCGGACAGGATCGCGAGCCCCGTGGCCAGACCCCGCGGCATGATCCTCGCGTAGAAGTCCGTGACCGGCCGCAGGACCGACGTGATGACGAGCGCCAGGAAGACGGCCACGAACACCAGCTGCACCTGCGCGGTGGCGAAGAAGATGAGCGCGACGGCCGCGACGATCATGAGCAGGCGCCACGACCAGCCCGCCGTCGTGCGCAGCCACGCGGGCACCGACTCGTCGTACCCGACCACCGACGGGTTGCGCCGCGCCCCCGCCACCTTGCGCGCCGCGCTCGACGCCCCCGCGAGGTGCTTCACCGACGCCGCCGCGCGATCCGAGCCGGAGCCCGGCCGCGCGGTCGGCGCCGCTGCCGCCGGTCGCTGCTCGTCCGTCACACGTGCCTCCGCCCGGTCGTGGCCACCATCCGCCCAGTCTGCCCCAGGTCGTCCCCCCGCGCCGGGTGCTGCGGTCGAGCCGTCGTCCCACGTCGGCCCGGTGCCGACCGGCGACCGCGATGTGAGGACCACGCCCGAACCGTGCTATGTTTTTCCCCGCACCGGAACGGCGGAAACGCCGGGAAGGTCCACTCGTCCGGGTGGCGGAATGGCAGACGCGCTAGCTTGAGGTGCTAGTGCCCTTTATCGGGCGTGGGGGTTCAAGTCCCCCTCCGGACACCGCATGGCACACCTCGTGCCACGGAGGCCGGGTCAGGAGAATCTTCCTGACCCGGCCTTCTGCGTATCCCGCCCCCTCGGGTCCGGCAGGCCTCGCCTCAGCCGCCCGTGTCGGTCCAGGACGCGACGTCGACGCCGTGGTCGTCGGACGACCCGAGCGACCACCACGTCGGGGCGCGCGAGTCGTCGGCCGGCGCGCGCTCGCTCGTCGACCCGTCCAGGCGCTCCCCCTCGACGCCGCCGGGGCTGGCGACGGCGCGCCCGGCCCGCGGATCTCCTCGTCGCGAGGCGCCGTTCGCGTGCCCCGAGATGCGGGGTCGGACGTCCCGCTTCACGACGGTCTGTCCTTTCTGATGCTTTTGAGGCGGCATGCAATGCTTGACGTCCATCACTTCACCTACGGTGCCGTGACCCCGCTCATCTCCTACGCGGCCGCGGTCTCCGGGTCCGCCTGCGGCCTGGCCGCGGTGTCCCGGTCCCGTGTCGACGCGCCGTGGCCCGTGCGCTCGGCGTGGCTGTGGCTGGGGGCCGCGGCCATCGGGGGCACGGGCATCTGGGTGATGCACTTCGTGGCGATGCTCGGGTTCACGGTCACCGGCATGCCGATCCACTACGACGTGCCGCTCACGGTCGTCTCGGCGCTGGTCGCCGTGGTGGTCGTGGCAGCTGGCCTGCACCTGGTCATGATGTTCGGCTACCGGCCCCTGCTGCTGGTCGTGGGAGGCGCCGTGGCCGGGCTCGGCGTCGCCGGGATGCACTACATGGGCATGGCGGCGATGCGCATGCACGGCACGATGCACTACAGCGCGATCTCCGTCGCCCTGGCGGTGCTCGTCGCGGTCGCCGCCGCGACGGCGGCGCTCTGGCTCTGCGTGCCAGCGCGGGGCGGGCTGTCCATGACCGTGTCGGCTCTCGTCATGGGGGTCGCGGTCGCGGGGATGCACTACACCGGCATGTGGGGCGTCTCGGTGACCGGTCAGCCGGGCGCACCGGACGGCGGCGTCCCGATGCTGGACCTCCTCGGTGCCCTCCTCGTCGGGGGCGGCGGCTCCGTCCTGCTGCTGGTGTTCGTCGTCGTCGGCTCCCGGACCGAGAGCGAGAGGCGGCGGCACGAGGCATTCCGGGACCGCATGGCGCAGGAGACCGTCTCGGTCGGCAAGTAGCGGCAGGCCAGAGTGCCGTCGCACCGGCACGCCCGTGCCCGGTATCCCGTTCAGGTTCATCTCAGCAGCGAGAAGCCCCGCCGTGTGGAGCGGCGGGGCTTCTCGATCCGCTGTCTCATTCGGATCCCGCCGGCGCTCTCACGCCGGAAGCATGCGGCCAGTCTAGAGCGTCCCGGCGACCGCCTCCCACCCCGGCACGACCTCCTCCTCCCCGAGGAGGAGGTCGCTCCCCCGGCGATCTCGGCCGACGGCGGGAGCCGACGGCCCCGCGCCCGTCCGTAGCGTCGACGACGGCGGTGCCCGAGGACCGGGCGCCGGTGACGACGGGAGGACGCATGATCCAGGTGGAGGGGCTCACCAAGCGCTACGGGCCGACGACGGCGGTGGACGCGCTGACGTTCACGGCGCGTCCGGGCACCGTGACGGGCTTCCTCGGCCCGAACGGGGCGGGGAAGTCGACGACGATGCGTGTGGTGGTCGGGCTCGAGCGGCCCACGTCGGGCACGGCGACCGTCGACGGCCGCCGGTACGCCGACCTCCCGGCGCCGCTCCACGCCGTCGGGTGCATGCTCGACGCGCGGTCCGTGCACCCGGGGCGCACGGCGTTCCGGCACCTGCGGGCCCTCGCGCGGACCCACGGGATCGGCCGCGCCCGCGTGGACGAGGTCATCGGGATGACCGGGCTCGAGAGCGTCGCCGGACGGCGCGCCGGGACCTTCTCGCTCGGGATGGGGCAGCGCCTCGGCATCGCGGGGGCGCTGCTCGGCGACCCCGGGACGCTCATCCTCGACGAGCCCGTCAACGGCCTGGACCCCGACGGCGTCCTGTGGGTGCGCCGGCTCGTCCGCGGCCTCGCGGCCGAGGGACGGACCGTGCTCCTCTCCTCGCACCTCATGCACGAGCTCGCGCTCTGCGCCGACCGGGTCGTCGTCATCGGCCGGGGCCGCCTCCTTGCCGACGCACCGGTGCAGGAGCTCGCCGCGGACGCGGGCTCGCTCGAGGACGCGTACCTGCGGCTCACGGCAGGCGCCGTCGAGTACCAGGGGCGCGCCGCCCGGGAGACCGGCCGCGCTGCGGCGGGAGGCGCCCGATGACCGCCACGACCCCCGCCCCGGTGCGCACTCCCCCGGACCCTGCGCGATCGACGCCCCGAGGCCCGACGTTCGCGCGCGTCGTCGGCTCCGAGTGGACCAAGCTCACGAGCCTGCGCTCGTCCTGGTGGGCGGCCGCGCTCACGGTCGCGGTCTCGGCCACGCTGACCTCCCTCTCTGCCCAGGCATCGTCCGTGGACCCGGGGTTCGACCCGCTGGGCTCCCTCACGTCCGGGCTGCTCCTCGCCCAGGTGCCCCCGCTCGTCCTGGGCGTCCTCGTCGGGACGGGCGAGCACAGCACGGGGACGTTCCGCACGACGTTCGTCGCCGTCCCGAGGCGCTGGCCCGTGCTCGCCGCGCAGACCGTCGTCACCGCCGCGTTCGCGCTGCTCACCGCCGTGCTCGCCGTCGGCGCCGCCGTGCTCGCGCTGCTTCCCTCGGCCCGGGCCCGCGGCATCGCCCTCGATCTCGCGAGCGACGGCACACCCCGGGTGCTCGGCGGCATGGTGCTCCTGCTCGTCGCGATGGCCCTGCTCGGCCTCGCGCTCGGCGCGCTGCTCCGGCGGCCCGTGCCCGCCCTGACGGTCGCCGTCCTCGTCGTCCTCGTCCTGCCCGTCGCGCTCGTGCTCGCGGCGGACCTGGCGGGCGACCCGCTCGCCGCGTCCGCGGGCGTCCCGCCCGCCCAGGCCGCCGTCAACACCGCGGTGACGTTCCTCCCCGCCGGCGCGGGGTCCCTGCTGACGGCCGAGGGCGCCGTCGAGGGAGCACCCGACCTCGGCGCGTGGGGCGGTGGACTCGTCCTGGCGGCGTGGGTCGCCGTCCCCCTGGCCCTGGCGGGCGTCCGCCTCCGCGCGCGGGACGTGGTGTGACGTGGCCGCGACGACGCAGACCCCCGCCACCCGGCCCGCCACCCGGCCCGCCGACCGTTCGCCGGTGACCCTCCGCCGAGTCCTCGCGGCCGAGTGGGACAAGCTCACGAGCCTGCGCGCGACGGGCTGGCTCGCCCTCGCGACGGTCGCGGCGTCGGCCGCGAGCGCCTGGGTGCTCGGCCTGTTCGCCCGGCCCGACGACGGCGCGTCCGGCGCGCCCGTGGCCGTCGCCGGGTACGTGCTCGCCCAGCTCGGGTTCCTCGTGCTGGGCGCGACGACGGGCGCGGGCGAGTTCCGCACGGGCACGGCGCGCGTCACCTTCGTCGCGGTGCCCCGGCGGGTCCCGGTGCTCGTGGCCCAGGTGCTCGTCACGACGGCGGTCGCGGCCCTCACGGCCGCGGTCGCGCTCGGCGCGGCGCTCGGGGCGACCGCCGGGCAGCGCGCGGCGACCGGGCTGGTGCTGGACGTCGCGGACCCGGAGACGGTGCGCCTCCTCGGGGGGTTCGTGCTCTACCAGACCGGGGTCGCGCTCGTCGGGCTGGGGCTCGGGGCACTGCTGCGCCGGCCCGACGCCGCGCTCGTCGCCGGGGTGGTCCTGGTCGTCGTGCTCGACCACCTCCTCGCCACGAACCCCGGCCGGGTCGCCGACACGGCACGTGCCCTCCTCCCGGGCGCCGGGGCGCGGCTCCTCCAGGGCGACGAGCGGCTCGCCGCCCTCGACGCGACGACGCTGGGCCCGCACGTCGGTCCGTGGGCGGCCGGCCTCGTGCTCGCCGCGTGGGCCGTCGTGCTCCTCGTCGCGGCCGGGTACCGCCTCCGGCGCCATGACGTCACCTGACGTGGACCGGCACGGATGGGAGAGTGGGCCCATGCCCCTGCCGTCCCCCGCCACGCCCGCGCGCGGGACGACCGACGGTGGCGCGCTCACCGAGACCGACGTCCAGCGGCGCGGGCCGCTCGGCCGGCTGGTCGAGGAGCACCCCCGCGCCGCGGACGCCGCGCTCGTCACGGGCATCGTGGTGCTCGGGCTCGTCACCGCGGTCCTCGGGCTCGCGACGGTCGAGGGGTCCACCGGCATCGGCTACTTCCGGCCCGACGAGCCCGTCGCCCAGGTGGTCGTCACGGCCTGGCTCGTCGGGGCCGTCCTCGGGGCGGTGCTCCTCCTCGCCCGCCGCGCGCGACCGCTCGTCGTCGCGGCCGCGCTCACGGTGCTGGCCGTCGCCTCGCTCGCGTCCGCGGGCGTGCTGGGGGTGCTCGGGGTGTGCCTCGCGTGCGCGGTGCACGCCGTGGCGGCCTCGCGCCCCCCGCGCACGGCGTGGCTGACGTGCGCGGCGGTGCTCGCCGTCGTCACGGTGGCGACGTGGTGGTGGCAGGACATCGGCCTCGCCGAGATCCTGCTCTGGAGCGACCCGGTCGTGTCGCCGGACGGCGACCCCGTGCGGGACCTCGCCGAGCCGCCCTTCTCCCCCGGCCGCCGGTCCGCGTCCGTCTCGCTGCTCCTCGCGCTCCTGCTCCTCGGCATGGCCACGGGCTCCGGCGCGCGTGCCCGCCGGCTCCACGCGGAGGACCTCACGGAGCGCTACCGGGCCATGGCCCGGGACCGCGACCAGAGCGCCGCGCTGGCCCGTGCGGCCGAGCGCGCCCGCATCGCCCGCGAGATGCACGACGTCGTCGCCCACAGCGTCTCGGTGATGGTCGCGCTGTCCGACGGCGCGGGCGCCGCGCTCGACCGTGCACCCGACCGCTCGCGCGAGGCCCTGCGGGAGCTCTCCCGGACGGGACGCGAGGCGTTGACCGACATGCAGCGCGTGCTCGGCGCGCTCGACCCCGGCGACGAGGAGCCCGTGGCGCCGGACGGTCGGCCCGGGCCGACCGGGACGGACCTCGCGGCCGTCGTCGCGCGCTTCCGCGCCGCGGGCGTGCCCGTGACGGCGACCGGCCTCGAGGTCCCGCTCCCGGACGACACGTCGCTCCGGCTCGCGGTCGTGCGGGTCGTGCAGGAGGCGCTGACGAACGTCCTGCGGCACGCGCCCGGCACGCCGACGGCCGAGGTCGCGGTCCGTCGTGCCGCGGACGTCGTCGAGGTCGAGGTCCGTGACGCCGGCGGCACCCGGCCGGGCGCAGGCGGCGGTACCGGTCGCGGCATCGTCGGCATGCGCGAGCGCGCGGTGCTGCTCGGCGGCAGCGTCGAGGCCGGCCCGCGCCCGGAGGGCGGGTGGGTCGTGCGCGTCGTCCTCCCGTGGCCCGGGCCGCGGGACGTGCCGTGGGACGGGCCGCAGGACCGGCCGAACGACCGGCCGTACGACGAGGACGACGGAGGGCTCCCGTGACGACCGTGCTGCTCGTGGACGACCAGGCGCTCCTGCGGATGGGCTTCCGGCTCGTGATCGAGTCGGAGCCCGACCTCGAGGTGGTCGGCGAGGCGTCCGACGGCCGGGTGGCGCTCGACCAGGTCGCGGCGCTCGCCCCGGACGTCGTCGTCATGGACGTCCGGATGCCCGGCATGGACGGCATCGAGGCGACGCGGCGCGTCGTCGCGGGGCACCCCGGGACGCGCGTGCTCGTGCTGACGACGTTCGACGTCGACGAGTACGCGTTCGCCGCGCTGCGCGCGGGCGCGAGCGGGTTCCTGCTGAAGAACGCCCGCCCGCACGACCTCGTCGAGGCGATCCGCACCGTCGCGGCGGGGAGCTCGGTCGTCGCGCCCCGGGTGCTGCGCCGCATGCTCGACCTCTTCGCCCCGCACCTGCCGACCGGCGACCCGTCGGCAGGCGACCGGTCGGCGGGCGACGACGGCCTCGACCCGCGCCTCCGGTCCCTCACGCCCCGTGAGCTCGACGTGCTCCGGTGCGTGGCCGACGGCCTGTCCAACGCCGAGATCGCCGAGCGCCTCGTGCTGTCGTCGACGACGGTCAAGACGCACATGGGCAACCTCCTCGCCAAGCTCGGCGTCCGGGACCGCGTCCAGGCCGTGATCGTCGCGTACGAGAGCGGGCTGGTCGGCTCCGGCCGCTGAGAGCTCGCCGCTCACCCCCGGCGGGTGAGGTCCGCGGCGCGCGGGGCTGCGACGGTGGTGACGAGCGCCGGAGAGGAGCCCACGATGACGGCTGCGCAGATCCCCCGACAGCAGGTCCCTGCCGCCACGGGCCCGTGGCACACCGCGACGACGCAGGCCGTGTGCGCGGCACTGGACGTCGACCCGGCGGTCGGGCTGACGACGGCGCAGGTCGCCGAGCGGCGCGCCCGGTACGGGCCCAACGCGCTCGCGGAGGAGCGCAAGGAGAGGCCGTGGCAGGCGTTCGGGCGCCAGTACCGCGATCTCATGCAGCTCGTCCTCGTCGGGGCGGCGGTCGTGAGCATCATCGCGCTCGGCGACGTCACGACGGGCGTCGTCGTCCTCGGCCTCACCGTGCTCAACGCCCTCATGGGCCTGCACCAGGAGGGCAAGGCCGCCCAGAGTGTCGCGGCGCTGCAGCAGATGCTGGTCATGACGGCCACGGTGCGCCGCGACGGACGCCAGGAGCAGGTGCCCGCGGAGGAGCTGGTGCCGGGCGACGTCGTCGGCTTCGAGGCCGGGAGCAAGATCCCCGCGGACGGGCGGCTGCTCGTCGCCGCGTCGCTGGAGATCGAGGAGGCGGGGCTGACCGGCGAGAGCACCCCGGTCGCCAAGGGCGTCGAGACGGTCGTCGCGGACGACGCGCCGCTCGGCGACCGCACCGACATGGCGTACATGAACTCGCAGGTGACGCGCGGGCGCGGCGAGATGGTCGTCACGGCGACGGGCATGACGACCGAGGTGGGCCGCATCTCCGGGATGCTCTCCGGCGTCGAGCAGGACAGGACGCCGCTCACGCGCCAGCTCGACCGCATCACCGTGATCATCACGGTCATGGCGGCGATCGCCCTCGTCGTCGTCGTGGTCCTGGGCCTGGTGCGCGGCGAGGACTTCGACAGCCTGTTCGTGGTCGGGATCAGCCTGGCCATCGCCGCGATCCCGACGGGTCTCCCGGCCGTGGTGACGATGCTGCTGTCGCTCGGCACGCGCCGGCTCGCCGAGGAGGGCGCGATCGTCAAGCGCCTCAAGTCGGTCGAGACGCTCGGGTCGACCTCCGCGATCTGCTCGGACAAGACCGGGACCCTCACGCTCAACCAGATGACGGCGCGCCGCCTCGTCCTCGCGGGGCGCCGGTTCTCCGTCGACGGCGAGGGCTACTCCACGACCGGCCGCATCCTCGCGGCCGCCGGCTCGACCGACGTGCCGCTCGAGCCCGTCGCGCTGCCGCTGGCGCTCGCGAGCGACGCCGTCGTGCGCGACGGCGAGTGCATCGGCGACCCCACCGAGGGCGCCGTCGTGGTCCTGGCCGCGAAGGCCGGGCTGGACGTCGAGGAGACGCGCGCCGAGCACCCGCGCGTCGCCGAGGTCCCGTTCGACGCCGCGTACAAGTTCATGGCGACGTTCCACGAGATCGACGGCGCGCTGACGTGCTTCGTCAAGGGTGCCCCGGACGTGCTGCTCGCCCGGTCGAGCCGGTACCTCGCCGCCGACGGCGGGACGGCGCCGCTCGACGACGACGCGCGGGCGCGCGTCACGGCCGAGAACGACGCCCTCGCGGGCGAGGGCATGCGCGTGCTCGCGGTGGCACGACGGGCCGTGGGCCGCGACGAGCTCGCGGGCGAGCTCCTCGACGCGGTGCGCGACCTCGAGCTGGTCGCCCTCGTCGGGATCGTCGACCCGCCGCGCCGGGAGGCGCGCGACGCCATCGCGGAGTGCCGCGACGCGGGCATCCGCGTGCGGATGATCACGGGCGACCACGTCACCACCGCGGCGGCGATCGCCGGGCAGCTCGGCATCGAGGGCCGCGCGCTGACCGGTGCCGAGTTCGCCGCGATGTCCGACGCCCGGCTCGAGGCGGAGGTCGGCGAGATCGGGGTGGTCGCGCGCGTCGCGCCCGAGGACAAGGTGCGCCTCGTCGACGTGCTCAAGCGCACGGGCGACGTGGTCGCCATGACGGGCGACGGCGTCAACGACGCCCCCGCGCTCACCCGTGCCGACATCGGCGTCGCGATGGGCATCACCGGCACCGAGGTGACCAAGGACGCCGCGGAGATGATCCTCACCGACGACAACTTCGCGACGATCGTGGCGGCCGTCGAGGGTGGTCGCGGGCTCTACGACAACCTCATGAAGTACATCCGCTTCCAGATGGTCGTGCTCGTCGGGTTCATCCTCACGTTCGTGGGCGCCGGGATCTTCACGGTCGCGGGCGGCACGCCGCTCACGCCGCTGCAGATCCTCTGGGTGAACTTCGCGATCGACGTGCTGCTGGCGATCGGCCTCGGGTTCGACGCCGCGACGCCCGGCCTCATGCGCCGGCGTCCGCGACCGCCGACCGAGCCGGTCATCGGGCGCGGGCTCGGGGTCCGGCTCGCGGTCGGCGGCGTCCTCATCGCCGTCGGCTCGCTCGTCGCCGTGGCGTGGGGCGAGGCCGACGCCGACCTGGCGGTCGCGACGACGATGGGCCTGACCGCGATGTCGCTCCTGCACGTCGTGGCCGCGCTGGAGTGGCGCGACCCGCGGGCGAGCATCCTCTCGTTCGAGACGCTCGCGAACGGCCGCTTCGTCGTGCTGCTGCTCGCGTCACTGGGGCTGACGTTCCTCGTCACGACCCTCGACGGCCTGCAGCGGATCTTCGGCACGGTCGACCTCGACGGGGGGCAGTGGGGCGTGTGCGGGCTGGTCGCGCTCGGGTTCCTCGTCCTGGCCGAGCTCGGCAAGCTCGTGCTGCGGCAGGTGGACCGGCACCGTGGCGCGCCCGCCGACGCCGGCGCCCCCGCCCAGGTCTCGCCCGCCCAGGTCTGAGGGCGGCGGCTCAGGGCACGACGCCGAGCTCGCGGCCGCGGCGGACCGCGTCGCGGCGCGAGCTCACGCCGAGCTTGCGGTAGACCGACTTGAGGTGCGCCTTGACGGTGTTCACCGAGACGAAGAAGTCCTCGGCGATCTCGACGTTGCTGGCCATCGACGGGAGCACGGCGAGGATCGCCAGCTCGCGCTCGGTGAGGGGCTCGACGAGCGGGGCCGGCTCCGGCCCCCGGTCCGCCGGGTCGAGGTGGGCGCGCAGCCGGTCGGCGAGCGCGTCGCCGCGCGCCGCGACCGCGCGGGCGAGCGCCGGGCGCAGCTCCCGCACGACGGTGAGGAACGGGCGCGCGACCCGCTCGACGGCGGCGAGGTCCAGGGCGTGGGCCAGCGGGACGTCCACGCGACGGGTGCCGGCCCGGGCCAGCGCCGACGCCTCGACGAGCGCCGCCTCGACCCGGACGACCACGTCGACCTCGCCCTCCCCCGCGTCCACGAGCCCCGCGACGGCGCGCAGGGCGGCCCCGGTCCGCCCCGTGGCGAGCAGCTCGCGGGCGCCGCACACCGCGACGACGGCGGCCGTGCCCAGGCCCTCGCGCCGGACGCGCACCGGCAGCGCGGGCTGCGTGCCGTCGTCGAGCAGGCGGACCGCGGCGGTCGCCCGGACCCACAGGTCGGCGAGCACCGGGGGCGTCGCGACGGGCCCGAGCGCGCGGTCGGCCGCGACCAGCGCGTGCCGCGCCGCACCGACGTGACCGCGGTCCGCCGCCACCAGGGCCTGGAGGAGCCGGACCGCCGCCTCGGACGCCGGCTCGCGGCCCCCGGCGTCGGCCGCCAGCGCGTGCGCGAGCTCGCGGTCGAGGGCGTCGTCCGACGCGCGCAGGTACAGCACCCACGCCCGGGCCGCGTGCGCGGGGCGCGCGTGGGCGTACCCGTCCCAGCCCCGGGGCTCGGCCTCCGCGACGACCGCGCGCGCGGCCGCCTCCCCCTCGTCGAGCCGTCCCTCCGCGACCGCGAGGAGCGACGCCACGGCCCGCGCCCCGAGGACGAAGAGCTGGGGCGCCCGCCAGTCGCGACCGGGCGGCGGCACGAGCGGGAACGAGGCCGTCGTCGGCTCAGGGCCCACCGAGCACCAGGCGAGCCCGGCCGCGCGGTGGGCCTGCGCGAGGCTGCGGTAGGTGTCGAGCGCGGGGAACGGGTACGGCGCCGCGTCCGCGGTGGCGAGGGCGGCGCCGGCCGCCGTCGCGACGCCGCGCACGTCGCCCGTCGCGCGCGCGATCGAGGCGTCGAGCAGCTCCAGGAGCACGGCCGCGGCGGGCTGCTCGGCGGGGTCGAGGAGGTCGCGCGCCGTCGCGACGTGCCGGCGGGCGGCGTCGAACCGCTCGTCGACGTACGCCAGAGCGCCGGCGCACAGGTGCAGCCGGGCGTCGACCCCGATCGTCGCGTAGGGCACGCGTCGCAGGACGTCCGCGACGGTCTCGCGGTGCGGTCCCGCGAGCTGGGCGGCCGTGCCCTCGACGAAGACCTCGCCCACGAGGGGCCAGTCCTCCGCGGCGGCCGCGTGCTCGAGGGCCCGCACGGCCTCGCCGTCCCGCGCGAACCAGCGGGCCGCCGCACGGTGGGCGTCGCGGAGCCGGGCCGGGTCCTCGACCCGGAGCTGGCTCAGGAGCATCTCGCGCAGGAGCGGGTGGTAGCGGTACCAGGTGTGGCGCTCGCCCGTCGTCATGACGAAGCCGTCGGTCGCGGCGAGGCCCGGGAGCAGCCGCTCGGCCGGCGCCCCCGGGTCGAGGGCGGACGCGAGGTCGGGGCACACGGCCGAGGTCACGCTCGTGCGGAGGAGGAAGCTCCGGGTCGTCGGCTCCTGGCGGTCGAGGACCTCGGCCAGGAGGAACTCCGCCGCCGAGCGGTCGGCGCGCGCACGGCTCGCGGCGTCGTCGGCCTCGACCCGCAGGCGGACGCCGACCGCCCAGCCGCCCGTCTCGTCGAGGACGCGGCCAGCCGCGGCCGGGGACAGCGGTCGCCGGTGGGACGCCGCGAGCGTCGCGACGGACGCGGCGTCGAACGCGAGGTCTGCGGCCCCGACCTCGGCGACCTCGCCCTGCGCGCGCAGCCGCTGCAGCCGCACCAGCGGGTCGACGCGCGTGAGCACGACGAGGTGGAGGGGCAGCGGGTAGCGCAGGAGGTCGTCGACGGTCGCCGCGACGTCGGGGCGCGCCGCGTGGTGGAAGTCGTCGAGCACGAGGACGACGGGCTCGGGCAGCTGCTCGACCGCGGAGAGGACCCGCCGCAGGAGCGCCGGCGAGAGCCGCGGCGGGACGACGAGCGTCTCGAGCGGGTGCCCCGGGGGGACCGCGCCCGCGGCGCGGAGCGCGGTGAGGACGTCGGCCCAGAACGCCGCGGGCTTGTCGTCGAACGGCTCCAGCGTGAGCCACGCGACCCGCGGCCCGCTGCCGCCGCGCGCCCACCGTGCGACGGCGGTGGTCTTGCCCCAGCCCGGGCCGGCGGACACGAGCGTCAGCCGTCGCGCCACCGCGGCACCGACGAGCGCCTCGACCGCGGGTCGGGGGACCGTCGAGGCGGGGAGCGCCGGGACCGAGGTCCGGGCGCGCAGCGTCTCGAAGGTGTCGGCGGCCCGCGCGACGTCCTCCTGCCCGGCACGTGGCTCGACCGAGGTCATGAGGGCAGGCTATTCCCGGGGCCCGGGAGGCGCAGGGCGAGCGTCGGGTGGAAGACTCTCAGGCCGGTCGGGCCCCGGACCGCGGGGCGAGAGCGCCGTTCACGCCGAGCTCGCCGGGCTCGCCGGACCCGTGACGGCGGGCGGTCGGGCGAGGATCTCGACCACGACGAGCACGAGTCCCGCGACGAGCGCGACACCGACCACGAGCCCCGGCGTGAGCGAGCCGGCGAGCAGGAGGACGAGCGCGGCGAGGCCGACGACGACGACGCGCACGAACGTCTTGTGCCGCCCGAGCCAGTCGCCCACGGGACCCGCCGAGACCCCGCGCCCCTCGCCCCAGCCGCGCACCGTGGCGCCCAGGCGTCCCAGCCCCGCGCGCAGGCTGCGCGCCGACTCGCTCGGGCCGCCGAGGTACGCGGCGAGCGCGACGACGAGGCCGAGCACCCCCACGGTCCGCAGCGTGAGGCGCAGGTACCCCACCGCCTGGTCGAACACCACCTCGGCCGCGTCGAGCCGCAGCACCTGCCCGGAGAGCGCCCCGAGGTACAGGCCGCGCGCGACCGCGAGCCCGACCCCGAGGCCGACCATCGCCCCCGTCAGCGCGAGCCCGGCCACGACCAGCGCACGCGACCGCCGGTTCGCGACGAGGACCCCGGCGGCGAGCAGCCCGAGCACGACCCACGGCAGCCACGTCGTCAGGGTGACGATCTGCGCGTACCGGTTCTGGAGCATGACGAGCTCGGCGGACTGCGCGATGGTGAACGTCGCGTCGACCGACGGGATGCGGGCGGCCACGCTCAGGCCGCGGTCGACGAGCCGCTCCTTGAGCAGGTCGATCAGGCCGGAGAGCTGGATGTTGAGGCTGCCGTCGTCGACCTGGAGGATGTCGCCGTCCTCGCCGCGCATGACCGAGACGAGCTGTTGGTGCGCCACGCGGTTCGCCTGGAGCCAGGCACCCTCGAACGCGTCGCTCTCCACGAGGCGCGTCGCGGTCTCGTGGACGAGCGACTCGACGCCGCTCTGGAGCGGCGCCTCGAGCGCGGCGAGCGCCTGGGTGGCACGGGGCGGGACGTCCCGCTCCTCCAGCCCTCCGACGAGGTCGTCGACGAGCGCCCCGACGTCGATGCGGGACATGACGACCTCGGTCAGCCGGCCCGCGACGGCCGACTGCACGACCGGGTCCGCGGCGAGCGGACCGACCGTCGCGACGTACCGGTCGGTGTCGGTCAGCTCGCGCTGCGCCCACGCCGAGACCGCGCCCAGGGGCGCGAGGAGCGCGCCCAGGGTGATGAGCACGGCGCACGCCACGGCCCGCAGTCGGCGCCGGGGACGTCGCGCGGCAGCGGGCGACTCGGTGCCGGTGCTCTGGCCCGCCCCGTCGCCGCCCGGCGACGGCCGTTCCTCGAGCCGGCGCCGCAGCTCCGCGTTCTCCCGCTCCAGGGCGGCGAGCCGCGCCGCCACCTCGTCGGTCGCGGTCCCCGTCCCGGCCCCCGGCGCGGGCTTGGTCTCGTCGGTCATCGCCGGCCCCTCAGGCGAGCGCCCGCGCCTTGAGCCGGGCGAACTCGTCCGCGTCGATCGTCCCGGCGTCGTACAGCGCCTTCGCGTCCGCGATCTCGCTCGCCGGCGAGCGGCCGGTGCTCGCGGTCGCCCGGACGTAGTCGTCCATCACCTGCCGTCGCGCGCGGTCCTCCTCGGCGTGCCGCTCGGCCATGCCACGCCCTCGGGCGATGACGTAGACCAGCGCCGACACGTACGGGACGACGATCAGCGCGACGACCCACAGCGCCTTCCACCAGCCGCTGAGCGCCTTGTCGCGGAACAGGTCGGCCACGATCTGGAACAGCACGACCAGGTAGGCGATGAAGAAGAACCACCACACCATGAGCCAGAACCAGTCCCAGAAGCCGTCCATCGGGCACTCCTCGTCTCAGGTCGCGAACGTTCGCGATGCTCCCACTGTGGGTCGCGGGGCGCCACCGGTACTCACCCGCCGGGGGTAGTCGCCCGTGCGCCTCCCGGGTGCCACCCGCACCGGGTGATCCGCGCCGCCCGGCGCGCGCGCATCCTGGTGCGACGGGCGAGCCGGGAGAGGCGCATGGACGGCACGACGATGGTCGAGGTGACGGTGCTGGGTCCCGTGGTGCTCCCCGTCGCCGACCTGGCCGAGCTCGGCGTGCGGCGGACCGCCGAGTGCACGCTGCTCGAGGCGACGGTGCGCGACCAGGCCGCGCTCTACGGGCTGCTCCAGCGCCTCGCCGCGCTCGGTCTCGAGCTCCTCGAGCTGCGCACCGCGGCGCCCGGGCAGCGGGCCGACGTGGAGGTCGTCGTCCGCGGCCCCGTGGGCGCGCTGGTCCAGGAGATGCTGCGCGACGTCGGCCAGGCGCTCCCGGGGTCCCTGACCTCCTACCGGCTCCGGGACACCGACCTGGCGGGCCTCCTCGCGGTCGTGACGGGCCTGCGCTCGCCCACGGCCGACGACGAGCCCGCGTCGGCCGCACCCCCGGACGCCCCCGCGACGCCGGCCCGGGGACGGACGCCGGGCACCGGCACCGGCACCGACCCGGACCCCGCGACCTCGGCGATGGACGCGAAGATCGCGCAGCTCCGCGAGCTCGCGGCGCTGCGCGACCAGGGCGTTCTCACGGACGCCGAGCTCGCGGAGCAGAAGGCGCGCATCCTCGGGCGCTGACCCGTCGGACGATGCGGTCGCGGCCGCGCGACCGTGCTCCGGCGTGTATCCCTTGACACTCGGAAAGCGCCTTCCCTACGCTGCGAGGGTCGCGCTCGCGGACGTGCAGCTCGAACCGGACAGGAGAGCAGGACGGGGCGGTCCAGTGGCCGCCACGACCGTGCGCGCGACCCGTGCGGACCCCGCCGCGACGATGCGGCCGCGGGACCCGCCGGCGTGCAGGAACCCGACCCGGCGACGGACGGCCGGCGGGTCGGAGACATGACAGCGCTAACCAGTGCGTCGTGCCAGCACCATCCGACGAAGTGGAGCAGACGATGACGTCTACGCATTCGAGCCGACGAGGGAGGACGGCGCTCGCCGTCACCCTCGCGGCGGTCCTGGGAGGGACCCTCCTCGTGCCACCCGCGGCCGCAGAGGTCGCCGAGGACGAGTTCACCGAGATCCTCAGCTTCGAGGGCTATCAGCGCACCGCCCTGAACGGCCAGGACGGCTGGTCCGCCTCGACCGCGGCCCGGGTCGTCGCGGACCCGCTCAACGGCAACAACCAGGTCCTCGAGATGGTCGGCGGTACCCAGCGCGCCCACCGCGCGGTCCCCGGGATCGCCGACGGCACGACCGGGACCGTGTTCTTCCGCTTCATGCGGTCGGGCAGCGTCGACACGTCGTTCGGCATCACGGACAACGACGCGCCGTCCGACTACGCGCACAGCCGCGCGTACGTGAACAACCAGAACAACGACGTGATGCTCGTGCGCGACGGCGGCGCCTTCAAGCCCGCCGGCGTCTGGTCGCGGGACACGTGGCAGTGCGTGTGGATCGTCGCAGACAACGCGACGGACAAGGTCAGCGTCTACAGCCAGGGCGGGCCGTACGAGGAGATCACCCGGCTGCCCGAGGGCACGGAGCAGCAGTTCGGCTTCCGCCAGGGCGTCACCTCGGCGCTCGACCGGTTCTTCTGGATCAACGGCGCCAGCAGCGCGGGCCGCCTCATGCTCGACGACGTCGCGGTCGACACGGCCGGGCAGAACCTCGCGATCCCGACGGGCAACCCGGCCGACTGCGCCGCGGGCGGCACGACGCCGAACGAGCCGCTGCTCAACCCGCTGCCCGACCCGACGCCCTCGACGCTCGGGATCGAGGTGACGGAGCTGGCCCAGCTCCCGGCGTCGCAGACGACCCCGGCGACGCAGGACCCGCGCCTCGTGCGCCACAACCGCATCACGCACCTCGACGAGATCCCGGACGGCTCGGGCCGCCTCATGGTGCCGGACAACAACGCGGTCCTCTACACCGTCGACAAGGACACGGGCGCGTACGTGCCCTACCTCGACGTGCGCCAGCAGTTCCTCGACAACTTCCACAACAGCGCAGGCCTCGGCACCGGGCTCGGCTCCGCCGAGTTCCACCCCGACTTCGCCGAGAACGGGCTCTTCTACACGGTGCACACCGAGGGCGGCACGGCGCTGACGGAGGACACCCCCGACTACCCGGCGTACGGGAACACCCAGTTCCACAGCGTCGTCACCGAGTGGAAGGCGACCGACCCGTCCGCACCGGTCTTCGCGGGGACGAGCCGCGAGGTCCTGCGCGTGCCGTTCGCGGGCCGCGTGCACACGGTGCAGCAGATCGCGTTCAACCCCACGGTCGCCGAGGGCGACGCCGACTACGGCAACCTCTACGTCCTCGTGGGCGACGGCGGCAACGGCGTCGGCAACGGCAACCCGCAGGACCTCGCGACGCCGCAGGGCAAGATCTTCCGCATCGACCCGCTGGGCGACGACAGCGCCAACGGCCGGTACGGGATCCCGGCGGACAACCCGTTCGTCGGGACGGCCGGCGCGCTGCCGGAGATCTACGCCGTCGGCATGCGCGACCCGCACCGGATCAGCTGGGACCCCGAGGGCGACCACACGATGTACCTGGGGCACATCGGCGAGTGGCAGGTCGAGTCCGTGTACGCCGTCGAGCCGGGCGACAACTTCGGCTGGTCCGTGCGCGAGGGGTCGTTCCTCGCCGACAACCGGCAGATCTACCCGCTGCCCGCGAACGACGCCGAGAACGGCTTCACGTACCCAGTGGCCGCCTACGACCACAACCGCGACCCCGGCCAGACCGGCGACGCGGGCGTCGCGCTCAACGGCGGGTTCGTCTACCGCGGCGACATCCCCGAGCTGCGCGGGCGCTACCTCTTCACCGACCTCGTGCGCGGCTGGGTGCTGGGCACCGAGGCGGACGAGATGGTGCGGAACGACGGCGCCCTCGAGGACCTGGCCGAGATCGAGCACCTGCGCGTGTTCGCCGACGGCGCGGAGACGACGTTCCAGGAGCTCGTCGGCGACCAGCGCGTCGACCTGCGCTTCGGGTCCGACGCCGACGGCGAGCTGTACCTGATCTCGAAGGCCGACGGGAAGATCTGGCAGGTCACCGGGGCGCGGCGTGTCGGGGCGTCCTCGCCCGTCGTGCTCCCCGAGCTCGCCGGGAACGTCGCGGCGCACTACGACTTCGACCACCCCGTCGCGGGCTCGACGACGTGGGAGGCGGACCAGGGCTGGTCCGGGACGAACATCCAGCTCGTCAACGGCGGGGTGGAGATGCGCGTGGCCGACCGGGCCTACCCGGGCGCGGGCGAGGCGCTGCAGACGCAGCAGATGAGCCCGCTCGCGTCGTCGAACGACGACTGGAAGGCCGGCGTCTACGACCCCGCCGGCGTGGACTCGCTCGGGGCCTTCGCGGACGCCGACGAGATCTCGGTCATGGGCTGGTTCAAGCCGACCGGCGAGCACCCCGCCCTCAACTCGGGCACGACGAACCCCGACGACCGCTACAACGCGATCGGCCTCGCCGGTGTGCTGACCGGGGACTCCGACGGCCACGCGGTGCGCGCGCTGCTCGAGGTCATCACCGTCGGCGACGAGCTCAAGCTCGTGGCCCTGGGGCGTCGGGTCGACGGCGGCGGCTCGTGGACGTTCGCGGCCGACCTCCCGTGGGACCAGATCCTCGAGCGCGACCGCTGGGTCCACCTCGCGGCGACGTTCGACTTCGCGGGCGGCGAGATGAAGCTCTACATGAACGGCGAGGAGCTCGAGGGCCGGTACACGGCCTCGAACCCCTGGGGCGCCGGCGCCACCTCCCCGACCGACCCGCGCGGGATCAAGATCGGCGGCAGCTTCCCGCAGGACACGCGCGAGGCCAACCCGTTCCACGGCCGCATGGACGACCTCATGTTCCTCGACACCGTCCCGACGCCGGAGCAGGTCGCGGCGCAGTACGCCCGGTTCGGCGCGCAGCCGGTCGAGCCCCCGGCGCCGCCGTCGTGCGCCCCGGCGGGCGAGCCGATCACGGACGTCATGGCCGGTGAGAACTGGGCGCCGCGCACGCCGTCCAAGTGGCAGTTCCCGGGCGACCGGATCGTGCTCGCGCAGGCCGGCACCGACCCGGCGGACGGCATCCGCCGCCCGTTCGAGTACGCCGTCCTCACCGAAGGTCCCGAGCTCGGCTCGTTCGCGCTCGACGCCGAGGTGAAGCTCGACGCCCCGGCGTCGGTGAACAACCGGGACGTGATCGTGGTGTTCGGCTGGCAGTCGGACACGCAGTACTACTACGCCCACCTGTCGCAGGACAACACGATCTACGCCCACAACGGCATCTTCAAGGTCGACGGCAAGGACCGGGAGCGGATCGACGACCAGTGGGACGGCGCGGTGGGCGCTCCCCCGGCGGTCACCGACGAGGAGTGGCACGACGTGCGCGTCGTGCGCTGCGCGGACAGCGGCGACGTCGCCGTGTACCTCGACGGCCTCGACACCCCGCTGCTCACGGCGAACGACACGACGTTCACCGAGGGACGGGCCGGCTTCGGGTCGTTCGACAACACCGGCAGCCTGCGCGGCCTCGTGGTCACGCCGGCCGTGGAGCAGGCCGACGTCGAGCTCGACGTGGCGGTCTCGCCGCGCTGCCTCGCCGGCAAGGCGTACCTCGCCGTCGCGGCGACGAACGCGTCCGGCGTGGCGGCCGACGTGACCCTGACGACCGTCTTCGGGTCGCGCACGGTCGCGGACGTCCAGCCCGGCCGGGCCGCGTACCAGTCGTTCGCGTCGCGGGCGACCGCTCTCGACGCGGGCTCGGTCACGGTCTCCGCCACGGCCACGGTCGACGGCGAGGAGGTGTCGAGCGAGGTGGTCGTCGAGCACGCGGCGCACACCTGCGGGTGACGCCCGCCTCCTGGCCCGGGGGTCCTGACCCCCGGGCCTGACCGCACGAACCGCCCCGGACCCGTCCAGGCTGCGTCCGACCAGCCGCGGGACCGGGGCGGTCCGTGCGTGCGCGGGCCGCGCCCGCCGGCGGTCACCCGGCCGCGAGCGCCGCCCCGCCGCGCCGGAGCGCGAGGACGAGCGAGCCGGCGACGAAGTAGTCCTCGTCGACCTCGCGCCGCGCCTCCCGGACCGCCCTGCGCAGGTCCTCCGCGCGGGCGGCGAGGGTGCGCAGCGCCTCCTGGTCGGCGGGCTCGGCGGAGACGGAGCGCAGCGCGGCGGCGTAGGCGTCGAGCGCACGGGCCGCGAGCGGTCGCAGCCGGCCCCCGAGTGCCAGGTCGTCGCGCCCCTCGCGCTCCCACTCGACGAGGAGCCGGACGAGCGACCCCACGACGTCCGCCGACACCTCCAGCTCCTGCGAGCGCCGCACCTGCGAAGCCGCCCAGTCGCGGTGCCGGCGCAGGCGGAGGTTCGCCCGCGCGGCCTCGCGGGTGCGCGAGACGGCGTCGCGCGCACGGACGAGCGTCGGGTCCACCTCGCGGCGGCGTTCCTCCCACTCCTCCGCGGACGGCGGCCGGTCGCCGTCGAGGCCGTCCGCGAGCGCCTCGACCTGGTCCGCGAGCGTGTCGCGCAGCCCGTCGAGCGCCTCTTCCGTGGGGGTGAGCGGCAACGGGGGGACGAGGAGGTTGATCCCCACGCCGATCGCGGCGCCGACGACGACGAGACCGGCGTAGGCACCCACGAACTCGACCTTGGCCGCGTTGCCGATGATGAGGACGAACAGCGCCGACGTCACCGCCCACGTGCCCATCTCGCCGAAGCGGCGCCACCCCGCGCACAGGAGCGCGAGCCCCACGACGAGCGCGACGGACAGCGCGCTCGGGGAGAGGACGAGGTCGACCCCGCGCGCGATGGCTGCGCCGACGAGGATCGCGAGGATCGCCTGGACGGACTCGCGGACCGAGCGGGCGAGCGTGCTCGTCGTCGCGACGACGGCGCCCAGCGGCGCGTAGTACGGGTAGTCGGAGAACGGCTCGGGCGCGAGCACGCCGACGAACCAGGCGAGCGCGGCCGCGACGGCCCCCTTGACCGCGAGCGACCAGCGGGGGTGCCGCACCCAGCGCCGCGCCGCGGCGGCGACCGCACGGCGCGCCCAGGTCGGCCCCTCCCCGTCCGGCCCGTGCGGAGCCACCCGGTCGCCCGTCGTCACGAGCACGAGGATCGCCCGTCGTGCCCGCACCCGCACGTCGCCTCGCCCGCGGTGGCCCGGGGTGTGAGCGGGACCTGCCGGTGCTTCACTGGCGGCGTCGGTGCAGAGTCCCGCCGACGCCGTCGGGCACGGTGGCGTCTCGGGCGTGCTGACGCCGCCGCGGTCGGCACGACGACCACGGAAGGACGACGACCCATGCGAGCACTGACCTGGCAGGGACGCGAGAAGGTGGGCGTCGAGGACGTGCCGGACCCGCGCATCGAGGAGCCGACGGACGCCGTCGTGCGCGTGACGTCGACCGCGATCTGCGGCTCCGACCTGCACCTGTACGGGGTGCTCGGGATGCTCCTCGACGCGGGCGACGTCCTGGGGCACGAGGCGATGGGCGTCGTCGAGGAGGTCGGCCCGGAGGCCGGGAGCCTGCAGGTCGGCGACCGCGTCGTGGTCCCGTTCAACATCGCGTGCGGTCGCTGCTGGATGTGCGAGCGCGGCCTGCAGACCCAGTGCGAGACGACGCAGGTGCGCTCCCAGGACAAGGGCGCCGCCCTCTTCGGGTACACCCGGCTCTACGGCCAGGTGCCGGGCGGCCAGGCGCAGTACCTGCGCGTGCCGCAGGCGCAGTACGGGCCGGTGGTCGTGCCCGACGACGGGACGCCCGACGAGCGCTACCTCTACCTCTCCGACGTGGTCCCCACCGCGTGGCAGGCCGTCGAGTACGCCGACGTCCCGCCGGGCGGCACGGTCGTGGTCCTCGGCCTCGGCCCGATCGGCCAGATGTCCGCGCGCATCGCCCTGCACCGCGGCGCCGCACGCGTGGTGGGCGTCGACCTCGTCCCCGAGCGGCGCGCGATGGCCGAGCGGCACGGCGTCGAGACGCTCGACCCGACGGCGGTCGGCGTGGCCGCCGTCGCGGTCGTCGACCCGCAGACGCTCGCCGGGTCCACGGGCCCGCTGCTCGAGGTCGTCGAGGCCGAGGGGTCCGTGCCCGCCTGGGTGTTCTCGCTCGTGGCCCTGATCGCCGTGGCCAACGGCGCGCTGCTGACCATGATCATGTCGAGCCGCCTCGCCTACGGCATGGCGGAGCAGGGCCTCCTCCCGCCCGTCCTCGGCCGCGTGCTCCCGCGGCGCCGCACCCCGTGGGTCGCGATCGTCGTGACGACGGTGGTCGCCATGGGGCTCGTCTTCACGGGCGACGTGGCCGGGCTCGCCGAGACGGTCGTGCTGCTCCTGCTGCTCGTCTTCGCCTCGACCAACGTCGCGGTCCTCGTGCTGCGGCGCGACCCGGTCGACGCGCCGCACTTCCGCGTCACGACGGTCGTGCCGGTGCTCAGTGTCGCGTCCTGCGTGCTGCTGCTCACCCAGCAGGACGCGGTGACGTGGCTGCGCGCGGGTATCCTGCTCGCCGTCGGCGCGGTCCTCTACGGCGTCATGCGCTGGACGGGCCGGACGCGCGCCGCACGACCCGCGCGCGAGGAGTGACCGCGCCATGGTTGCGGCGATCGGTCCCGGCCGCGGCTGTGCTCGCCGGACCTCCGGCCCTGGTCGGTGCGCCGCGCTCTGAGAGGATCGGCGCATGAGACGACGTGCCCTTCCGACCTTCGCGACCGCCGCCGCCGGAACCGCCCTCGCCCTCGCGCTCGCCGGCTGCACCGCCGGCGCGCCCGAGCCCAGCGCGCTGGACGCTCTGCTCGACCGGCACGACCTCGCGGGCCTTACGGGCCAGGAGGTCGTGGACCACCTGGAGGGGCTCGAGACGGCGGAGCGCCCCACGGACCTCGTCGCCTCGGTCCGCGCGTCGGAGCTCGTGCTCGCCGACGCGTCGTACGAGACGACCGTCCCGCTGCCGGACGACACTTTCTACCTGTCCGTCGCGCCCTTCGTGGACGGGACGCACGAGTGCTTCTACCACTCGCTCACGACGTGCCAGGGCGAGCTCGCGGGCGAGCCGGTGTCCGTCACGGTCGTCGACGCCGCGACCGGCGACGTCCTCGTCGAAGAGGACACGACGCTCGGCGCCAACGGGTTCGTCGGCTACTGGCTCCCCCGCGACGTCGACGCGGAGCTGCGCGTCGAGCACGAGGGCCGGGTCGGCACCACGGTCGTCTCCACGGGCGACGACGACCCGACCTGCCTCACGACGCTGCAGCTCGCGTGACCGGGTAGGCCCGGTCGTGGCGTCGACGCCGCGGCCGTGCCCGAGACGCACGACGGCGCCCGTCGCACGAGGGTGCGACGGGCGCCGTCGGGTGCGCGGAGAGAGGCGTCAGGCCGTGGCGGCGTAGGCGAGCACGATCTCCTCGGTGACGGTCTCGCCGTCGCGCTCGACGGTGGCCGTCACGGTCACCTCCCCGGCCGGGGCCTCGACGAGCCGGGTCGCGAACGCCTGGTAGGCGTTCTTCCCGGGCGCCACGTCGGCGTACTCCTTGCTGCCGTACGGGGTCGCGAGGGTGATGTCGACGGCGGTGTCGTCCTCGTTGAGCACGCGCACGGCGACGTACTGCTTGCCACCCATGGTCCGCAGCTCGGCCTCGGCCGCGAGGTCGATCGCCGGGCCGTCGTCGACGAGCCCGGTCTGCCACACGACGAGGTCGTCGATCTTCGACGCCAGCAGTTCCCGGTCTCCCGCGGCCGCGGACAGGTGGTCGACGAGCGACCGCGCGCCGCCGAGCACCTGGACCGCGGTCGCGGGGTCGCCCGCCTCGGCCGCGGAGCGCGCGCTGCCGAGCAGCGAGCTGATCGCGCCCGCGATCACGCTGTCGCCCACCGCGGAGGTGTCCAGGCCGGCCACGACGCCGTCGACCTCGGGGAACGTCACGCAGTTGCCGCCGCCCTCGACGACGCCCGCGGTCCACTCGACCCCCTTGAGCACGTGCTCGCGGAAGACCGGGTCCGTCCACGACTCGTCGGTGTGCCCGGCGCCCTCGTACCAGGACCGGCCGCCCTCGAAGTTCTGGCACCACGAGAGCGGGTGGTCCTCGCCCATCGCGCCGTTGCCGGGCGAGTAGGTCGACTCGTCGAGCGTGACGAGCACGTGCACCTCCGCGCGAGGGTTGACCGAGTAGTTGTACCACTCGTCGAACCGCTCCCAGACGGCCGGCAGGTGCGCGGTCGAGGGGTGCGTCGGGCTCTCGACGCGCATCGTCGCCGTCTGCTGCTGCGGGTGGGAGACGAAGCGCGCGCCGCCGCCCGTCAGCTCGCTGTACCAGGGCACGGTGTGCATCGTGTCGGTCGCGGCGTGCAGCCCGACGAACCCGCCGCCGTCGTGGATGTAGCCCTGGAGCGCCGCGAGCTCGGTGTCGTCGAGCAGGCGCGGCGTCGCCGGGTCGAGCGAGTTGGTGTTGTCGACGGGCGAGACGAAGACCAGGGTCGCGTACTGCGACAGGTCCTCGGCGCTCGTGAACGGCGTCGAGTCCATCGTGAGGTCGGGCTGGCCCGGCGAGCCGTTCCCCCACCAGCCGGCGGAGTCGTTCGGCGGGTCCCACACGTCGACCGTGAAACCGTTGTCCTCACCGAGCTCGATCAGCGCGCGCGTCGTGTCGTCGATGTGCGAGTGCCGGAACCCGAGCGTCTTGCCGACGACGAGGATCTTGTAGTCCTCCTCGTCGGCGGCCGCCGGCCCCGCGGCAACGAGCGTCGCCCCTCCGGCGAGGGGCAGCGCGACCGCCGCCGCCACCGCCCGTCTGGCCGTCGTACCGCTGAACAAATCCATGCGTGCTTCTCCCTCGTCGTCGAGAGCGCGGGCCGGGCGCCGGTTCCCGGCGGACCGCCGGTCGGGCTCCAGGGACTTCTCCAGGCCCGGCGGCGCGCGCACTCCTGCGTGCGTGGACGTCGGCTGCTGCCGATGTCGCGAGTTTTGACGGCGACCGATCAAAAGTCAAGGATTCAACGACCGTGGCGTGCCGATCTCACCCGGTCCCGCCGCGGGGCGCGCAGCACCACCGCCAGGCACAGCGCGCGCACAGGGTCACCACAGGCACGACCACGCGCGCCGCGGGACGCTGGGGCCATGACCGCATCCCCCGCCCCCGTCGGCCGTCCCGACCAGCCGCGCCTCACGCGCCCGGACGGCTCGCCCGTCCGCGTGCTCGTGGTCGACGACGAGCCCAACCTCGCCGAGCTGCTCACCTCGGCGCTGCGCTACGAGGGCTGGGACGTGTCCACCGCGCTCGACGGGGGCTCCGCGATCCGCACCGCGCGCGAGACCGGGCCCGACGTCGTCGTGCTCGACGTCATGCTCCCCGACATGGACGGCCTCACCGTGCTGCGCCGGCTGCGCGAGCGCGACACCGACGTCCCCGTCCTCTTCCTCACCGCGCGCGACGCCGTCGAGGACCGCGTCGCCGGGCTCACCGCGGGCGGCGACGACTACGTGACCAAGCCGTTCAGCCTCGAGGAGGTCGTCGCGCGCCTGCGCGGGCTGCTGCGCCGGGGCGGCGCCACCGCGCAGCGCGAGGACTCCGTGCTCGTCGTCGGCGACCTCGAGCTCGACGAGGACGCGCACGAGGTGCGCCGCGCGGGCGCGGAGGTCCGACTCACGGCCACCGAGTTCGAGCTGCTGCGCTACCTCATGCGCAACCCGCGCCGCGTGCTGTCCAAGGCGCAGATCCTCGACCGCGTCTGGAACTACGACTTCGGCGGCCAGGCGAACATCGTCGAGCTCTACATCTCCTACCTGCGCCGCAAGATCGACAGGGGCCGCGAGCCCATGATCCACACGCTGCGCGGGGTCGGGTACGTGCTCAAGCCCGCGAACGGCGCGGACGACGCCCGTGGCTGAGGCGCGCGCCGTTCCCGACCCCGCGCGTCACGGGTCCGCCGACGGTGTCCCCGCGCGACGGCCGACGGCGCTGCGCCGCCGGCTCGTCCTCGTGCTCGCCGGGGTCGTGCTCCTCGTCACCGTCGGCCTTGCCGCCGCGTCCGCGCTCGCGCTGCGCGACCAGCTCGTCGAACAGCTCGACCACGAGCTCGAGCAGGCGAGCTCGCGGCTCGCGCAGGGCTTCGGGGAGCGTCCCGGCGACGGCCCCGGGCAGCCGCCGGACGACACCGGTGGCACCCCCAGCCCCAGCCCCAGCGACCTGCCCGACGACCCGTCCCGATTCCCCGCGGGCACCGGCCCCGGCAGCGCCGTGCTCCGCTACGTCGATGGCGAGGTCGTGCTCGCCGAGTACGTGACGCCCACGCTCGAGCGCGTCGTGCTCGACGAGGCGCAGATCGCCGCGCTCGAGGACGTGCCCGCCGACGGCGCCCCGCACGACGCCGACCTGCCCGACCTCGGGTCGTTCCGTGCCGTGCACCGCACCACGGACGACGGCCAGACCGTCGTCGTCGCGTCGAGCACCACCACCGTCGACGCGACGGTCGAGAAGTACGTGCTCATCGAGGTCGCGCTCGGCGCCGCGGGCCTGCTCGCCGCCGTGCTCCTCGGGACGTGGCTCGTGCGGCGCTCGCTCCGGCCGCTCGACGACGTCGCCGCCGCGGCGGGGCGCGTCTCCGAGCTGGAGCTCGCGCAGGGCGAGATCGACGCGATCCCGCGCGTCCCGGTCGACCTCACCGACGAGCGCACCGAGGTCGGGCAGGTGGGTGCCGCGCTGAACCGCATGCTCGAGAACGTCGAGACCTCGCTCCAGGCGCGCCACGACTCCGAGACCCAGGTGCGGCGGTTCGTCGCCGACGCGAGCCACGAGCTCCGCACCCCGCTCGCCTCCATCCGGGGGTACGCCGAGCTCGTGCGCCGCTCCCCCGACGAGGTCCCGCCCGCCACCGCGCGCTCGCTCGACCGCATCGAGTCCGAGGCCGTGCGCATGACGGGTCTCGTCGAGGACCTCCTGCTCCTCGCGCGGCTCGACGCCGGCCGCCCGCTCGACCGCGCGCCCGTCGACCTCGCCGGCCTCGCCGTGGACGCGGTCATGGACGCCCACGCCGCCGGTCCCGACCACGACTGGGCCCTCGACCTTCCCGGCGAGGACCTCGACGTCGACCTCCCGACCGACCCGCCCGACGGGGTCGACGGGGTCGACGACGCGACGGACGACCTGGATCGCACCCGCGCGGCGCATGACTCCGGCGAGCAGGACCCGGACGAGGACGTCGACCTCGAGATCACGGGCGACGAGGCGAGCCTGCGCCAGGTGCTCGCGAACCTCCTCGCGAACGCCCGCACGCACACCCCGCCTGGCACCCACGTCGAGGTGCGGCTCGCGAGCGACGGCGACGACGTCGTGCTCACCGTCGCCGACGACGGCCCCGGCATCCCGGCGGCCCTGCGCCCGACGCTCTTCCGCCGCTTCACGCGCGGCGACGACGCGCGCAACCGCACCGGCGGCTCCACCGGCCTCGGCCTCGCCATCGCCCAGGCGATCGTCACCGCCCACCACGGCACGATCACCGTGTCGTCCGCCACCCCCGACGAGCCCGGCCCCACCGGCACCACCTTCACCGTCCGCCTCCCCCGCGACCGCCCCTAACGACCCGAGACCCCGGTCGGCGGCCGCCCCGTCGCCGCCGAGCAGGTGGTCCTGGCTCGTCCGGACAGCCGGACCAGCCAGGACCACCTGGTCGGCTCGCCGGGACCACCTGGTCGCGGCGCGCGGTGGGGCTTCCTGTGGTCAGCCCTTGACGCAGAGGAGCGTCGTGAGGCGGGCGACGACCTCGACGAGGTTGGACTGCGCGCGGACGACCTCGTCGAGATCCTTGTACGCGCCCGGGATCTCGTCGAGCACCCCCGCGTCCTTGCGGCACTCCACGCCGGCCGTCTGGGCGGCGAGGTCGTCCAGCGTGAAGGTCTTCTTCGCCTGGGTCCGGGACATGCGACGGCCCGCGCCGTGCGACGCCGACCAGTAGGAGTCCGGGTTCCCGAGCCCGCGCACGATGTACGAACCGGTGCCCATCGACCCGGGGATCAGGCCGAGGTCGCCCTTCCCGGCCCGGATCGCGCCCTTGCGGGTCACGACGAGCTCCTGCTCGTCGACGTGCTCGACCGCCACGTAGTTGTGGTGGACGTTCACGGCCTCGTCGAACGCGATCTCCCGACCCGGGAACGAGGTACGCATGGCGTCGACGACGAGCGTCATCATGACCGCGCGTGACCGCGCCGCGTACTCCTGCGCCCACCACAGGTCGGCAAGGTACGCGTCCATCTCCGGAGTGCCGCCGAGGAACACCGCGAGCTCGCGGTCGACGAGGCCCTGGTTGTGCTCGAGGCGCTTCGCGACGGCGACGTGCTGCTCCGCGAGCGTCTTGCCGATGTTGCGCGACCCTGAGTGCAGCTGAAGCCACACAGAACCAGACTCATCCACACACAACTCAACAAAGTGATTGCCCGAGCCAAGCGTTCCGAGCTGACGGCGGGCGCGACCCTCGATGTCCGAGACGCGGCCGTGCAGCCCCGAGAACCGCGACCAGAACGCGTCCGCGCCGCGCGCGACCTCCGCCGGGCCGCGCCCGGAGATCGAGCGCAGCCGATGCGGGTCGACCGCCTCGTCGTGCGCGTGGAACCCGACGGGGATCGCGGCCTCGATACGCGCGCGGACCGGCCCGAGGTCGTCGGGCAGGTCCTCGGCCGTGAGCGACGTGCGGACGCCGATCATGCCGCAGCCGATGTCGACGCCGACCGCGTTGGGCGACACCGCGTCGCGCATGGCGATGACCGAGCCGACGGTCGCGCCCTTGCCGAGGTGGACGTCGGGCATGACGCGCACACCCTCGACCCACGGCAGCGCGGCGATGTTGCGCAGCTGCTGCAGGGCGGCGGGCTCGACGGCGTGCTCGTGCGCCCACATGAGGGTCGGCGCCTTCGCGCCGGACAGCGGGACGGGGAACGCGTGGGCCTCGGTGCTCACGGTGCTGACCTCCTCGGGTCGTCCTGACGATCATGACGCCGCCCCGGCGGGGCGGCGCTGGTGCGCGCGGGAGGACTCGAACCCCCGCCGCCCGGCTCCGGAAGCCGGCGCTCTGTCCGCTGAGCTACGCGCGCTGGTGCTCCTTAACGTCGAGCAGACGGGACGCGAGGCGTCCAGGTGCCCTCGGAGGGAGTCGAACCCCCGTCTCCGCTTCCGTAGAGCGGCGTCGTGTCCGTTGGACCACGAAGGCAGCGCCATTTCACCGACGACGCACGACAAATGCACGCCGACGGAGAATGGGCGAAATGGCAGCACGACGAATGCGCCCCGTCACGGGCACATTCACGCACAAGAAAAAAGCCGCCCCGGCGATGTCCCGGGACGGCCTGTCGTGCGACGCCGAGGTCAGACGACAGGACCGCCGGAGTCGCCGGCGAAGGACGAGGACACGCTGAGATACGCCACGGGCAGCGCGACACGAGGTCGCTCGCAGGGCAGCACGGGACGTCGCCGGTCCTGCTGGACGAGTTCGCGCACGGCACTGCTCCTCTCGGTCATGTCGGGTGGCCCACGCACCGGAATGTCGTCGACCGAGGAAGACCGTACGCGCCTTTTCCGCTCGACACAACCCTATTTCCAGAATTCCTCAGAAATACTCCGCGGGCCCCGCCGTCACGGGCCGGGCCGGCGACCTCCTCCGGCATACGTCGCCGCTTGGCACACTTTTCTTCCCGGCCGCACCTGCGCCCGGACGGCCCTCCGGCGCTGTCGGCGGCACCCGGTAGGGTTCCGGACGTTCCGGACACACCTCCCGACGCCGACGAACCACCCGGCCGGGCCCGACGACAGGAGACCCGCCGCCATGATGGGCGCCCACCACGCCGCGACCGGAGCCGCCGCCTGGGTGGCGGTGACGTCCACCGCCCCGTTCGCGCTCGGGTGGCACCCCGTGTCGTCGGTCGGGGTCATGACGGGCGCCGTCGTGTGCGCCGGCGCCGCGCTTCTCCCCGACGCCGACCACCACAACGGCACGTTCGCGCACTCGCTCCCGCCCGTGAGCGAGTGGGTGTCCGACGCGGTCGAGACAATCTCCGGCGGCCACCGGCAGGGCACGCACTCGTTCCTCGGCATCGCGGTGTTCACCGCGCTCGCGTGGCTCGTGGGTCTGGTCACGGTCGAGACGGAGAGCTTCGGCACGGTCTACGTGGGCGGCGGCCTCCTCGCGGTCCTCCTCGTCGCGCTCGCGCTCAAGGCGCTCAAGCTCACGCGGCGCGGCAAGCTCATGCCGTGGGTCACGTCGCTCACCGTCGCCGTGCTCGTCGCACTCTTCTCCCCCGAGGAGTGGAACTGGCTCCCGGTCGCGGTCGGCATCGGCGTCACCGTGCACATCCTGGGCGACGTGCTCACGACCAACGGCGCACCGCTGCTGTGGCCGGTGAAGATCCGCTCCCCACGCTGGGTGCGCAGGTCCCTGGTGGTCGACGACGTCTGGCGCCCCGGCGGCAGCTTCGCGCTCCCGCTGCTCGGCGACACCGGGTCGGTGCGCGAGTGGATCCTCGCGACGGCGGTGGGCCTCTACGCGACGGTCGGGTTCGTGTGGTCCGCGCTCGACCAGATGGGCTACGACACGTACGGGACGTACGAGCGCGTCGCGTCGGCGATCCAGGCGCTGGCGGCCGGCGCCGCGTGAGCCGCCCCGGTCGCCGGCCACGACCGACGACCGGCGACCGGCGGTAATTCGCTTGCCCCGGGCCGCGCCCGGGTGGGACGGTCACGGGACGTCGCCCGCGCCGTCGGGCACCGGAGGAAGGAGGAACGCCATGAGCTGGACGACCCACGCTCGCGTGTCCACCACCCCCGGGAGCACCGACCGCCGCTAGACGGTCCAGGGCCCGTCCCCCGAGACGGCCCGCGCCCGCCGCTCGCCCCCGAGGCGACGGCAGCGCCGTGCGCTCCCCGCCCGAAGGAGCCCACCCGTGCCCGAGCACGACCTGCTGTACCCCGACCCGTACCTCCCACCGACGTTCGCGGGAGACCCCCGCACTCCCCCGCCCCGCCGCCTGCGGCGCAGCGACGACACCGCGGACCTCGACGACGCCGGTGCCGCCGCGGGCGTCCTCGACGCCGCGCTCGGCGCCGACCAGCGCTGGTCCACGTGGTCCGCCGTGGAGAAGGGGCAGCGCGGACCCGAGCCGCGCCCCGACTGGGTCGTGACCGCCGACGCGGCCGTCGACACCGAGCTGGGCGTGCTCAAGACCGGCAAGGAGGCGGACGTCTTCCTCGTCGAGCGCGCCGTCCCCGACGACGCCGCCCGGCGCACGCTGCTCGCCGCCAAGCGCTACCGGGACCTCGATCACCGCGCGTTCCGGCGCGACACGGTCTACACCGAGGACCGCCGCGTGCGCCGCACGCGCGACCGGCGCGCGCTCGACCGCAAGTCCCGCTACGGCCGCCAGGTCGCGGCCGGGCAGTGGGCGGCGGCGGAGTTCGCCGCGCTGGGCGAGCTGTGGTCCGCGGGCGCCCCCGTGCCCTACCCGGTCCAGATCGACGGCAACGAGATCCTCATGGAGTTCGTCGGGACGTCGGACGGCGTCGCGCACGAGGCCGCGCCCCGGCTCGCCCGCACCCGGCCCGACCCGGACCTCCTCGCGTCGTGGTGGGACCAGCTCCGCGACGGGATGGCGGTGCTGGCCCGCCTCGGCTTCGCGCACGGCGACCTCTCCCCGTACAACGTCCTCGCGGACGGCGACCGGCTCGTCATCATCGACCTGCCGCAGGTGGTCGACCTCGTGGCCAACCCGTTCGGCACCGAGCTGCTGCTGCGCGACTGCCGCACGATGTCCGCGTGGTTCGCCGCACGCGGCCTGGAGACCGACGCCGACGAGCTCTTCGCGCTCCTGCTCGCCGAGGCGTGGTGACCGCACGGCACCCGGGGCGCCGCGACCGCGCCGACGCCGGACGGACGCGGTAGAACGGGAGCATGGAACCCACCACCGAGTCCTTCGACGCCGACGACGTCCGGACGTTCCTCACGACCTACGGGGTCGCGCTCTCGACGGGCGACCTCGACACGATCGGCGAGAGCTACGCGTTCCCCGCGCTCGTCGTCGGGGCGACCGGGTCGGTGCTCCTCGCCGACCCGGAGGCCGTGCGGGAGTCGACGGCCGAGCTCGCCCGTGGGTTCCGCGAGCGCGGGCTCGTGGGCGTCGTGGCGCAGCTCGTCGGCGTCGAGGAGGTGGGCGACGCGCTCGTGTGGGCGCACGCGCGCTGGAGCTACCGCGACGAGTACGCCAACGAGCAGGAGGCGCAGGAGGTCCGCTACCTGCTGCGTCGCGCCCGCGACACGTTCGAGGTCTGCGTCACCGCACCGGTCGCGCCGTAGCGCCGACGACCTGTCGGCGCGTCACGGGTCCAGGGATCCGTGGCGCGACGACAGGTCACCGGTCAGGTCAGCCGGTTGTCGCGGTCCTCCCACGGGGTCGGGGTCGCCTCCTTGCGCGGGGTGTCGTCGGGCTGCAGCGCCCGCACGACGAACGCGCCGGCGGCGAGCACGATGCCGCCGGTGAACACGACGTGCAGCAGCACCAAGGCGGCCTCGAGGACGCCCAGCGGCACGGGCACGCTGAACATCACGCGCGGGAGGAGGACGCTGCGGAACAGCTCGCCGACGACTGCGAGCGCCAGCCCGGTCCAGAGCATCGTGCGGGGCGTCAGACGGGGTGGCATTCGCAGGGTCCTCTCGTCGGTGAGCCGGTGCGCGGGTGCCGACCCGTCGTCGCGCGCGGCGACCGGGCCTGCGTCCGGTCCGTTCCTACCACGGGACCGCGCTCCGGACCGCGGCGACGCCGACGTCCGGTCCCGGGGTGTCGGGCCGCGCGCCCTGGGCTCGGCGTCAGCGGAAGTCGCGGGACGTCGTCGCGACCTGCAGCGACAGCGGGGCGAGGTGCTCCGCGACGAGGTTCGTGGCGCCGTCGGCCCGCTCGAGCCGCCCGCGCACGACGAGCGCCGCGGAGCCGCGCGCGACCTTCCGGAACCGCTGCCACAGCCCGGGCGAGCACACGACGTTGAGGATCCCCGTCTCGTCCTCGAGCGACAGGAACGTCACGCCCCCGGCGGTCCCGGGACGCTGACGGTGCGTGACGACGCCACCCACCGCGACGCGCGACGACGGGTGCGGGCGCGTCCCCGGCACTTCGCCCGCGACGCGCTCGGCCTCGTCGACCTGCTCGATCTGCCGCGACACCTCGACCGCGCCGACGACGGTGAGCACGCCCGCCGCCGTCAGGCCGTCGCGGACGTACTGCGTCGGGTAGGAGTCGGCGGACACGCCCGTGGCCCACACGTCGGCGACGGCGGTCTCGACGTCGGTCATGCCGGGCAGCGCCGGGGCCTCGACCCCGACGCTCACGCCGGGCAGCGTCCCCGGGCCCTCCTGCGCGAGCGCGCCGGCCGCCCACAGCGCCTCGCGCCGGGTCACGCCGAGGCCGTCCGTCGCGCCGGCGGTCGCGAGCCCCTCGAGCTGGGCGGTCGTGAGGTCGACGCGCCGCACGAGGTCGCGCAGGTCGCTGAACGGCCGCCCCTCCCCCGGCGCCCCGCGCGCCGCGACGACCCGTTCGGCCGCGTCCTTGCCGAGCCCCCGCACGCTCGCGAGCCCGAGCCGCACCGCGAGCTCGAGATCGGGCTCCGGCCCGAACGCGGTGTCGACCCGCACCCCTCCGCCGACCACGTGGTTGCTGCCCGTCCGAGCGCCCTGATGGTCGCCACCCGCATGGTCGGCGGGCAGCCGCTCGACCGTCGCCTCGACGTCGGACGCGTTGACGTCGGGGCGCAGGACGGTGACGCCGTGGCGGCGTGCGTCCGCCACGAGAGACTGCGGCGAGTAGAACCCCATGGGCTGCGCCGCGAGCAGGCCGGCGTAGAACGCGGCGGGGTGGTGCACCTTGAGCCACGAGCTCGCGTAGACGAGGAACGCGAACGAGTACGCGTGCGACTCGGGGAACCCGAAGTCGGCGAACGCCTTGAGCTTGTCGTAGATCGCCTCGCGCACGGCCGGGTCCGTGACCCCCTTCTTGCGCATCCCGTCCATGAGCCGCCCGCGCAGCTCCTCCATGCGCTCGACCGACCGCTTGGACCCCATCGCGCGCCGGAGCTGGTCGGAGTCCTGGGGCGAGAAGCCCGCGACGTCGATCGCCATCTGCATGAGCTGCTCCTGGAACAGCGGCACACCGAGGGTCTTGCCGAGCGACTTCTCCAGCAGCGGGTGCAGGAACGTCACCTCCTCGCGCCCCCGCGCGCGGTTGATGTACGGGTGCACGGACCCGCCCTGGATGGGCCCGGGGCGGATGAGCGCGACCTCGATGACGATGTCGTAGAACTTTCGGGGGCGCAGCCGCGGCAACGTCGCCATCTGCGCGCGCGACTCGACCTGGAACACGCCGACGGTGTCGGCCGCGCACAGCAGGTCGTACACCGCCGGGTCGTCCTCGGGCAGCGTGTGCAGCGCGAGGCGCGGGCCGCCCTCGTGCCGCTCGACCAGGTCGAACCCGATGCGCAGCGCCGTGAGCATCCCGAGGCCCAGCAGGTCGAACTTCACGAGCCCCGCGTCCGCGCAGTCCTCCTTGTCCCACTGCAGGACGGTGCGCCCCTCCATGCGCGCCCACTCGACGGGGCACACCTCGATGACGGGGCGGTCGCACATGACCATCCCGCCCGAGTGGATGCCCAGGTGCCGCGGGAGGCGCAGCATCCGGTCGGCGAGGTCGAGCACGGCGTCCGGGATCTCGCCCTCCTGCGCGGCCGACGGCGGACGGTGCGCGGGCACGACGTCGTGCGTGTCGTCCGCGCGCAGGACCTCGCCCTCGTCCACGGCGAGCGGGTCGACGACGCGCGGTCGCCGCGCGCCCCGGCCGCTCAGGTCGGGCGACCAGTCGCCACGATGCCCGGTGTGCGGACGTTCGTCGCGAGAGGCTACGGCGCGGGAGGTGCCGGTGCGCGACGACCCCACCTCCCTCCCTGCCGAACCCACGTCGCCCGACCCCCACAGGCGAGCCTTCTCGGCGTCCTTCTCGGCGGTCTTCGTCGCGATGGCGACCTCCTTGGCCTTCCGGTCCGCCGCGGGCGACGACGGGTCGGGGCCGCGCAGCGACCCCCAGCGCTCGATGGACTTGCTCCACGCGTCGGCCTGCCCGACGTCGTACCCGAGCGCCCGGGCCGCGTCGCGCACGGCCGACTTGGGCCGGTAGGAGATGACGTTCGCGACCTGCGCGGCGTGCGTGCGCCCGAACGTCGCGTAGACGTGCTGGATGACCTCCTCGCGCCGCGCCGACTCGATGTCGATGTCGATGTCCGGCGGCCCGTCGCGCTCGGGCGCGAGGAAGCGCTCGAACAGCAGCCCGTGCTTCACCGCGTCGACGGCCGTGATGCCGAGCGCGTAGCAGACCGCGGAGTTCGCGGCCGACCCGCGGCCCTGGGCGAGGATCCCGTTGACCCGGCAGAACTCGACGAGGTCGTAGACGACGAGGAAGTACCCGGGGAAGTGCAGGTCCTCGATGACCTCCAGCTCGTGGTCGATCTGCGCCCACGAGCCCGCGACGGTCTCCCGCCCGCGCGGGCCGTACCGGTCCTCGCCGCCGCGCCGCACGAGCTCGCGCAGCCAGGTCGCCTCGGTGTGCCCGGCCGGAACGGGGTACGGCGGGAGGTCGGGCGCGACGAGGTGCAGGTCGAACGCGCACTCGTCCCCGAGCGCGGCCGCGGTCGCGACGGCCTGCGGGTGCCGGTGGTGGCGCGCGAGCATCTCCGTCGCGGTCCGCAGGTGCGTCGTCGGGGCACCGGGCAGCCACCCGTCGAGGTCGTCGAGCGACGAGCGGGCGCGCACCGCGGCGAGCGCCCCCGCGAGGTCGGCGTCGCGCGGCGACGCGTAGTGGGCGGCGGTCGTCGCGACGAGCGGCAGCCGGGCCTCGGCGGCGAGATCGGCGAGCGCCGCGTGCAGGTCGGCGTCGCGCGGGTCGTCGGTCGCGGTGATCTCGACGGCCACGTTGTCCGCGCCGAAGACGGCGACGAGCCGGTCGAGCTCGCGGCGCGCCGCGGCGCGGCCGGACGTGACGAGCGCGCGGCGCACCGAACCCTTGCGACAGCCGGTGAGCACGAGCCACTGGCCCGCGGCCTCCTCGCCGAGCCGGTCGAGGCGGTAGTCGGCGGCCCCCTTGGTCCCGGTCGCGAGGTGCGCGGTGGCGATGGCGCGCGACAGGTTGCGGTAGCCCTGCGTGCCGCGCGCGAGGACGAGCAGGTGGGTCGAGCGCGGGTCGGGCACGCCGGTGGGCGGGTCGAGCACGGGCGCGCCCGTGGCCGTGGGCGCCGGCAGGTGCAGCTCGGCGCCGAAGACCGTGGGGAGCCCGACCTTGCGCGCCGCCTCGGCGAAGCGCACGACGCCGTACAGGCCGTCGTGGTCGGTGATCGCGAGCGCCGACAGCCCGAGCCGCGCGCCCTCGGCGGCGAGCTCCTCGGGGTGGGACGCGCCGTCGAGGAAGCTGAACGCGGAGTGGGCATGGAGCTCGGCGTACCGCGGCCCTGCCGTCCGGTCAGTCATAGAGGCCCTCCACGGTCCAGCGCCCGCGGGTGCTCGCGAGGAGGAGCCCGCGGCCGTCGTCGAGCAGGACCTGCACGTGCACCCGGCGCCGCGACGCGGGTGCCCACCAGCGCTCGGCGAGCGGCCACGGCCCGGCCCAGTCCACGACGGCGCGCCCGGCCCCGGCCCCGGGGCCAGTGCCGGGGCGCAGCGCCTCCCGTCCGGAGGCCCCCGCGCGGCGCGCCTCCTCCTCGGGTGCCGGGGCGACCCACCGCACGGTCGCGGGCTCGCCGCTCATCGCGAGCCGGGCGTCGACGACGACGGGCCGCCCGGCGGCGTCGAGCACGACGACGTCCTGCGGCTCGACGGGCACGACCGCCGGCGCGGGGCTCGGCAGCGCGCCGGGCCACGGCAGGGCCGGGTCGCGCGGGCGGGCGACGTCCTCCCCGAACGGCACGAGGTGCACGCGGTCGGTCGCGTCGCGCCCGCCCTGGACCTGGACGCGCAGGACGGCGTCGCCGCCGAGGATGCCCTGCACGCGCCCGAGCGCGCGGTGGGCGCGCGCGTCCTCGCCGCTCGACGCACCCCACAGGCGCGGTTGCTCGGCCCCCGCGGGGACGACCTCCTCGGCCGTGAGGGACAGGCGGGTCAGCGGCGCGACGTCGGGCACGACGTCGGCGCCGCCGGGCGAGCCGCCTCGCTCGCCACCACGCCTGCCACCGCGCGCGGACCGGGCCGCGCGCGCGGAGCGGATGCTCGTCGTGGTGAGCCAGCCCTCGAGCTGCCACCGGACCTTGTCCGTGAGGCGCGCGGGGCTCATCGCACCCGGCCCGTCGAGCCGCCAGGTGCGCTCGAGGTCGTCCCCCTCCGTGGTCCGCGCGGTGATGCGCAGGCGCCCGGCGACGAGCGAGCGCGCGACGAGCTGGTCGTGCAGGTCCTCGGAGAGCCGCCGCGCGGCGAAGGTCGCGACGTCGACGCGCTCGGCGGGCGGGTCGAGGTCGGCGCCCACCGCGACGTCGGGCTCGACGCGGCGCCGCGCGGGCGGGCGCAGGTCCTCGCCGCGCGCGAGCCGGTGCGCCCACGCGCCGAGGTCGCCGAACCGCCCCTCGACGGTCGCGGGCGGCAGTGCCGCGAGCGCCCCGAGGGTGCGCACGCCGAGCCGGCCCAGGAGGTCGACGAGCTCGTCGACCGCGACGGCGGCGTCGGGGCGGGCGGCGACGTGCGCGAGGTCGCGCGCGGGCCGCGGGGCGAGGAACGCGGCGGAGCCGCCGGGCGCGACGACGGCGGCGTCCCGCGCTGCGAGCACGGCCGCGAGGATGCCGTCGGCGACGCCCACCTGGCTCTCGTGCCCGGTGCGCTCGGCGACGCGCGCGACGAGCGCCTCCGCGAGCGCGACGTCCGACCCGTGATAGCGGCTCGCCCCGGCGGCCGGCAGGAGCAGGAGGCCGGGCCGGGTGATCTCCAGCCCCGCGACGACGGTCTCGGCCGCGAGGGCGACGGGCTCGAACTCGCGGGCGTCGCGCGCGTCGTCGACGTCGAGCAGCTCGAGCTCCGGGCAGCACTCCCGGGCCCGACGGCGGCGCATGCCCCGGCGCACGCCGTGGGCCCGCGCGGTCGCGGAGACGGCGACGACGCGACGGCCGTCGTGCGTCGCGGCGGGGACGTGCGCGGGGACGTCGCGCACCGCCATCGCCGCGAGCACCGGCCAGTCCGGCACCCACAGGGCGGCCGTGCGGGTCGGGCTCGTGCTCATCCGACGAGCCGGAGCCGGGAGGGCCGGTCGGGGTCGTCGACCCGGGCGGGGCCGACGGCGGTCCCGTGGGCGGTCTCATGGGCGGTCGCGGCGGTCTCGGCCACGGTGGCGCCGGTCCCGGCCGCGGGCCGGGTGCCGCGGGCGTCCTCGGCGAGGAACGCGGGCCAGTCCTCGTGGGCGAACGGGAGCTCGACCTCGACCCGCACGGGGCGCGCGGCGCCCCCGCGACCCGCCCGCTCGACGACGAGCGTGCGCCGGCGCAGCCAGCCCGCCCCGCGGTCGGCCCCGGACCAGCCGCCGCCCGTCACGGTGAGCACGACGTGCGCGCCCGGCCACGCCGTGGCCGCGACGAGCAGCGCCCCGCGCTCGCGCGCCCGGGCGGTGAGGCGACGCCGGTCGGTGTCGGTGAGGGCGGCGTCGGGCCCGACGACCACGACGTCCAGGCCGTCGACGAGCGCCGAGATCGCGAGCGCCGCGTCGGGGCCGGGGCGCGGGACGAGCACGACGCGGTCGAGGTCCGCGCCGACGTCGGCGGCCGCGAGCAGCCCGACCGCGGGGAACCCGACCGCTGCGGTCCATGCCCCGGACCGGGAGGGCCGCGCGACGAGCGCGAGCAGGAGGCTCGTCGAGCCGCGCACCGCCAGCGCGGTGCCACGCTGCAGGGCGCCGAGCGGGAGGAGCGGCGCGAGCGCGTCGTGCACCGGCCACACCCGCTCGTCCGTGCCCGCGTCCCGGCTCGGGTCCCGCATCGCGACGTGGCGGCCGCGGGCGCGCGCCGGGCGCTCGGCCGGCACGACAGGGGTCGGCCGGGCGACCGTCGGCGAGGAGACGTCGGCGAGCGGGACGTCGGCGCGCGGGACGTCGGCGCGCGGGACGGCGGCCGGTGCTGCCGGGACCGCGGGGGCGGCGACCGTGCGGTGTCGGCGGACGCCCGTACGCTCCTCCGCACGGCGCAGGACGGCGCGGGCGCGCTCGGCCTTGTCGACGGCCGCGACCGTCGGGTCTGGTGCCCCCGCCCGTTCGGCGGGGTCGGCGAGAAGGGTCATCTCGCCTCCCGGGATGCTGCTCGGACGGGACGCGCACCGCGCGTCGACTGCTGGGGGCGTCGTTCTGCACCCACCATCGTTCGAACAGGCGTTCGAACACTTCCAGTGAACGACCGCCGTCGCGGGGTGTCAACTCCGCAGGTGAGAGCCGTCGGCTTCGTCCGAGATGCCCGCCGCAACCCTCGACCGTCGCTCGAGGGTTGACCCGAACCCTCGACCTCTACCTGAACCTCTTCCTCCCGCCGAGCACGGAGTCGCAGCCCGTGCGGCGTGCAGAGCGAGCCACGACCGCATGCTCGGCAGCCGGTCCTCGCCGCACGATGCCCCGCCGGATGGCAGGCTGGCGCCATGGACGCCCGCACGACCCTGCCCACGCTCGGCTCGCTCACCTGGGAGCCCGCGCTCGACCACCTCGACCTCGTCGCCCCCGTGACCGCCGACGCGCTGCGCCGGTGGGCCGAGGCCGACCCGGACGTCGCGGCGCTCGTCGCCGTGACGGAGATCGACCCCGACCTCGCGGACACCGCGACGCTCAACGCCGCGTTCGACCTGCCCGTCGAGGCGTCGGCGAACTGCGTCGTCGTGGGCGGCGCGCGGGCGGGCGACGAGCGGGTCGCCGCCGCCGTGGTGCGCGCGCACACGCGCGCCGACGTCAACACGCGCGTCCGCAAGCTGCTCGACGTGCGCAAGGCGTCGTTCCTGCCGACCGACCGTGCGACGGCCGAGTCCGGCATGGAGTACGGCGGCATCACGCCCGTCGGGCTCCCGGACGGGTGGCGCGTCCTCGTGGACTCGCGCATCGTGACCGACGGCGCGCACGCGCTGATCGGCAGCGGCGTGCGGCGCTCGAAGCTGCTGCTTCCCGGCGACCTGCTGGGCCGCCTGCCCGGTGTCGAGGTCGTCGAGGACCTGGCCGTCCCGGTCGCCTGACCCGCCCAACCCGCCGAGCACGACATGAAGGTCGCCACAAGCTCCTTGGCGACCTCCATGTCGTGTTCGGCGGGCGATCGTCAGCGATCCAGGACGACGAGGCGCTGCGTCGCGCGCGTCATCGCGACGTAGCGGTCGACCGCGCCCTCGACGCCGTCGCCGAACGTCTGCGGGTCCACGAGGACGACGAGGTCGAACTCGAGTCCCTTCGCCGTCTCCGGCGTGAGCACCTGCACGCGCGACGCCCCGTCCTCCCCGAGCCGCGCCGCGACCGACTCGGTCGACGCCGCGACGGACCCCGCGCCGCCGATCACGCAGGCCGTGCCCTCGGCGTGCTCGGCGAGCCACGCGTCGAGGATCCCGTCGAGGTCCGCGACCGCCCCGTGGGCGACCGGCACGCCCGTGCTGCGCACCGACGTCGGGACGTTGGCGTCCGGGAGCGCCGCCCGGATGACGGGCTCCGCCGCCGCCATGACCTCCTGCGGCGTGCGGTAGTTGACGCTCAGCGACGCCTCCGCGACCCGGTCGAACCCGACGCGCCCGAGCCGCTCGCGCCAGCCCTCCGCGAACCCGTGGCGGGCCTGCGCGCGGTCCCCGACGACCGTGACGCTGCGTGACGGGCAGCGCCTCAGCACCATCTGCCACTCGGCGTCGGTGAGCTCCTGCGCCTCGTCGACGACGACGTGCGCGAACGGACCCGCGAGCCGGTCGGGCGTGGCCGTGACCAGCGCGCCGTCGTCGACGAGCGCGTCGCGCAGGTCCTGCCCCTTGAGCATCGTCATGACCATGAGCTCGCTGTCGTCGGACGCCACGAGGTGGTCGACGACGTCGTCCATCCGGGCCCGCTCGGCCGCCGCGGCGGCCTCGTTGCGGCGACGGCGTCGCGACGCCTCCGGGTCGCCCAGGCGCTGCCGCGCGGCGTCGAGCAGCGGCAGGTCCGCCGTCGTCCAGGCCTGCGCGTCCGCGCGCTGGAGCGCGCGCACCTCCGCGGGCGTGAGCGACGGCGCGCACAGGCGCAGGTAGGCGGGCACCGACCACAGGTCGGCCACGAGGTCCGTCGCCTCGACGAGCGGCCACGCGCGGTCGAACGCGGCGCCGAGCGCGCGGTGGCTGCGCAGGGCGCGGCGCACGTCGTCGGCCGACAGGTCCCCGGCGTCCTCCGCGGTCTCCTCGCCCACCGTCTTGTCCACGAGGATCTCGACCAGCGCTGCCCAGACGTCGTCACGCGCCTCGTTGTGCGGGGTGCCGGGGTCCACGGACTCGAACGCCTCCGCCCAGTCGGCGGTGGAGAGCCAGACGTCGGCCCACGGCGTCTCGACCTCCATGCCCTCGGTGGGCGGGCGCTCGGAGAACCGCACGGCCGGCTCGATCGCCGCGACGAGGTCGGCAGACGCCTTGAGCCGGGCGACCTCGGGGTCGGTCTCCGCGCGCGCCGTCGCGCCCTCGGGGACGAGGTCGCGCAGCGTGCAGGTCTGCACGCCGTCCTCGCCGAGCCCGGGCAGCACGTCGGCGACGTAGGAGAGGTACGGGCGGCTCGGCCCGACGACGAGCACGCCCCCGTGCCCCGCGCCCACCTGGGGGTCGGCGTACAGGAGGTAGGCGGCGCGGTGCAGCGCCACGACGGTCTTGCCCGTGCCGGGGCCCCCGTCGACGACGAGCGCGCCGCGCGAGCCCGCGCGCACGATCGCGTCCTGGTCCGCCTGGATCGTGCCGAGCACGTCGCGCATGCGCGGCGACCGGCTCGCGCCGAGGCTCGCGACGAACGCCGACTGGTCGTCGAGCGCCGCACCCGACCCGGCGCCGTCGGGCACGAGCTCCTCGTCCCAGTAGTCCGTGACGCGACCACGCGCCCACCGGTACCGACGGCGCGCCGCGAGGCCGAGCGGGTGCGCGGGCGTCGCGGCGAAGTACGGCTCCGCGGCGGGCGAGCGCCAGTCGACGAGCAGCCGCTCCCCCGCCGGGTCCGTGAGGCCCACGCGCCCCACGTAGACCGGGGCGGAGCCGTCGGCGAACGTCATGCGGCCCAGGCACAGGTCGACGCCGTAGCGCTGCAGGAGGTGCAGCCGCCCGCTGAGCCGGTGGATCTCCTGGTCACGCTCGAGCGCCTCCGTCCCGCTCCCGCCGGGCGCGCGGCGCGCCGCGTCGAGGCGCTGCGCGAGGTCCGCGACGGAGTGCTCGAGGCTCGCCGCGATCGCGGCGAGGTGCCGCTCGTCGGCGGCGACGAGCGCGGGGTCGGCCTTCGCTGCCAGGCGGTCGGGGAGGTCGAAGATCCGGGCGCCGCCCGGGGTCGGACGGGCGGTCGGGTCGGTCGTGCGGTCGGCGGTCACGGGGGCGTCGGGCAACGTCATCAGCTCCGGTCCGAGGTCGAGCGGGACGGCGCGGACCGACGACGGCCCGCGCACGAACGGAGATTCTGCGCCCCCAGGGGGCTCTTGCCGCAAGACCCCCCGTGCGCTATACCTTGGAAAGGGAGGCCGCTAGACCTCCTTTTCCGTTCCCCGCCGTCGACGGGCGGTGGCCCGGCCCGTGCGGCCGCGCCCACCAGCCGAGATGCGAGAAGTGGCCCGTCACCGCGCTCGGCGAGGGGCCACTTCTCTCGTCTCGTGGAACGTCAGCTCTCGGCGCGGCCCTCGCGCCAGTAGCCCATGAACGCGACGGCGCGTCGGTCGACGCCGAGGTCGGTGACGAGGTGGCGGCGCAGCGTCTTGATCGCGCTCGCCTCGCCCGCGAGCCAGGCATAGAGGACGGTGTCCTCCTCGAGCAGGCCGGGGACCTCCCAGAGGATCGACGCGTCGACGTCGACGTCCTCGAGGTCCTCGGCGGTGCGGCACTGGGCGGGCGGGTCGGTCCCGAGGACCCCCGCACCGAGGATGCGCGCGGCGGCCTCCTGGACGGCGGGCACGAGGCGCGCGCCGTGCGCGTCGTGCGCGTCGTGCGGACCGCCGGGGACGTCGTCGCGCGCGAGGAACGTCACGCGCACCCCCGGCGGCGTGACGAGGTCGCGCGCGTCGCCCACGTGCGGCACCTCGACGTAGACCTCGCCCCACGCGTCGGCGGGCAGGTCCTCGCAGATCGCGGCGATCGCGGGCAGCGCGGTCTCGTCGCCGGCGAGCAGGAGCGCGTGCGGGCGCGTCGGCGGGCGGAACTCGATGCCGCCGACGGGACCGTCGAACGACGCGTCCGGGCCGAGCAGGACGAGCGGCGTGCCGACCTCGGCGGCCAGGGCCCAGCGCGAGGCGGGACCGGCGTCGCCGTGCAGCACGACGTCCACGACGACCTCGCGCGCCTCGGGGCGCACCGCGACGGTCGTGTAGGTGCGCAGCGGGTTGCGGCGCTCCTCGGGCTGGTCGCGCCACGCGGCGTACCAGGACTCGGCGTCGCGCACGAGGTGCTCGTAGCCGCCGTCGGGCGCGGGCAGGACGAACTTGATCCGCACGTCGAGGCCGGGGTCGCCGAAGAGGTCGAGCTCCGGGCCGGTGAACGTGAACCGGCGGAAGCTGGGCGTGAGCTGCTCGACGCGCGCCACCTCGACGTCGAAGAAGCGCCACGGCGCGGTGGCGCGGGCGACGGGACGACGAGCGCGGGTGCGGGGTGCGGCGACGGTCTGGCTCACACAGGTGAGGCTAACCTACGCACCCTCGCCGGGGTCAACCCGTCCGGACCTCGGATCGTGCCCCGGCACGGTGAGACGCGTCACGCTCCCCGGCCGCGGCTGCGCCACAGCAGGTAGACGAAGTACGGCGCGCCCAGGAGCGCCGTGCCGAGGCCCGCGGGGATCTGCTCGGGGGCGATGACGACCCGCCCGAGCGTGTCCGCGACGGACACCAGGAGGGCGCCGAGCAGCATCGCGACGGGGACGACCCGGCCGTGCCGCGCCCCGACCAGCGCCCGGGCGGCGTGCGGCGCGACGAGCCCCACGAACGCGAGCGCCCCGATGGCGCACACGGCGGCGGCCGTGAGCAGCGCGGCGGCCGCGAGCAGGAGCAGGCGCGTGCGGTCGAGCGCGACGCCGAGGACGCGCGGGGTGTCGTCGTCGAGCGCCAGGACGTCGAGGTCGCGGCGGTAGACGGCGGCGAGCGGCGTGAGCACGAGCAGCGCGAGCGCGACGGGGATCAGCTGCTCGAGCGTGCGCCCGTACGTGGAGCCGGAGAGCCACGTGAGCGCGAGGTTCACGTCCCACGGCGCGACGACGACCACGAGGAGCGTGATGAGGGCCATGACCCCGGCCTGGGCGCCGATGCCGATGAGCACGAGCCGGTCCGAGCTGAGCCCGCCGCGGTAGGAGAGCCCGTAGACGAGCCCGAACACCGCGAACGCCCCGATCGCCGCGGCGGCGGACATGGGCCAGATCCCGACGCCGGGGACGAGGAGGATCATCGTCACGGCCCCGAGCCCGGCGCCCGACGTGACGCCGAGCAGGCTCGGCTCGGCGAGCGGGTTGCGGCACACGGCCTGCACGATCGTGCCGGCGAGCGCGAGCGCCGCGCCGGCGAGCAGCGCGGCGAGGACGCGCGGGAAGCGCTGGTCGAGGACGAACGTCACGTGGCGTCCGGCGAGGCCGTTCCACCAGTTCGCCACGTCGCCCAGCAGCACGACCCGGTCCCCGAGCAGCAGGCCCGCGACGGCGGCCGCGACGACGGCGAGCGCCAGCACGGCGACGACCACGAGCACGGCGCGCGACGAGCGCGGGCGGCTCAGCGCGCCGTGCGCGCCGCGCGACGACGCCGGCCCGGAGTCGCGCAGGCGCCGCGCGAGCCAGATGAGCAGGACCGCGCCGAGGACGGTCGTGACGATGCCGGTCGGCACGGCGATGGACAGCGTGCCCGGCAGCAGCAGGCGGAGCAGGACGTCGGCGCCGAGGACCACGATCACGCCGACGATCGCCGCGAACGGCAGGAGCAGCACGTGCCGGCCGAGCCCGGGCACCCGGCGCGCGACGAGCCGCGCGACGACCGGCGCCGCGAGGCCGACGAAGCCGACCGGTCCCGCGACCGTCACCGCGATCGAGGCCAGGAGGACGGCGACGAGGACGGACAGCACGCGCGTGCGGCGCACGTCGACGCCGAGCACGGTCGCGGCATCGTCGCCGAGGCCGAGGAGGTCGAGGCGGCGCGAGAGGAGCAGTGCGGCGATGACGCCGACCACGACGACGGGAGTCGCCAGCGAGACGGTGCGCGTGCCCGACTGGACGATGGACCCGCTCCCCCACGCGAACAGGCCCATCGTCTCCTGCTCGAACAGCACGAGGAGGACCATCGTCAGCGAGTGCAGCGCGAGCATGATCGCCGACCCGGCGAGCACGAGGCGCGTCGGGCCGTCGGCGCCGCCGCGCGCGAGGACGAGCACGAGCCCGGCCGCGGCGAGGCCGCCGAGGAACGCGAGCCCGCCCTGGAGGTAGAACGGGATCGAGATGCCGAACGCGGCGACGACCACGACCGTCAGGTACGCGCCCGCGTTGACCGCGAGCGTGTCGGGCGACGCGAGGGGGTTGCGCGCGACCGACTGCAGCACGGCGCCGGCGACGCCGAGCGCGACGCCGAGCAGGAGGCCCGCGAGCAGCCGGGGCACGCGCGAGGCGACGAGGACGGCGACGGTCTGGTCGACGCCGTCGCCGCCCGTGGCCAGGCGCAGCAGGTCGAGCGGGCCGACGTCGGCCGTGCCCTGGGTGAGGTGCACGGCGGCGAGCACCGCCGCGACCACGACCGCGACGACGAACACCCCCACGATCCCGAGGCGCGACGTCCGCACGCGGGGCGCGACCGCCGTCAGGCCCGCGGGCGCGCCGTCCCCCGCACCGGCGTCGCCGGTACCGCCCGGTCCCGGGACGACGGCCGGAGCCGGGTCCTCCAGGAGGAGGGTGTCCGGCTCCGCCGTCGTGCGCTGCTCCGGCCGCGTCACGATGTCCTCGTCAGCACTGTGGTTCTCGTCAGCCTTCTCGTCGGCCCGGGCGCAACCGCGCCCGGTGGTGGTGCGGACCGGTGTCAGGCCGCGGTGAGCGCCTCGACGACCGCGTCGGCGTAGGCCGCCGCGGACAGCGGGCCGCCGAACATCCAGATGCCGTCGGGCAGGCGGTGCACGTTCCCGGCCGTGACGAACGGGAGCTGCTCCCACACCGCGTTGCCGGCGAGGCCGTCCGTGAACGGGTCGGCCTCGGAGTCGCTCGCGACGTAGAGGAACTGCACGTCGCCGAGCTGGGTCAGGCCCTCGACGTCGGTCTGGGCGAGCCCGTAGTCGGGGTCCCCGCCCTCGGTCCACGCGTTGACGAGCCCGATCTCCTCGCCGATCGCGCCGAAGAACGAGCCCGGCGTGTACATGCGGACCGAGACGGCACCGTTGGTGACCCAGCCGTCCGCCATCGTGAAGTCGGCGCCGGCGAGCCCGGCCTCGTCGAGCGCCGCCGTGGCGTCGGCGATCTTCGCGTCGTAGGTCTCGAGCGCGGCGGCCGCCTCGTCCTCGTGACCGGTCACGGTGCCGAGCGTCTCCACCGTGGAGCGCATGTAGCCGATCGGGTCCTCGCCGTCGGAGCCGCGCAGCGCGAGCACCGGCGCGACCTCCTCGATCTGCGCGATGACGTTCTCCGGCAGGTCCGTCGTCGTGACGACGAGGTCCGGCTCGAGCGCGGAGATCGCGTCGAGGCTGGGCTCGCCGCGCGTGCCGACGTCCGGCGTGCTCGCGTCGATCGGCGCGACGGTGTCCCATGTGTTGTAGCCCTCGACGTCCGCCTGCCCGACGGGCTCGATGCCGAGCGCGACGAGGTTCTCCGTGAGACCCCACTCGAGCGAGACGATGTCGGTCGCCGGGGCGTCGAGCGTGACCTCGCCGCGCTCGTCGGTGACGGTGACCGGGCCGGACGCCGTGTCGGTCGTCGCCTCGGCGTCGTCGGCGGCCGCGGGGTCCTCGGTCGTGCCGCACGCGGTGAGCGCGAGCGCCGTGGCGAGCGCGAGGGCGCCCGCGGCGAGGGAACGGGTGGTCGAGCGCATGGGTGTCCTTCGGGGTCGGTCGGTGCCCGGGCCGTGCTCCGTCGGGCGGGCCGGTGGGCCGCGCGTCGGGGCCGGGCGGTGGGTCGGTGCGGAGTACGTCGTGGGGTGGTGCGTCGGGTGGTACGGGGTCAGACGAGGACGGCCGCGTCGAGCCGCGCGGCGTGCCGCCCGAGCGGCTCGCAGCACGTGCGCCCGGTGAGGGGGTGCGTGTAGACGTCGACGTGGATGCCGTAGACCTCGGTGAGCAGCTCGGACGTCAGGACCTCGTCGGCAGGCCCGGTGGCGCGCACGACGCCCGAGTGGAGCAGGACGACGCGGTCGGCGACGGCGGCCGCCTGGTTGAGGTCGTGCAGCACGACGCCGACGGCCACGCCGTGCTCCGCCGCGAGGTCGCGCACGAGGTCGAGCAGCTCGACCTGGTAGCGCAGGTCGAGGTACGTCGTCGGCTCGTCGAGCAGGAGCACCTGCGTGTCCTGCGCGAGGCACGTCGCGAGCCACACGCGCTGCAGCTCGCCGCCGGAGAGCTCGTCGACGCCGCGGTCGGCCATCGTCGTGATGCCCGTGACGTCCATGGCGTGCGCGATCGCGCGCGGGCCGTCGGGGTCGTTGGCGCGGAACCGGCCGCGGTAGGGGTGGCGCCCGTAGGCGACGACGTCGCGCACGCTCACGCCCGACGGCGTGGGCCGGCTCTGCGACAGGAGCGTCACCCGCCGCGCGAAGTCCTTGGGGTGGAGCGCGAGCGCGTCGGGCGCATCGTCGAGCGCGACCGTCCCGGCGTCGGGACGGTGCAGGCGCGCGAGCGAGCGCAGGAGCGTCGACTTGCCCGAGCCGTTGGGCCCGATCAGCGCCGTGACGGCTCCGGGCGCGAGCTCGAGCGCGGCGCCGTGGACGACCGTGCGCGCGTCGTAGGACAGCCGCAGGTCGTGCCCGGCGAGCGCCGGGGCGCCGGGCGCTCCGGCCGGGCTCGGGACAACTGAGGTTCCACTCACATAGGTGAGGCTAATCTATGCCGCCGGGTCCGAACCAGACCCTGCCACCCGTGTGACGCGGTTCACGAGGGGGCGCCGCGTCACCCCTCGGTCGTCGGTGCGGCGCGCCGGTGCCGGTCCCCCGCACCCGTCGTCGGGGGCGCGTGGTCCTCGTCCGCCGCGTGCGCCCGGGTCGGGGACGCGTGGCGCTCCCCGCCCAGAGCCACGGGGACGACCAGCGCGCGGTGGTCGGACAGGCCTGTGTCGACCGCCACCGCGGGCTCCGTCGCCCGGACCGCCCCGTGCGCGAGCACGTGGTCGAGCTGACGCGCGGGCTCGCCGACCGGGAACGTCGCGGCCGACGCGAGCGCCCGCCACCCGCTCGTCCAAGCCGCCTGGGGCGCGTCGACGTTGAGGTCGCCGAGCAGCACGACCGGTTCGCCGTCGGGGGTCTGGGCGACGAGCGACCGGGTCAGCCGCACGAGCTGGGTCAGGTTGCGCCCGGGCACGAAGGTCAGGTGCGTGCACGCGACGGTCAGGGGACCGCCGGGGGACTCGACCCGTGCCACGAGCGCCGCGCGCGGCTCGTCGCGCACGAGCGTCGGCAGCCGGCTGCCGGGGAACCGGACCGGGACGCGCGTGCGGGGGGCGGGGAGGAGGACGGTGCGCCAGTCCGTGACGGGGTACCGGCTCACGACCGCGATCCCGTAGGCGGCCCGGCCCGGCTGGTTCTCCCCGGTCGGCGCGGTCCACACGCCCGGCTCGCCGACGAGCGTCGCGACGAACCGGTGCTCGACGGCGCCCGCCGCCTCCGCCGCGACCGCCGTGAGGTCGGCGCGGTGCGAGCGCGGCTGGTCCCGGTCCACCTCCTGGAGCGCGAGGACGTCCGCGTCGAGGTCGCGGACGGCGCCGGCGAAGCGGTCGACGTCGACCCGGTCGTCGACGAGCGACCGCCCGTGCAGGATGTTGAACGTCGCGAGGCGCACCCTCCCGATTCTGGGTACGCGGGCTCCGGGTCGCACGCGCTCGACCACCGGCGACCCGTGCGACCGGGCCCGCGCGGTGACGTGCCAGCGCACCGGGGGTGGTGTAGACCCTGGGCATGGTGGACGACAGGGACGCGCTGCACGACGGCCTCCGCATGACCGCCGCGGCGCTCGCCGAGGCCGACATCCCCCACGCCCTGGTCGGCGGGTACGCCGCGTGGGCGCGCGGCGCGCCGGAGCCGAGCCACGACGCCGACTTCGCGATCCGCGAGGTCGACGTGGACCGCGCGCGCGAGGTGCTGCGGGCCGCCGGGCTCGAGATCACGGAGCCGACGGAGAACTGGCTCTTCAAGGCCCACCACGGCGGAGAGCTCATCGACGTCCTCTACCGGATGGTCGGCGAGCCGATCGACGACGACCTCCTCGCCCGCACCGACGAGATCGAGGTGCTCGCGGTCCGCATGCCCGTCCTGTCCGCGACCGAGATCATGACGTCGAAGCTCCGTGTCGTCGGCGAGCACTACTGCGACTTCTCGCGGCTGCTGCCGGTCGCGCGCGCGATGCGCGAGCAGATCGACTGGCCCGAGGTCCGTGCGCGGGTCGAGGACAACCCGTACGCGCGCGCGTTCCTCTTCCTCCTCGACGAGCTCGGTGTCGTGGACGCGGAGCAGATGGCGGACACCTCGCTCGGCGGGCGCCGGGCGTCGGCGGAGCCGGCGTCCGGGGACCCGTCGAACGCCCTCGAGTGAGCGGGGCGCGTTCGACGCGCGAGCGAACCAGACCCCCGACAGGGTGAAGAGGTACCGCCCGCTACCTCAGGAGGTCACACCGATGAGCACGGTCACCCAGTCGATCGACGTCGACGTCCCCGTCCGCAGGGCCTACGACCAGTGGACGCAGTTCGAGGAGTTCCCCCGCTTCATGGAGGGCGTGGAGGAGATCCGACAGCTCGACGCGACGCACACGCACTGGAGGACGAAGATCGGCGGCGTGGAGCGCGAGTTCGACGCGGAGATCACGGAGCAGCACCCCGACGAGCGCGTCGCGTGGAACAGCACGTCGGGCCCGGACCACGCGGGCGTCGTCACGTTCCACCGGCTGAATGACGCGCAGACCCGCGTGACCGTCCAGCTCGACTGGTCGCCCGAGGGTGTCGTGGAGAAGGTCGGCGACGTCCTCCAGCTCGACGAGCGCCGCGTCAAGGGCGACCTCGCGCGGTTCAAGGAGTTCATCGAGTCGCGCGGGACCGAGACGGGTGCCTGGCGCGGGGACGTCGGCTGACGTCCCGACGTGCAGCCCCGCCGGCCACCGGCGACGCCACGGAGCGGGTCCGGGTTCCCGGGCCCGCTCCGTCACGTGCGGCGGCGTCCGACGCGCGCGAGGCGGACTCCCCACGCCATCCTGGTGCGATGACCGCGCACGCCCCGGCCCGCCCGGGACCGGACACCGTCGACGCGGCCGTCCTGGCCGCGGGAGGGAGCGCGTGAGGGCGCCCCGGTGGGTGGGGACGCTGCGGCTGCGCGACCGCGCGGCGGACTACGCGTACGTGGCGGCACGCCAGGTCGCGGGCCTCGTCCGGTCGCGACGTCCCGTCCCACGCGGCCCGGGCGGCCGCGACCCCGTCGTGCTGCTGCCGGGCGTCTACGAGACGTGGCAGCTCCTGGCGCCGGTGGCGACGGCGCTGGCGCGGGCCGGGCACCCGGTGCACGCCGTGCCCGACCTCGGGTACAACCGGCGCCCGTTCGCCGAGGCGGCCGACCGCACCGCCGCCTTCCTCGTGGAGGCGGACCTGCACGACGTCGTCCTCGTCGCGCACAGCAAGGGCGGTCTCGTGGGCAAGCGCGTCATGCTCTCGCCCGCCGGGTCGCGCGTGGCCGGCATGGTGGCCGTCGCGACGCCGTTCAACGGCTCCAGCTACGCGCGCTACCTCCTGGGCCGCACGCTGCGCGCGTTCTCGCCGCGGGACGCGGCGCTGCTCGCGCTCGCCGCGGAGCGCGGCGTGGACGCCCGCATCACGGCCGTCTACCCGCGCTTCGACCCGCACATCCCCGAGACCGGGCGGCTCGAGGGCGGCCGGAACGTCGAGCTGCCCCTCGCGGGGCACTTCCTCCCGCTCGGCGACCCGGCGCTCGTCGAGGTCGTGGTGCGGGAGGTCGAACGGCTCGCCCGGTCGACCTCCCGCGACTGAGCGCGGTCCTCAGACCGAGCCGGACGACGCGCCCACCATGACGCGCGCGAGCTCCTGCGTGCACCGGGTCATCGCGACGTACAGGCCGTTCCAGCCGCGCGGCTCCGCGGCGATGCCCTCGGGGTCGACGACGACCACCGCGTCCCACTCGAGCCCCTTCGCCTCCGAGGTGCTGAGGACGGGGACGGCACCGACGGCCACGCCGAGGTGCCCCAGCCGGTCGCGCGGCGCCACGACGCCGACGGAACCGCCGTCGTACCGCTCCGCGAGGCGCGCGACCTCGGTCGCGACCGCCGCACCCAGGGTCACGTCCGACGCGCCTGCGGGCACGACGACGTCGCGCGGCGCGACCCCGGCGTCGCGCACCGCACGGGGCGGCACGTTGCGGCTGCCCGCCGCGCGCAGCACGGGCCCGACGAGCTCCATGACCTCGCGGGGCGTGCGGTAGCAGATCGTCAGGTTCGCGCGGTGCCAGCGCTCGCCGAAGACCGGGCCGACGACGTCCGCCCAGTCCGTGTGGCGGTGCGGCGCCTCGGTCTGGTCGACGTCCCCGACGGCGGTCACCGAACGCGTCGGGCAGCGACGCAGCACCATGTGCCACTGCATGGGCGAGAGCTCCTGCGCCTCGTCGACCACGACGTGCCCGTAGGCCCAGTCGCGGTGCGTCGCGGCCCGCTGCGCGAGGAACTCGCCCTGCTCGCCGGGGGCGTCCGGGGTGCCGAGCGCGTCGGCGAGCGCGTCGAGGAGCGGGACGTCGCTCGGCGCGAGCGCGGCAGGCTCGCGCGCCACGAGGGCGACCTCCGCGGCCGAGAGCTCCGGCGCGTGCCGCGCGAGGAGCACGGCGTCGCCCAGCAGGCCCGCGAGCGCCGCGCGCGCGTCGACGACGGGCCACCACGCGTCGAGGACCGCCGTGAACCCGGCGTCGCGCGCGAGCTCGCCGCGGAGCCGGTCGAGGTCGTCGTCCGTGAGCTCGCCGTCGACGTCGCCGCCGCGCGCGCCGGTCGTCGGGGCGCGGTCGTCGCGCGCGGCGAGACCGGCGTCGAGCTTCCCGAGCGCGTCCTCGAACCCCTCCTCGACCCGTTCGAGCATCTGCGCGTGCCGCGCCGCGGCCTCGTCGACGAGCGCGTCGAGCAGGAGGTCCACGGCCCGGCGCCGCGCGGCGCGCACGCTCCGGTCGCCCGCGCGGGCGGCCCGCAGGACCTGGGCGACCCGGTCCGCGCCGAGCGGGAGCGGCTCGCCGTCGAGGCGCACCGTCAGCGCCCGCGCGTCCGGGACGAGGGAGTCGGCGTAGCGGGCGACGACGTCCTGCCACAGCGCGCGGCCCTTGAGCTCGGCGATCTCGCGCACCTCGTCGCGCTCGGGCGCGACGCCGGGCACGAGCGTGTCGCACGTCGCCGACACGACCGCCGTCTCCCCGAGCGCGGGCAGCACCTGGGCCACGTACTCGAGGAACCGCGACGACGGGCCGAGCAGGAGCACGCCGCGCTCCGCGAGGTGCGGGTGCGTGAAGAGCAGGTACGCCACGCGGTGCAGCGCGACGACCGTCTTGCCCGTCCCCGGGCCGCCTTGCACGACGAGCGTCTGCTCCGCCGGGGCGCGCACGATCGCGTCCTGCTCGACCTGGAGCGTCGCGACCGCGGTGCCCATGCGGCCCGTGCGGCGCTCGGACAGCGCCGCGAGCAGCGCGCCCTCGCCGACGAGGCCGTCCTCGTCGTCCGCCCCGGTCGCCGACCCGTCGAGCGGCTCGTCGTCCACGCCCGTGACCCGCTCCCCCGCGGTCCGCACGTGCCGGCGCCGCGCGAGGCCCTGCGGCTCGCGCGCGGTCGCGGTGTAGAAGGCGCGGGCGCCGTCGGCGCGCCAGTCGAGCACGAGCGGGTCGGCGTCGGCGTCGGACGCCGCGATCCCGACGCGCCCGACGTGGCGCGTCACGCCTTCGACGGTGTCGACGCGGCCGAACACGAGCCCGCTCTCCGCGCGCTCGAGCTCGGTACGCCGACGGCGCAGCCCGGCCCGCCGGGAGCGCTCGACGACGGCCTCGGCGCCGGGGCGGTCCGGGTCGGTCGGCACGGCGAGCTGCGCGTCGAGCTCCGCGAGGAGCCGGGTGCGGCGCGCGAGCGCGACGTCGAGGTGCCGCTGCTCCTCGGCGACGGCGTGCGCGAAGGGGTCGCGGTGGCCGCGATGATCGCGGTGATCGCGGTGATCGGTGGCGGGCAGGGACGGAGAGGGCTGGACCGGCACGGAACCTCTTCTCGTACGACGTACGGACACGGGCCCAACGCACCGTCCCGCCCGATTGTTCCCGGCGGCGGGGCGTCGTCTCGAAGGAGGGCTCGCCGAGGTCAGGGCACGCGCGTCGCCCAGAACGCGACGGCCGACGCCGCAGCGACGTTGAGCGAGTCCACTCCCCCGGCCATGGGGATCGTCACGACCCGGTCCGCCGCCGCGATCGCGCCGCGCGAGAGCCCGTCGCCCTCCGTGCCGAGCACGAGCGCGAGCCGCTCGGGCGGGTCGGCCACGACGTCGTCGAGGCTCACCGCGTCGTCGGCGAGCGCGAGCGCGGCGACGGTGAAACCCTCCTCCCGCAGCAGGTCGAGCCCGCCCGGCCAGGTCTCGAACCGCGTCCACGGCACCTGGAACACCGTGCCCATGCTCACGCGCACCGAGCGGCGGTAGAGCGGGTCCGCGCACCGCGGGGAGACGAGCACGGCGTCCACGCCCAGCGCGGCGGCGGAGCGGAAGATCGCGCCGACGTTCGTGTGGTCGACGACGTCCTCCAGCACGGCGACGCGCCGGGCCCCCGTGCCGCCGCGGGCCGCCGAGAGCAGGTCGTGGACGGTCGCGAGCGGCGGACGGTGCATCGCCGCGAGCGCCCCCCGGTGCAGGTGGAACCCGGTGATCGCCTCCAGCACGTCGGGGGCGCCGACATAGACCGGGACCTGTTCACCAGTCCCGCCGGGGGCGTCGTCGACCGGAAGGGCGGCGATGTCGTCGGCCAGGTCGTCGAGCCAGCGCTCGGCCATGAGGAACGACCGCGGCCGGTGCCCCGCGGCGAGCGCGCGCCGGATGACGGTCGAGCTCTCCGCGATGTAGAGGCCCTTCTCCGGCTCGTGCTTGGACCGTAGCGCGACGTCGGTCAGTCGGTTGTAGTCCGCGAGGCGGTCGTCGGTGGGGTCGGTGACGTGCACGACCCGCAGGTCGGGCCGAGTGCTGGTGTCGCTCACGCGTCGATTCTTCCAGCACCGCCACGCGCCTTGGCTCCGCCGAGAACGTCCGTCTAGACTGTCCAGACAGAACGAGGTGGGGAGGTTCGTGTGAGCTGGCAGGTGCAAGACGCGAAGCAACGCCTCAGCGAAGTCCTGCGAGAGGCCGAGAACGGCCCGCAGGTCATCACACGGCACGGCAAGGAGATCGCCGTCGTCGTCGGGATCGACCTCTACCACGAGCTCGCCGGGGTCCGCGTGGAGCTCGCCGACTACCTCCTCCAGGCGCCCACGACGGACGACCTCGAGATCGTCCGCGACCGGACTCCGATGCGTGAGCTCGATCTCGGGATCGACGCGTGAGGTACCTGCTCGACACGAACGTCGTCTCCGAGCTCGTACGGCCCCGCGCGGACCAACAGGTCGTCGCGTGGCTCCGCGGGCTCCGGACCCATCAGATCTACCTCTCGGTGCTGACCATCGGCGAGATCCGCACAGGTGTCCAGCGCCTCATGTCTCGCGACGCCGCGCGGGCGACCGCGCTCGAGACGTGGGTCCACGGTCTCGAGGAGACGTACGGGGACCGCATCCTCCCCGTCACGCTCGAGATCGCGCAGCGATGGCCGGCCGTGCACGCGGCGCGCCCGCTGCCCGTCGTCGACTCCCTGCTCGCGGCGACCGCGCTCGCCCACGGGCTCACGGTGGCGACACGGAACACCCGGGACTTCGTCGACAGCGGCGTCCCCGTCGTCAACCCGTTCTCCTCACCCTGACCGCTGACCGCCGGCCGCTGGCGTGTCGCGGGTCACGGTCCTTCGCCCCTCGCGCGATCCGGGCATCGGGGGTCGAATAGGGGCATGGGATCCGCGCCGGACGCTGCACCGACCCCCGCCACGGCGGCCTCCTCGACCTCGGCGAGCACGACCGAACGGTCGCTCGACGCGCCGTGGTCGCGCCCGCCCGACGCCGTCCTCGCCGAGCTCGGGACGGATGCGGGCGGCCTCTCCAGCGCCGACGCCGCGACGCGGCTCGCAGAGGTGGGGCCCAACCGGCTGCCGCCGCCGCAGCGCGACCCGCTGTGGAAGCGGATCCTCGTCCACTTCGACGACGTCCTCATCTACATCCTGCTCGTCTCGGCGGTGCTCAAGGCGATCCTCGGCGACTGGGTCGACTTCACGGTGATCCTCGCGGTCGCGGTGATCAACGCGGCGATCGGGTTCATCCAGGAGGGGCGCGCGGAGAGCGCGCTCGAAGGCATCCGGAACATGCTGTCCGTCAACGCCGAGGTGCGACGCGACGGTGCGTGGGCCCGCGTGGACGCCGACGACGTGGTGCCCGGCGACGTCGTGCGCGTGCGCTCGGGCGACCGTGTGCCCGCGGACGTGCGGCTGATCCAGGCGACGAACCTACGCGTCGAGGAGTCGGCGCTCACGGGCGAGTCCGTCGCGGCGGCCAAGAAGGTCGACGCGGTCGCTGCGGACGCGGGCGTGGGCGACCGGTCGAGCATGCTCTTCTCGAGCACGCTCGTAGCGGCGGGACAGGGCGTCGGGGTCGTCACCGCGACGGGCACGGCGACGGAGATCGGCCGCATCCAGACGATGATCTCCGAGGTCCGCAGCCTCGCGACGCCGCTGACGCGCCAGCTCGACCGGTTCGGCAAGCTCCTCGCGGTGCTCATCCTCGCGATGGCCGTCGTCATGGTCATCATCGGCCGGGTCTTCCACGACTTCACCGTCCCGGAGCTGATCTCGGCGTCCATCGGCTTCGCGGTCGCCGCAGTGCCGGAGGGTCTGCCCGCGCTCGTGACGATCACGCTCGCGCTCGGGGTGCAGCAGATGGCCCGCCGCCGCGCGATCACGCGCAAGCTGCCCGCGGTCGAGACCCTCGGGTCCGTCACGACGATCTGCTCGGACAAGACGGGGACGCTCACCAAGAACGAGATGACGGCGCGCACGGTCCGAACGAGCGGGCGGACGTTCACCGTCGCCGGAGCGGGGTACGCGCCCGTCGGAGACGTGACCGTGCCCGACGACGCGTCTCGCCCCGGGGCGACCGGCGCACCGGGCGAGGTGGACGGCTCGGGCGACGCACCGGCGTCGGGCACGAGGCACGCCGACCTCGCCGACGACCGGGACCTCGCGGCCCTGGCGACCGTCATGATGCTCTGCAACGACGCGCGGATCGTCCCCGACGAGTCCGACGCCGACGGCTGGCGGCTCGTGGGCGAGCCGACCGAGGGCGCGCTGCGCACGCTCGGCATGAAGGCGGGCGTCGACCCCACGGGGTGGCGGCGCGTCGCCGTCGTGCCGTTCGAGTCCGAGAACAAGTTCATGGCGACGCTCGACGCCGACCCCGACGGCGGCCTGCACGTGCACGTCAAGGGTGCGCCGGACCGCGTGCTCGACCGCTGCGCGACCCAGGTGGCCGAGGACGGCGGCACCGACCCGCTCGACCGCGCGTTCTGGGACGCGCAGATCGACGCGCTCGGCGGTCGCGGGCTGCGCGTGCTCGCCGCCGCCCGGCGGACCGCCGCGGACGGCACGGCCGACCTGGACGTCGACGACGTCGCGGACGGGCTCGAGCTGTGCGGGCTCGTCGGCATCGTGGACCCGCCGCGGCCGGAGGCGATCGAGGCCATCGCCGAGTGCCGCGACGCGGGCATCCGCGTGAAGATGATCACGGGCGACCACGCGGGCACGGCCCTCGCGATCGGCCGCGAGATGGGCATCGTGGACCCGCACGACGAGACCGGGCAGGCCGCGGCGCCGGACGTGCTCACGGGCCCCGAGCTCGAGGAGATGAGCACGGAGCGGCTGCGGCAGGTGGTGCGCGACGTCGACGTGTACGCGCGCACGAGCCCCGAGCACAAGATCCGGATCGTCTCCGCGCTCCAGTCGCACGGCGAGGTCGTCGCCATGACGGGCGACGGCGTGAACGACGCCCCCGCCCTCACCCAGGCGGACGTCGGCGTCGCGATGGGCATCAAGGGCACGGAGGCGACCAAGGAGGCCGCGGAGGTCGTGCTCGCGGACGACAACTTCGCGACCATCGAGCGCGCGGTGAAGGAGGGGCGACGGATCTACGACAACATCCGCAAGTCCGTGCTCTTCCTCCTGCCGACCAACGGCGCGCAGTCGCTCGTCATCCTCGTCGCGGTCCTGTTCGGCCTCACGCTGCCGCTGCAGCCGGTCCAGGTCCTGTGGATCAACATGATCACCGCCGTCACGCTGTCCCTCGCGCTCGCGTACGAGAAGGCGGAGCCCGACGTCATGCGCCGCGCCCCGCGCGACCCCAAGGCGTCGATCCTCGACGGTGCCTACGTGCGGCGCATCCTGCTCGTCTCGCTCCTCATCGGCGGCGCGACGATCCTGCTGTTCTACGTCGAGCGGGCCCAGGGCGTCCCGATCGCCGAGGCCCAGACGACCGCCGTGACGATGCTCGCGCTCGGCCAGCTCGCGTACCTGTTCAACTGCCGGTTCCTCGACCGGTCGAGCCTCACGCTCGACGTGCTCCGCGGCAACCGGGTGATCTGGATCTCGGCCGTGACGCTCCTCGCCCTCCAGGCCGTGTTCGTCTACGCGCCGTTCATGCACTCCTGGTTCGACTCGGCCCCCATCGACGTCGTCGAGTGGGGCAAGACGCTCGGGCTCGCGCTCGTCGTCTTCCTGCTCGTCGAGGTCGTCAAGTGGGTCGGCCGGCGCTGGACCGCGCGCGACCACGTGCCCGCCCTCGTCGAGCGGCACGACCCCGGTCAGCGCGCCGTCCAGGGGTGAGGCGAGCGAACACCACCCGCCGCTGCACCTCGTAGCTCGTCGCGAACAGCGCGGCGTCGGTGCCGACCTTCGCCGCGAGGAGCGGGACGCCGAGACCGGTCAGCAGCGCGAGCAGCCCGTAGCTCGCCGCGAGCAGGACGGCCGCGAGCGCCGCGTAGCGCACGACGGCGGCGCGCAGCGGGACGTCGCGCCCGCCGGCGAAGACGACGCGACGGTTCACGGCGAAGTTCACGCCCGCGCTGAGCAGGCGCGCGCCCACCACGCCCGCGAGGAGCGACCCGGTGAGCGCGTGCAGCACGAGCAGCGCGACGACGTCGACCGCGGCCGACCCGAGCGACGACGCGGCGAACCGCAGCAGCGGCGCCCACACGCGCAGGGAGTCCGCGACGGGCCGGAAGTGCGAGGACGCGTTGTCGTCGAGGTAGACCGTCGCGACGTCCACCTCGACGATCCGGCGGCCCGTGCGGGTCGCGTCGAGGAGCGCGCGCAGCTCGTACTCGTACCGGTCGCCCCGCACGGCGAGCAGGGCGTCGAGCAGGCCCGGCCCGTAGGCGCGCAGCCCGGTCTGGGTGTCGCGCACGCGCGTCCCCGTCGCGGCCGTGAACGCCCAGCGTGTCGCGGCGTTGCCCACGCGGCTGCGCAGCGGGACGACACCGGCGAAGCGGCGCGCGCCGAGCACGACCGCGTCGGGTTCGGCCTGCGACCGCGCCGCCACGCGCAGCACGTCGAGGACCGTGTGCTGCCCGTCCGCGTCGGCGCACACGACGCCGTGGCCGGGCAGGCGGTCGCGCACCCACCGGATCCCCGTGCGCAGCGCGTGGCCCTTCCCGCGGTTGACCGGCACCGCGAGCACGACCGCGCCCAGCGCGCGCACCGCGCGGAACACTCCCCCGCACCGCCGGTCGCTGCCGTCGTCGACGATCACGACCGGCAGCCCGGGGACCGCGACGCGCAGCGCGTCCACGAGGGCGACGAGGCGCGCGTCGGGCTGGTACGCGGGGACGACGACGGCGGTCCGGGCGGCGCCCGCGCCGGGCAGCGCTGCGGGGGCGTGCGTGGTCGCGGCGGCCATCACGCACCGTCGGCGACGTAGAGGACGTCGGACGTGCCGCGCTCGCGTCCCTGCGACGGGCTGTTGACGACCTCGCCGTCGAAGTACAGCGTCGAGGACCCTCCGCCGTCGAGGTTATACGCGGTCGTCGCGCCGAGGTCCTGCAGGATCTCCGCGAGCCCGGTCATGGTCACGCCCCGCGAGTAGCCCTCCTGACGGCCGTCCACGACGACGAGGACGAGGTGGTTCTCGTCGACCACGCCGATCGCGGTGCGCGGCTGCTCCCCCTGGATCGAGTGGTTCCCGACGTTCGTGTCGACCTCGACGTCCTCGATCCCGGCCACGACCTCGCCGTCCTCGACGAGCGCGGGCCCGAACGACAGCGTGTTCCACACGCCGGCGTCGACGAGGCTCTGCGCGTCGGTCGTCGTCTCGTCGTAGACCTCGACGTGGCCGTCGCGGTAGAGCGCGAGGCCCTCGCGCGCGCCCTCGTCCCGGTACACGACGCCGTTGCGGATGACGGTGCCCGTGTCGCGGAACCCGTAGTAGTCGCCGTTGATCGCGAGGACCGCGTCGTGGTCGGCGGCGATGTCGGACGTCGTCTCGGTGATGTTCGTGCCGAACGCGTCCTGCGCGAACGCGGAGCGCAGGTCCGTCATGTCGGAGAGCACGACGTCGGCCACGTAGTACGTCACGGTGTCGTCGCCCGAGCCGGTGGTCACCCGGGAGACCGTGATGCTCGTGCCGTCGGACGTGTACGTGTCGCCGTCGATGCTCGCGCCGCTGTCCGAGGTGCCGGTCGAGCCGCCGTCCGGTGCGCCCGCGCTGCCGTCCGCCGTCGTGCCCTGCTCCGACGTCCCGTCGGCGTCGGCACCCTGCGACGCCTCGTACGCCGACACGTCGGCGATCTCGACGTGCTCGACGACGAACCGGTCCAGCGCCCACGCCGTCGCGCCTCCCAGCGGGAGCACCACGGCGAGGGCCGCGACGAGCGCGACGCGCCACCGTCGTCGGCGTCGGGCGGCGGGCGGGTCGTGCGGGGTCGGGTCCTGCGGGGTCGGGGCCGGGGTGCTCGTCGAGGTCGGGGTGCTCATGGTCCGTGTCTACGGAGCGGGTGTGTGCCACTCGGATGGCGTGGCTGTTCGTCGGCTGTGAGCGGCCGCACCCGCCGCCCAGGACGTCCCGTGACGGACCTCTCAGCCCGTCGGTTTGCGTCGAACGATACCCCCGGGGGTATCGTGGAGCCATGATCACCTCGACTCCTGCTTCGACGACCCGTCCGTCCGACACCCACGGCGCACGCCGTGTCGTGATCGTCGGGGGCGTCGCGGGCGGCATGAGCGCCGCCGCGCGCGCCCGGCGCCTCGACGAGCACGCGTCGATCGTGGTGCTCGAGCAGTCCGACCACGTCTCGTTCGCGGGCTGCGGGCTCCCGTACCAGGTGTCCGGCGAGATCGCGGACCGCGACGCCCTCCTGCTGCACTCCCCCGCGTCGCTGCGCGCCAGCCTGGACCTCGACGTGCGCACCCGGCACCGCGTCACCGCGATCGACCGCGCCGCGCGCACCGTCACCGTCGCCACCGAGGACGGGACGTACGAGCTCGGCTACGACGCGCTCCTCCTGGCGCCCGGCGCGACCACCGTGCTCCCGCCGGTCCGGGGGATCGACCACCCGGCCGTGCACACGCTGCGGACGATCACGGACCTCGACGCGCTCGCCGAGCGGCTCGCGCACCTCGAGGCCGACGTCGCCGCCGGCCGCACCGCACCGGTGCGGGCCGCCGTCGTGGGCGCGGGGTTCATCGGCCTGGAGGCGGTGGAGGCGCTCGTCGCGCGCGGGCTCGTGGTCGACGTCGTCGAGCGCGCCGAGCAGGTCCTCCCGCCGCTCGAGCCCGACCTCGCACCGCTGCTCGCGGACGAGCTGCGCGACCACGGCGTCGGGCTGCACCTCGGGACCTCCGCGACCGCCGTCGTGCCGCAACCGACCGGCGCCGCCCACGCCGTCACGCTCGAGCTCGAGGACGGCACCGCGCTCGACGCGGACGTCGTGCTCGTGAGCGTGGGCGTCCGGCCCGCGAGCGACCTCGCCGCGGCTGCCGGGCTCGCCCTCGGGGAGCGCGGCGCGATCCGCGTCGACGCCGACCAGCGCACGTCCGACCCGCACGTGTGGGCCGTCGGCGACGCCGTCGAGGTCGTGCACGCGGTCACCGGCGCGACTGGCCCCGTCCCCCTCGCCGGACCGGCCAACCGCCAGGGCCGACGCGCGGCGGACGCCATGCTCGGCCACCGGACGACGCCGCAGGCACCCGTGCTCGGCACCGCCGTCGTGCGCGTGTTCGGCCTCACGGCCACGGTCACCGGGCCGAGCCACGCGACCCTGACGTCGGTCGGCGTCGCGCACGAGCAGGTGCGCGTCCACGCGGCCCACCACGCGGGCTGGTTCCCCGGGGCGGAGCCCGTGCACGTGACGGCGAGCTTCGCGCCCGACGGCCGCCTGCTCGGCGCCCAGGCCGTCGGCCGTGCCGGGGTGGACAAGCGCATCGACGTGCTCGCGACGGCGCTGCGCGCCGGGCTCACGGCCGACGACCTCGCGGAGCTCGAGCTCGCGTACGCCCCGCCCTACGGCGCCGCCAAGGACGTCGTCAACATGCTGGGGTTCGTCGCGCAGAACGTGCTCGACGGCACCATGCCGCAGTGGCACGCGGCCGACCTCGACGAGGTCGTCGCGTCGTCGCTCGTGCTCGACGTCCGGTCGCGCGCCGAGCACGCCGGCGGCCACCTCGACGGCGCCCTCAACGTGCCGCACACCGAGCTGCGCGAGCGGCTCGACGAGGTGCGCGTCGCCGCGGCGGGGCGCCCCGTCGCCGTGCACTGCGCGAGCGGCGTGCGGTCCTACCTCGCCACCCGTGTCCTGCTCGCCGCCGGGCTCGACGCGCGCAACCTCTCCGGCGGCTGGCTCACCCTGACCACCACGCCGCGCGCCGCGCGCACCCTCGAAGGAGTCCCCGCATGATCGACCGCCTCCGCCGCCTCTTCTCCCGCTCGCCCGACGACGGCGGTGTCCGCCCGACGATCGACGCCGCCACGGCGGTGCAGCTCGTCCGGGACGGCGCGACGCTCCTGGACGTGCGCGAGCGCGACGAGTGGCGCGCCGGGCACGCGCCCCAGGCCGTGCACGTGCCGCTCGCCGACGTCCCGTCGGCCGCGCCGCGGCGCCTGCAGGACGGCGCGACCGTCGTCGTGGTGTGCGCGTCCGGGATGCGCTCGCGCACCGCCGCCCGCCAGCTCCGCTCGCTCGGCTACGCCGCGACGAGCCTGTCCGGCGGGCTCGGCGCGTGGCAGGCCGCGGGCGGAGCCGTGCGACGCTGATCCTGCACCACCCGACCGAGCCCCCGCCCCCGAGGGCGGCCCCGACACCCGCACCCAAACCTCCGAAACCCCCGAACCCCCGAACCCCCGAAACGAGGAGACACACCGTGTGCAGTCCCGCCCTGTGCCGCACGTGCGGCAAGACCACCTGGACCGGCTGCGGCATGCACGCCGACGAGGTCATGGCCGAGGTGCCGCCCGAGCAGCGCTGCACCTGCGCCTGACGCAGGCCCGCCGACCCCGGCCCTGACGCGGGCCGTCCGGCAGACGCCGGCCCTCCGGCAGCACGCTCGCTGCCACCCTTCCGAGACGAACGCAGGAGAACACCCGTGGAGCTCGACCGCACCGACATGGACAAGGTCGTCAACCGGCTCAAGCGCGCCCAGGGCCAGCTCGCGGCCGTCGTGCGCATGATCGACGAGGGGCGGGACTGCGAGGACATCGTCACGCAGCTCTCCGCCGTGTCGCGCGCGCTCGACCGCGCGGGCTTCGCGATCATCGCGTCCGGCATGCGCCAGTGCCTCACCGAGCCGGCCGAGGATGGCGAGGACCCCACGCTCGACGTGGCGAAGCTCGAGAAGCTGTTCCTCTCGCTCGCCTGAGCGCCGGGCGGGTCGCCGGCCCTGGTCGCCCCCGCACGCGGCCCGCGGCGGTCCGCCCTCCGGTGGACCGCCGCGGGCCGAGCCGTGTCAGGCGCCGGCCGGCCGGCCGGCAGGGGCCGCGGCCGCGTCCACCGCGTCGTCCTCCGCCTCGGCGCCGACGGGCGCCGCGAACTGGCTCTCGTACAGCCGCGCGTACGCGCCGCCGGCCGCGAGCAGCTCGTCGTGCGAGCCCTGCTCGACGATCGAGCCGTGCTCCATGACGAGGATGGTGTCCGCGTCGCGGATCGTGGACAGACGGTGCGCGATGACGAACGACGTGCGGCCCTCGCGCAGCGCGTTCATCGCCTGCTGCACGAGCACCTCCGTGCGCGTGTCGACGGAGCTCGTCGCCTCGTCGAGGACGAGGATCGCCGGGTCGGCGAGGAACGCGCGCGCGATCGTGAGGAGCTGCTTCTCCCCCGCGCTCACGCTCGACCCCTCGTCGTCGATCACCGTCGCGTAGCCGTCGGGCAGCGTGCGCACGAACGGGTCGACGTGCGTCGCGCGCGTCGCCGCGAGGAACTCCTCCTCGCCCACGTCGCGCCCGTCGCGCACGCCGTAGCGCAGGTTCTCCTCGATCGTGCCCTTGAACAGCCACGTGTCCTGGAGCACCATCCCGATGTCGGAGCGCAGGTCGTCGCGCGTCATGGCGCGCGTGTCCACGCCGTCGAGCGTGATCCGGCCGGAGTCGACGTCGTAGAACCGCATGAGCAGGTTGACCAGCGTGGTCTTGCCCGCGCCCGTCGGCCCGACGATCGCGATCGTCTGGCCCGGCTCCACGACGAGGTCGAGGTGCTCGATGAGCGGCGTGTCGGGGCTGTAGGAGAACGACACGTCCTCGAACGCGACGCGGCCGCGCACCGGGTCGACCGTCTTCGCGGGCGACGGGTCCGGCGTCTGCTCCTCGGCGTCGAGCAGGTCGTAGACCCGCTCGGCCGACGCGACGCCCGACTGGAGCAGGTTCATCATCGACGCGATCTGCGTGATGGGCTGCGTGAACTGGCGCGAGTACTGGATGAACGCCTGCACGTCACCGAGCGTCATGGTGCCCGACGCGACGCGCAGACCGCCGACCACCGCGACGATCACGTAGTTGAGGTTCGCGATGAACCCCATCGCCGGCTGGATGGTGCCGGAGATGAACTGCGCCTTGAAGCTCGCGTCGTACAGGTCGGCGTTCTCACGCTCGAAGTCGTCGATCGCGGCCTGCTGGTGACCGTAGACCTTGACCAGCGTGTGCCCGGTGTACATCTCCTCGATGTGGGCGTTGAGGCGCCCCGTGGCGGCCCACTGCTGGATGAACTGCGGCTGCGAGCGCTTGGCGATCTGGGCCGTGACGATCACGGACAGCGGCACCGTCACGAGGGCGACCACCGCGAGCAGCGGCGAGATCCAGAACATCACGCCGAGCACGCCGAGCACGGTGAGGACCGACGTCACGAGCTGCGAGAGCGTCTGCGTCAGGGTCTGGGAGATGTTGTCGATGTCGTTCGTCACGCGCGAGAGGATGTCGCCGCGCGGGTTTCGGTCGAAGTACGACAGCGGGAGGCGTCCGAGCTTGGCCTGCACCTCGCCGCGGAGCCGGTAGACGGTGCGCTGCACGACGATCGCCGTGATGCGCCCCTGCAGCCAGCCGAACAGGAACGAGCCGACGTAGACCGCGAGCACCCACGCCAGCACGGTCGCGAGCGCCGTGAAGTCGATGCCCTCGCCCGGGACGAGGCCGGGGACGCCCGAGACGAGGTCCGCGATCTGGTCCTGCCCCTGGGCGCGCAGCGCGTCGACGGCCTGGGCCTGCGTCACGCCCGCGGGGAGCTGGGACCCGACGACGCCCGCGAAGATGATGTTCGTCGCGTTCCCGAGGAGCTTGGGTCCGGCGACGGCGAGCGCCACCGAGACGACGCCGAGGATCACGACCGCGACGATCGGCACGCGCTCGGGCCGCAGCGAGGCCGCGAACCGGCGCAGGGAGCCCTTGAAGTCGAGCGCCTTCTCCCCGGGCACGCCCATGCCGCCCATGGGGCCGTGCCCACCGCCGCCGCGGGGACGTCCGGCGAGCCGGGTGCGGGCGACGTCGCCACCCTTCGCGGTGGGCGTGTCGGAGCCGGGCGCGGGAGCGTCCCGGCCCGACGGCGCGGGCGTGCGCGAGGCGTCCTGCTCGCCGCTCATGCTGCCTCCTCGATCGAGAGCTGGGAGTAGACGATCTCCTGGTACGTCTCGTTGGACTCGAGGAGCTCGGCGTGCGTGCCGCGACCGACGATGCGGCCGTGGTCGAGCACGAGGATCTGGTCGGCGCCACGGATCGTCGCGACGCGCTGCGCGACGACGATCACCGTGGAGTGCCGGGTGCGGGGCGCGAGGGCCGCGCGCAGGCGCGCGTCGGTCGCGTAGTCGAGCGCGGAGAACGAGTCGTCGAACAGGTAGACCGCGGGGTCGCGCACGATCGCGCGGGCGATCGCCAGCCGCTGACGCTGTCCGCCCGAGAAGTTCGTCCCGCCCTGTGCGACGGGCGCGTCGAGCCCGCCGTCCAGCGCCTCGACGAACTCGCGGGCCTGGGCGACGTCGAGCGCCGCCCACATCTGCTCCTCGGTCGCGTCGGGGCGGCCGTAGCGGAGGTTGTCCGCGACGGTGCCGGAGAACAGGTACGCCTTCTGCGGCACGAGGCCGAGGAGCGAGCCGAGGTCCGCGCCGGTGAGGTCGCGCACGTCGGTGCCGTCGATGCGCACGGACCCGCCCGTGACGTCGAACAGCCGCGGCACGAGGTTGAGCAGCGTCGTCTTGCCGGACCCCGTCGAGCCGATGATCGCGGTCGTCTGCCCCGGCTCCGCGACGAACGAGACGTCGTGCAGCACCGGGTCCTCCGCCCCCGGGTAGCGGAACTCGACGCCGTCGAGCTCGACGCGCCCGGTCCGGGAGGTGAGGGCGACGGGACGCTCCGGCTCGACGACCGTGGCGGTCGTGCGCAGGACGTCCGTGATGCGCTCGGCGGAGACCGCGGCGCGCGGCACCATCATGAACATCATCGTCGACATCATCACGGCCATGAGGATGTACATGAGGTAGGACAGGAACGCGGTGAGCGCCCCGACCTCCATGTCGCCCGCGTCGATCTGGCGCCCGCCGAACCACAGCACCGCGACGCTCGACGCGTTCATGACGAGCATGACGGTCGGGAACATGAGCGCCATGAGCTTGCCCGCCTTGAGCGAGACGTCGAACAGGGCGTCGTTCGCGACGTCGAACCGCTCGGCCTCGCGCCGCTCGCGGACGAACGCGCGGATCACGCGGATGCCCGTGATCTGCTCGCGCAGGACGGCGTTGATGCCGTCGATCTTCTTCTGCATCTGCCGGAAGTACGGGACCATCCGCCAGATGATCAGCCCGACGCTCACGCCGAGCACGGGCACGATGACGAGGAGCAGGCCGGAGAGCTCGACGTTCTCCTGCAGGGCCATGACCACGCCGCCGACCAGCATGATCGGCGCCATGACCATGATCGTCAGGGAGAGCAGCACGAGCATCTGCACCTGCTGCACGTCGTTCGTCGTGCGCGTGATGAGCGACGGCGCGCCGAACTGGCCCATCTCCTGCGCGGAGAAGCGCTGCACGTTGGTGAACAGCCCGGCGCGCACGTCGCGGCCGAACGACATCGCGACCCGGGCGCCGAAGTAGACGGCCCCGACCGCGCACACGACCTGCCCGAGGCTCACGAGGAGCATCAGGCCGCCGGTGCGCATGATGTAGGCGGTGTCGCCCTGCGTGACGCCCTGGTCGATGATGTCGGCGTTGAGGCTCGGGAGGTACAGCGACGCGAGCGTCGCCACGAGCTGGAGGCCGAGGAGGATGAGGATCGGTGTCAGGTAGGGACGCAACCGCGTCTTCAGGAGGCTGACGAGCATGGGTTTCCTGTCCGGGTGGGGGCTACGGGACGGACGGTCGAGGCCGTGGACGCCCCCGGCGTGCGGGGGGCTCGAACCGGGGCGGGGCCGGGCGAGGGCTGCCGCGGGGCATGGGCGGAGCGCCCCTCAGGGCGAGGGGTCGGTGGGGACGTCCGCCCCGATGCCGCCCAGGATCAGGTCGGCGAGCTGCACGGCGTCGAGCCTGTCACCGCCCGACAGGTGCGGCAAGGCGTTTCCGAAGACGAGGGAGAAGACGGCGCGGGCCGCGAGCCCGGGCTCCACGCGCAGCTCCGCGCGGTGGGCGGCGAGCTTGTGCTCGATCGCCGCGACGATCTCGCGTGCGGAGCGCTCGCGCGCGTCGAACCCCGCCCGGCGCGCGTCCGGGCCGTGCCCGGCGCGTATCCGCCGCACGGTGTCGGCCCGGTCCTGCCGCTCCGTGCGCGGGTCGTCGGCGCCGGCCGCGCGCGTGGCGCCCCGGTGCGGGTCGAGCACCTGGTGCGCCGCGGCGAAGATCCGCATCCCGACGCGCTGGGCCTCCAGCAGGAACTCGACGATGCTCACCACGAGCGGGCGCAGGCCGTCGTCGTCGGGGAGGCAGTCGATCGCGGCGACCGCGGGCGCCGGGTCGAGCGAGCGCACCACGGCGGCGTGCAGGATCTCGTCCTTGTCGGCGAAGGCGCGGAACAGCGTCCCCTCGGCCACCCCGGCGGCGTCCGCGATCTGCCGGGTCGTCACGGCCGCGCCGTGCTGGACGAGCAGCGGGATGGTCGCGGCCGCGATCGCGTCGCGCCGCTCCTCGCGCGAGAGCGGGCGGGCGCGCGTGCGCTCGGGAGCGGGCACGCCCGGGGGCGCCTCGGGCACCACGTCGGGCATCGCGTCCGACATCGAGTCGGACGGCGTGTCGGGCGGTGCGTCCGACGGGACGGGGAGCGGTGTCACGAGGGCGACGCTAACTGAGTGAGCACTCACTCGCAATGCCGTCCGCTCGTGGCGAAACCCTCGCGCGACCGACGACGCGTCCCCCGACGGGACGCGCGAGAGCCCCGCACCCGGGAGGTGCGGGGCTCTGCGGTGCGGCCTGGCGTCCGCCGCGCGTCACCAGGACGGTGCGGACGACGCGGGCGTCAGCGCCGCGATGCCGTCGGCGTCGACCGCGTGTCGTCGACCAGGGGGTCAGCGGTGCGGCGGGAACGACGGCGGCTGCTCGTCTGCGGGCGGCTCGTCCGCCCCGGGCGCGTCCTCCACGGGCGTCGGCGGCGGTGCGTACTGCGAGGGGCCGCCCAGCGGGCGCGGCGTCGCAGCACCCGGCTCCGGCGGGCCCGCGCGGTGCTCGCCCGCACCGCCCGGGTGCTGGCCGCGCTCGGTCTGCGGGTCGAACGGGAGACCTGAGCGCGTGCCCGCGCTCGTGGCGTCCGCCGTGGCCGCCTCGGCCTGACGGCGCGCCTCGGCCAGCGCCTCCGACGGGTCGGTAAGCGACGGCACGCCGAACTTCACGCGGTCGCGCTCGCGCTCGCGGCGCGCCTCGGCGCTCGCCTCGGCCGCCTCCGCGTCCTCGGCGGGCGTCGCGCTCGGCACGCCCCCGCCGTCGATCCCCGGCACGCCGCCGAAGCCCTTGGCGATGGACCCGAGCGCGGCCGTGAACTCCGTCGGCACGACCCACAGCTTGCTGGCGCTGCCGTTCGCGATCTGCGGGAGCATCTGCAGGTACTGGTATGCGAGCAGCTTCGGGTCGGCGTCGCCCTCGTGGATGGCGTCGAACACCTGGAGGATCGCGCGGGCCTCGCCCTCCGCGGTGAGGATCTTCGACTGCGCGTCACCCTCGGCCCGCAGGATCGCCGCCTGCTTCTCGCCCTCGGCCGTGAGGATCTGCGACTGCTTGACGCCCTCGGCCGTGAGGATGGCCGCACGGCGGTCACGCTCGGCGCGCATCTGCTGCTCCATCGAGCCCTGCACGCTGGGCGGCGGGTCGATCGACTTGAGCTCGACCCGGTTCACGCGGATGCCCCAGCGGCCGGTCGCCTCGTCGAGCACGCCGCGGAGCTGGCCGTTGATCTGGTCGCGGCTCGTGAGCGTCTGCTCGAGGTCCATCGAACCGATGACGTTGCGCAGGGTCGTCACGGTGAGCTGCTCGATCGCCGTGATGTAGTTCGCGATCTCGTAGACCGCCGACTTGGGCTCGGTGACCTGGAAGTAGATCACCGTGTCGATGCTGACCACGAGGTTGTCGGACGTGATCACGGGCTGCGGCGGGAACGAGACGACCTGCTCGCGCAGGTCGACCGACGCGCGCACGCGGTCGATGAACGGCACCAGCAGGTGCAGGCCCGGCTCGAGCGTGCGCGAGTACCGGCCCAGGCGCTCGACGATGATCGCGACCGCCTGCGGCACGATGCGCACCGCCTTGACGAGCGCGACGACCACGAAGATCAGGATCAGCGCGAGGACGACGTACGCGAGGATCGTTCCGGGACTGGGGTCGTTCATCGACTACCTCCTGGTCGTCGGCGCGACCGGTCGCCCGGCGGCGCGGTGCGGGTCGTGCCGGTCGGTCACGACCCGGTCGGGTGCTGCGCGGGCAGCGGCGCGACGACGGCCGTCGCGCCATCGATCCGGACGACGCGCACCTCCGTCCCCACGGGGATCTGGGGGGCGTCGGGCTCGGTCCGCGCGGTCCAGACCTCGCCGACGAGCTTCACGCGGCCGCCGAACTCGCTCACGCGGTCGACGGCGAGCGCCGTGCGGCCGACGTGGGCGGCGACGTTCGTCTCCGTGAGCGGCACCCGCGAGCGCAGGTGGCGCAGGAGCCACGGCCGCAGGGTGAGCAGCAGGATGGCGCTCACGACCGCGAATGCCACGATCTGCAGCCACAGGGGCCCGCCGGCGGCGTTGACGCCGGCCGCGGCGAGCGAGCCGCCGGCCAGCATGATGAGCACGAGGTCGAGCGAGATGATCTCCACGAGTGCGAGGAGAAGCGCCGCTCCGACCCACCACAGCCAGTCCATCTCGACCCCCGTTCCCACGTGCGCGCTTTACGTGTACTTTACCGAATTTCCGCCCGCGGTGCACGCGTCCTGGCGCACCCGGTGCGAGACGGGTGCGTCACACCCGCGCGGCGCGCGCCATCCAGCGTCCCCCACCGTGCGCGACGAGGAGCGGCAGGCCGAACGCGTCGCTGAGGTTCTCGGCCGTGAGGACCTCCTCGACCGGGCCGGCCGTGTGCACGACGCCGTCCTTGAGCAGCAGCAGGTGCGTGAACCCCGGCGGGATCTCCTCGACGTGGTGCGTGACGAGCACGAGCACGGGAGACGCCGGGTCGCCCGCGAGCTCGGACAACGCGCCGACCAGCTCCTCGCGCCCGCCGAGGTCGAGCCCGGCGGCCGGCTCGTCGAGGAGCAGGAGCTCGGGGTCGGTCATGAGCGACCGCGCGATCTGGGTGCGCTTGCGCTCGCCCTCCGAGAGGGTGCCGAACAGGCGGTCCGCCAGGTGGTCCACGCCGAACGCCGCGAGCAGGTCGCTCGCGCGCTCCGCGTCGAACTCCTCGTACTCCTCGCGCCAGCGGCCGGTGACGCCGTACGCGGCCGTCAGGACGACGTCGCGCACCGTCTCGCCGCCCGGGATCCGCTCCGCCAGCGCCGCGGACGCGAGGCCGATGCGCGGGCGCAGCTCGAAGACGTCGACGCGGCCGAGCCGCTCGCCGAGGATGTCCGCCGTGCCCGCGGTGGGGTGCATGCGTGCGGACGCGATCTGCAGCAGCGTCGTCTTGCCGGCGCCGTTGCGGCCCAGCACGACCCACCGCTCGCCCTCGTTCACCTGCCAGTCCACCGCGTCGAGGATGGTCTTGGTGTCACGGCGGACCGTGACGCCCTTCAGGTCGAGAACCGCGCTCATGGTCACCGACCCTATAGGTTGGCCGACGTGGTCTCACACTCGTCCGAGGGCCCGCACGACGCGACCGGCCCCGCCTCCGGTCCCGGCTCTGCGTCGAGCGCGGGCGCCCTCCCCCGCAGCGCGCTCCTCGCGCTCTGGCTGCGCGCGGCGCGCCTGGGCGACGACGACGGGCTGGCCCGCCTGCTCCGCGCGGTGCAGCGCGACGACGAGCCGCACGTCGTGTCGGGGGCGCTGGGCGACCTCCGCCTGGAGGACCTGGCCGGGGCGTGGGCCGGCGACGCGCGCGAGGTCGTCGCGCTGGCACCGGTCCCCGGCGACGTCGCGGGCGTCCCGCCCGAGGCCGCCGCGCGCGCGACCGACGCCGGGGAGTGCGTCGTGGTCACCACGTCGTCCGGGTCGTGGGCGCTCGTGCCGGAGGTCACCGAGTTCGGCAGCGACCTCGAGCCGGGCCACCTCGTGACGTGGCACGTGACGTCGGTCGGTCCGTGGAGCACGCGCGTCCTCGGCGCGCTCGGCTCGCTCGCGGAGGCCGAGCGCGACCTGCGCACCGCGCTGCTCCTCGCGACCCGCGCCCTCGACGAGCTCGACGTCGCGCGCTGGCGCGACGACGCGGCCGGCGCCCTCGCAGACCTCCGCGCGGGCGGTGTCCCCGCCTGGCAGCTCCCCGCGTCCGTCCCCCCGCGCGCCGTCCAGGTCCTCACCCAGGCAGCCCGCCTCCGCGCCATCGTCGACCTCGCCACCGCCGACGACGGCGGGTCCGTCAACCTCTGGCAGGCCGACCAGCGCTCCACCGCCCTGCGCGAGGTCGACCGCGCCTCCCGCCACGCCCTCGGCGCCGCCACCCTCTGGATCGCCGCCTCCTGACCCTCCGCGAGATCGACCCGCACGTCGCGAGATCGGCCTTCTGAGGGTCGATCTCGACCGTTCGGGTCGATCTCGCGGGGGGTCCGCTGCGCGGAGGGCCGAGGTGTGGATCGGCGCGACGGTGTCGGAGTGCCGGCGTGCGGTGCGCGACGGTGTCGGAGTGCCGGCGTGCGGTGCGCGACGCCGTCCCGCGTCCGGCGGTGAGCAGCCCGTGGGGGGCGGGGTGCCCGACGCCGGTCGCACGTCTGGCGTGCGGGTGTCAGTCGGGCAGGTTGTCGGTGACGAGGCGTGATCGGGCTTCGTAGACGCGTAGCGGGTCGGCGGTGCTGGTGGTGGTGGCGGTGCCGGTGACGTCGGTCCAGGTGGTGGTGCCGGTGATGCGGAACTGTCCGGACCAGGTCGTGGTGAGCGTGATCTGGACCTGCTCGGCGGGCTGGTCGTAGGTGTGCGCGACGGTGTGGTGCGGGTAGGCCGCTCCCGGGTCGGTCGTGGAGACCGGGGCGGTGCCGTCGCCGTAGTCCCACGCGTACGTGCGCGGGGTGGCGCGGATCTGCACGGGGATGCCGAGCAGGGTCGTGTCCAGGACCTGCTCCCCGGGCTGGGTGTAGGTGATGGTGGGGACGTTGACCAGGGTCCACCCGTCCGGGGGCTGCACGATCACCGGGGACGGGGAGATGGTCAGGGTGCGGAACGCGGACTCGGCCTCCGCGGCCAGGTCGACGGCGCCGAGGCAGGAACCGTCGGCGACGAGCTCCCAGGCCGAGACCGCGGTCCGGGTGCCGTCCGGGGTGTTGGTCCAGGTCTGGCGGAACAACGGCTCCAACGCGACCTGGTCCGCGGTGCAGGCGGGGTCGAACCCGGCCGGGCTCTGCCCGTCCGGGCACGCAGGTACGAGCCCGGGCAGCGTCGTGGCGTGGTCGCCGTCGTAGCACCGGTACGCCGGCCCGCGCCGGTACGCCTCCGACGCCGGACCACCACCCGACGCCGTTGAAGTGGCGTCACCGCCGTCACTGGGGCTCGAGTCGGTGGCTCGTGTCGTGATCCGATCACCGCTTGCCTCCGTCGTGATGCCCACGTCAGGCGGCGGGGTCCCGTTCGCTGCCGCACGATCGCCAAGGAAGCCCGTCACGGAGAGGCAAACGCTCAGGAGAAGCCTCGTCGCGCCGCTCACGACTCTTCTCCTGTACCACCGACTTCGATCACCGACCAGTGAGCATCCGACCAGACAAGCCCGAGCTCGAAGACTCCGGACTGTGCTTCGTACTCGGCGACCGTGACCCCAGAAGCGTCCGCCAGGCTAGCTTTCAGTTGGTCGTAACTGACATCGATCGGAAAAGCTCCGACGAGGTCGTCGAACGGCCATACCTTCGCGACCTCGGTGGTGATCTCGCCGCCCGAGTACTGATATCCCGACGAGCGTAACTCTTGCGCTTTCGTTGAGTTCGCTGTGCAGAAGGTGCACGTGTCCGTCCAGGTCATCGCGTCCCACTCGGCTGTATCGCCGGTGGACATGATGTATGGGTACAGGGACACGAAGTACTTCGCCGCCGCGGCGGCACCCTCGGCGTCGTCGCGGTCCATCGCCGCGGGACGTTCCGGCTTCACCGGTCCGGTCTCGGTCGGCGACGGCACGGGCGACTCCGACGGCGACGGCACGACCGGCTCGTCGACCGACGGCGAGGGGCCGGGGCCGCTGCCACCGGTGCACCCGGCGACAACCCACCCGACCGCGACGACGACGCCCACGACGAGCGACCGCCGTCGGGCACGGAACAGCACACGAGAACGACGCACGAGACCCCCTGCAGATCGATGCGAACCACCCCGCACGCCACCTCGACGAGGCGTGCGGGCTGTCCAGCAACCTAGCGAAACCGCCCGGCCGACGGAACCGCACGTCCCGCCCTGTGGACGACGAGGGCGCGTCGACCCGCTCCGCGCGAGCGGGCGAGGCGGACCGGCGGGTCACGGGCGACGTCACCTCCGTCGCGGGGTGAGAAGCGAGACGTGGCCCCTCGTAGGGCGACCCGGAGGGCCACTTCTCACGGCTCGCCGGCTGCTCGGCTCCCCGACGCCCCGCGCGACCCCGCCGTCAGGTGCGCGACGTCACGTGCGCGTCGAGGTGCGCGAGGGAGGACGCCAGCCCGGTGGCGTGGTCCTCCGGGGAGATGCCCGACGGCACGCCCGTCGCCCGGACGGTGACGCGCGCGCCGTCCCCGGCGGGCTCGACGGTCCAGGTCATCGTCATGGTCCCGGCGAACGCCGGGTCGTCGGACTCGAAGTCGACCTGCTGCACGACCCTCCGGCCCGGGACCAGGTCGACGATCGCGACGTCGACGACGTCGGTCCCCGCGCCGGTCTTGCCGGGGTCGGCCTGCGGGTCGTCGTAGGCGAGGACCATGCGGTAGCCGCCTCCGGGGCGCAGGTCGAAGCGCTCGAAGCGGCCCGTCATGCCGTCGGGGGGCAGCCACGCGGCGAGCGCGTCCTGGTCGACGAGGGCCTGGTAGACGTCGCGGGGCGCGGCGGCGACGAGGCGCGACGCCTCGTCGACCCGGCCGGCTCCCGCGCTGGTCACGACTGCCCCAGCACCGTCCGGTAGACCTCGAGGGTGCGCTCCCCGATCGCGTCCCACGCGAAGTGGTCCTCGACGCGCTGCCGCGAGGCGCGGCCCATCTCGGCGGCGCGCTCGGGGTCGCTGACGACCTGCGTGAGCGCGCCCGCGAGGTCCGCGACGAACCGGTCGGGGTCGAGCGGGGTGCCCGTGCCGTCGTCCGCCTGGTCGATGGGCACGAGGAGGCCGGTGACGCCGTCGTCCACGACCTCGGGGATGCCGCCCGTGGCGGTCCCGACGACGGGCAGCCCGACGGCCATGGCCTCGAGGTTGACGATGCCGAGCGGCTCGTACACGGACGGGCACACGAACACCGTGGACGCGGCGAGCACCGCGACGAGCTCGGCACGCGGGAGCATCTGCTCGATCCAGACGACGCCGCTGCGCTCCTTCTGCAGCTCGGCGACGGCGCCGCTCACCTCGGCGGCGATCTCCGAGGTGTCGGGCGCGCCGGCGCACAGGACGAGCTGGACGTCGTCGGGCAGCGAGCGCGCGGCGCGCAGCAGGTAGGGCAGACCCTTCTGCCGCGTGATCCGGCCGACGAACACGACGGCCGGGCGGTCGGGGTCGATGCCGAGGCCGCGGACGACGCCGTCGGCGCCACCACGCTGCGTCTCGGACTCCGGGCGCCGCCAGCCGGCGAGGTCGATCCCGTTGTGCACGACGTGGACCTTCGCCGGGTCGACCTGCGGGTAGACGCGCAGGATGTCGTCGCGCATGCCGCCCGAGACGGCGATGATCCCGGCCGCGCCCTCGTACGCGGTGCGCTCGGCCCAGGACGACAGCGCGTACCCGCCGCCGAGCTGCTCGGCCTTCCACGGGCGCAGCGGCTCGAGCGAGTGCGCGGAGAGCACGTGCGGGACGCCGTGCAGCAGGCCCGCCAGGTGGCCGCCGAGGTTCGCGTACCAGGTGTGGGAGTGCACGAGGTCGGCGCCCGCGACGTCGTCGGCCATCTGCAGGTCGACGCCGAACGTGCCGAGCGCGGCGTTCGCGCCAGACAGCACGCCCGGGACGGAGTAGCCGGTCACGCCGTCCTCGCCGCGCGGGCCGTCGAAGCAGCGCACGCGCACGTCGACGTGGCGGCGCAGGACCGCGGACAGCTCGGCGACGTGCACGCCGGCCCCGCCGTAGACGTGCGGCGGGTACTCACGGGTCAGCAGATCCACTCTCACGCGCCACACCGTAGCCGAGTCGCCCGCCGCGGTCCCGCGATGGCCGACGGTGCGGGACGCCTCGGACGCGCCGCGCCCAGGATGCGGGTCCCTGCTGCGCGGTGCCGCCCCGAGGGGCTACCGTCTGGGCATGGCCGCCGCACCACGAGTCCTCGCCATCGTCCTCGCCGGGGGCGAGGGCAAGCGCCTCATGCCGCTCACCGCGTCCCGGGCCAAGCCCGCGGTGCCGTTCGGGGGCATCTACCGCCTCGTGGACTTCGCGCTGTCCAACCTGGTGAACTCGCACTACCTGCACATCATCGTGCTCACGCAGTACAAGTCCCACAGCCTCGACCGGCACATCACCAAGACGTGGCGCATGTCGTCGCTCCTGGGCAACTACGTGGCGCCGGTGCCCGCGCAGCAGCGCGTCGGCAAGCACTGGTACCTCGGCAGCGCGGACGCGATCTACCAGTGCCTCAACATCATCGACGACGAGCGGCCGGACATCGTCGTCGTGGTCGGCGCGGACCACGTGTACCGCATGGACTTCTCCCAGATGGTCGACGCGCACGTCGAGTCGGGCGCACAGCTCACCGTCGCGGGCATCCGCCAGCCGATCTCGATGGCGGACCAGTTCGGCGTCATCGAGACCGACCCGAAGGACCCGACCAAGATCGCGGCGTTCCGCGAGAAGCCCAAGGACCCGGTCGGCCTCGCGGACTCGCCCGACGAGGTGCTCGCGTCGATGGGCAACTACGTCATCGACACGGACGCGCTCGTCGAGGCCGTGACGTCGGACGCCGCGAACGCGGACTCGCGCCACGACATGGGCGGCGACATCGTGCCCGCGTTCGTCGAGAAGGGCACCGCGGCGGTCTACGACTTCATCCGCAACGACGTCCCGGGCTCGACGGACCGCGACCGCGACTACTGGCGCGACGTGGGGACGATCGACTCGTACTACGACGCCAACAAGGACCTCATCGCGGTCACCCCGGTCTTCAACCTCTACAACGAGGAGTGGCCGCTGCACACGGGCTACACGGGCCTGCCGCCCGCGAAGTTCGTGCACGCGGGCCGGGGGCGCCTCGGGCACGCCGCGGACTCGATCGTCTCCCCCGGCGTGATCATCTCGGGCGCGACGGCGGTCGGCTCGGTCCTCTCCCCCGGCACCTACCTGCACTCGTGGTCGTCCGTGTCGGACTCCGTGCTCATGGACGGGGTGCAGGTGCACCGCCACGCGCAGGTCCACCGCGCGATCATCGACAAGAACGTCGTCGTGGGCGAGCAGGCGCGCATCGGTCTGGACCCGGAGCAGGACCGCGCCCGCGGGTTCACGGTCACCGAGTCCGGCATCACCGTCGTCCCCAAGGGGACGGTCGTCGAGTGACGCCCTCCCCCGCCGGCGTCGTGCCCGACGCCGTCCGCGTCGCGCTGCCCGTCGACGCGCCCGCCGAGGTGCCCGCCCCGGGCGCCGACGAGACCGACACCGCGAGGAGCCCCCGCGTGACCCCCGACCCCACGAGCGGCCCCGTCCGGCTCCTCGTCATGGACGTGGACTCGACGCTCATCGAGCAGGAGGTCATCGAGCTCCTCGCCGACCACGCGGGCACGCGCGCCGAGGTCACCGAGGTGACCGAGCGCGCGATGCGCGGCGAGATCGACTTCGGGGCGTCGCTGCGCGAGCGCGTCGCGACCCTCGCCGGGGTGCCCGTCGAGGCGTTCGCCGACGTCCGCGCCCGCGCGACGTTCACGCCGGGCGTGCGGGAGCTCGTCGCGGAGGCCCACCGCCGCGGCTGGGAGGTGGGGCTCGTGTCGGGCGGCTTCGAGGAGATCGTGGCCGACCTCGCCGCCGAGCTGGGGATCACGCGCTTCCGCGCGAACCGGCTCGAGGTCTCCGGCGGCCGGCTCACCGGCCGCACGACCGGCCCGGTGATCGACCGCGCCGCGAAGGAGGTCGCGCTGCGCGAGTTCGCGGCAGAGCTCGGCCTGCCGATGACCGCGACGATCGCCGTGGGCGACGGCGCGAACGACCTCGACATGATCGGCGCCGCCGGCATCGGCGTCGCGTTCGCCGCGAAGCCGGTCGTGCGGGCCCAGGCCCCCTACGGCGTCGACGGCCCCCGCATCGACGCCGTCCTCGACGTCGTCGACCAGGTGGACGCCGCGCGCTGAGCCGCGTCCCGCACGTGGAAGAGCCCTGGTCCGGACGGACCAGGGCTCTCTCGCCTCACGAGCCGGACGCGGCCGTCAGGACGGGCGGCCCACGTAGGTGAGCAGGGCCCCGCGGGGCACCCAGGCGTCCCAGGCCGTCGCCGACTCCAGCACGGAGTACGTCGCGGTCGGCACACCGACGCGCACCTGGGCGAGCGCGCCGCCGTCGGACGCGGGGTCGGCCAGGTGCGACGCCGTCGCCGCCATCGTGGGCTCGTGCCCGACGACGAGCAGCGTGCGCACGCGCGAGTCCGTCGTCCGGACGAGGTCCAGCACGTCAGTCACGTCCGCCGCGTAGAGGTCGTCGCTCACCAGGACCTCCGGGTCCACGTCGCCCAGGTGGGCGGCGAGCAGATCCCAGGTCTGGCGCGTGCGCAGCGCCGACGAGCACAGGACGCGCTCGGGGACGAGCCCCGTCTCGCGCAGTGCGCCGCCGACGCGGACCGCCTGCCGCCGCCCGTTGAGGGCGAGAGGACGCAGCACGTCGTCGACGCTCCCGCCGCCGGGCTCCGCCTTGGCGTGGCGCAGGAGGACGAGGCGGCGCACGCCGCCGTCGATGGTCTCCGCGCCCATGCTCTCCTCCTGAGTCACTGCCCCATGGCGTGCACGCCGCCGTCGACGTGCACGATCTCACCGGTCGTCGCCGGGAACCAGTCGGACAGGAGCGCGACGACCGCGCGCGCGGCGGGCTCCGCCGTCGTCTGGTCCCAGCCGAGGGGGGCGCGCTTGGGCCAGCCGTCCTCCATCTGCTCGAACCCGGGGATCGACTTGGCGGCCGTCGTGCGGATCGGGCCCGCGGAGACGAGGTTGGCGCGGATGCCGTCGGGGCCGAGGTCGCGCGCGAGGTAGCGGTTCGCGGACTCGAGGCCCGCCTTCGCGACGCCCATCCAGTCGTAGACCGGCCAGGCGAACTGCGCGTCGAACGTGAGGCCGACCACGGCACCACCGTCCGTCATGAGCGGCTTCGCGGCGACCGCGAGGGACTTGTACGAGAACGTGGAGACCTGGAGCGCGGTGGCCACGTCCTCCCACGTCGCGGAGAGGAAGTTGCCGCCCATGACGCTCTGCGGGGCGAAGCCGATGGAGTGCACGACGCCGTCGAGCCGATCCGTGTGCTCGCGCACCGCGTCGGCGAGGCCGGCGAGGTCGTCGTCGTCCGTCACGTCGAGCTGCACGACGGGCGCCTCGACGGGCAGGCGCTTGGCGAAGGCCTGCGTGAGCTTCATCTGGCGGCCGAACGAGGAGAGCACGACCTCGGCCCCCTCCTCCTGCGCGAGGCGCGCCGCGTGGAATGCGATCGAGGAGTCGGTGAGCACTCCGGTGATGAGGAGCTTCTTGCCGTCGAGCAGACCCATCGGTTTCCTTCCGTCGTGCACCCGCCGTGCGGGCGCGCTGAGGCTGAGCGTACTGAAAGAGAGGGGGTGCGGGCGCGCGGGTGACCCGTGGGCGTGACCGTCACCATGAGGAGCCCACGTGCGGGCCCGGTCGCGGGTCCGCTCAGTGACCCATGCCGAGGCCGCCGTCGACGGGGATGACCGCCCCGGAGACGTACGCGGCGTCGTCGGACGCGAGGAACTGCACGACCCCGGCGACCTCGTCGGCCTGGGCGAAGCGCCCGGCGGGGATCGCGGCCTTGTAGGCGGCCTGGCGCTCCTCGGGCAGCTCGGCCGTCATCGCGGTGTCGATGAAGCCGGGCGCCACGACGTTCGCCGTGATGTTGCGCGACCCGAGCTCGCGCGTGATGGAGCGCGCCATGCCGACGAGCGCGGCCTTGGACGACGCGTAGTTGACCTGACCGGCGCCGCCGTAGAGGCCGATCACGGACGACACGAGCACGATGCGACCACGGCGCAGGCGGATCATGCCCTTGCTCACGCGCCGCACGCAGCGGAACGTGCCGGTGAGGTTGACGTCGATCACGGACTCGAAGTCCTCGTCGGTCATGCGCAGCAGGAGCTGGTCGTGCGTGACGCCCGCGTTCGCGACGAGCACCTCGACCGGCCCGAGCTCCTTCTCGATCTCGGTGAACGCGGCGTCGACGGCCGCGGTGTCGGTGATGTCCGCCACGGCGCCGAACACGCCCTCGGGCAGGTCGCCACCGCGGTAGACGGTCGCGACCCGGTCGCCGTTCGCCACGAACCGCTCGGCGATCGCGCGGCCGATCCCCCGGTTCGCGCCGGTGACGACGACGGTGCGCGGGGCGGGTGCGGTGGCTTCGGACACGGTGCGGCTCCTCGGGACGGTCGGGTGGGTCGGCGGCCGGGGACGGGTCCCGCACGGCCGGTGCCGGGTGGGCCTGGCGCGGGCTCGTGACAGGCCCGCGCGAGCACGCCGCACCGACCGTACCGTGCGCCGACGCCGTCGTGCGCGGTGCGCCACGGTCACAGCGCTCCCCCACACTTTGTGGGGTCCCGACAAACGTAGACTGGAGGGGTGAGCACACGACGCACGGCCCGGAGGTCGGCCGAGGCGGTCCCGAGCATCACGTCAGCCCCGGAGCCGCTGGCCGCCGACCAGTCGCGCCGCGAGCGCAAGTACCTCATCCAGATGGGCATCCGCATCGCGTGCTTCGTGGCCGCGATCCTCGTCGCGCCAAGCTGGCTGACCTGGGTGTTCGCCGCCGCGGCGATCGTCCTGCCGTACAGCGCGGTGCTCATCGCCAACGCCGGGCGCGACCAGGCCCACTACGACACCTCGCCGATGGAGCACCGCGCGCTGCCCGCGGCCGGGGTGCCGGGATCCCACGGGATCGCCGGCGCAGGACCGCGCGACGACGAGCAGGACCACGAGGAGGACGACCGGTGACCGATGTGCTGGGCCTCGCCGACCCCGTCGGCGAGGAGGACCTGGTGTGCAGCGCCAAGGGCTGCCGTGAGGCGGCCGTGTGGGGGCTGCTGTGGAACAATCCCAAGATCCACACGCCCGAGCGGCGCAAGGTCTGGCTCGCGTGCGACGCGCACCGCGAGCACCTGGAGACGTTCCTCGGTGCCCGCTCGTTCTGGCGCTCGACCGTGCCGGTCGACGAGCTCGAGCGCCGGGCGGCCCCGTGACGCAGGCCACGCCCCCGGGGAGACCGGGGGGCCTGGTGGGAGGCGACCCCGGCGGCCCGACGCCGGAGCGCGCCACCGCGGAGGCCCACCAGCCGCGCACGCCGCGCCAGTGGGTGACCCTCGCGGTCGGGGTCGTCGTCCTCGTCGCGCTGTGCCTCGTGGCGGGGCGCTGGCAGTGGAACCGGTACGTCTCGCGCGAGGCGGAGATCGACCGCATCGAGACGAACTACACGTCCGAGCCCGTCCCGGTCGACGACGTCCTGGACGGTCCGGGCGCCACGCTCGACGAGGCCGACCTCTGGCGCCCCGTGACGCTCGTCGGCCGCTACGAGACCGACGCGACCGTCCTCCTGCGCAACCGCCCCGTCGGCGGCAGCCCCGGGTTCCACGTGCTCGTCCCGTTCGTGACGGACCCCACGCCGTCCGCGCCCGACGGGCTCGTCGTGGTCGTCGACCGGGGGTTCGTGCCGCTCGGCAGCGACGCCGTCACGCCGGGTGACGTCCCCGTGCCCCCGGAGGGCGAGGTCGAGGCGACCGTCACGCTGCGGGGCGACGAGCCGCCGTCGGGCCGGGACGCTCCCGACGGGCAGGTCCAGGCGATCGCGACCGACCAGGTGCTCGCCGCCGGGCCCGACGGCACCGCGTGGGCCGAGGGCCGGACCGTCGGCGCGTACGGCCAGCTCCGCACCGAGGTGCCGCCCGCGGCCGAGGCGCTGGAGGCGCTGCCCAAGCCCGACACCGACCCGGGGTCGCACCTGTCGTACGCGTTCCAGTGGGGCGTGTTCGCGATCGGCGCGGTCGCCGGGTTCTGGCTCCTGGTCCGCCGCGACCGCCGCGACGCGCGCGGCGAGGAGACGACGCTCACGGCAGGCGACCTGCTCGCCGCCCAGGACCCCGCCGGCACCCGCGCACGTCGCGAGCCGCGCAGCCGCCGGCCAAGCGCCGAGGACGAGGAGGACGCCCTCGTCGACGCCCAGCTCGGCGCGGGCCGCGAGACCGCGCAGGACCGGCCCGCTCAGGCCAGCGAGACGAGCTCCGCGTAGTCGTCGCTCCACAGGTCCTCGTCGCCGTCCGGCAGCAGCAGGACGCGCTCGGGCTCGAGCGCCTCGACCGCGCCGTCGTCGTGCGTGACCATGACGACCGCGCCCTCGTACGTCTTGAGCGCCCCGAGGATCTCGGCGCGCGAAGCCGGGTCGAGGTTGTTCGTCGGCTCGTCGAGGAGCAGCACGTTCGCCGCCGAGACGACGAGCGTCGCGAGCGCGAGGCGCGTCTTCTCCCCGCCGGACAGCACGTTCGTCGGCTTGTCCGCGTCGTCGCCGGAGAACAGGAACGACCCGAGCACGGAGCGCACCTGCGTGTCGGTGAGGTCGGGCGCGGCGTGGCGCAAGTTCTCGACGACGGTCGCGTCCATGTCGAGCGTGTCGTGCTCCTGGGCGTAGTAGCCGATCTTCAGACCGTGCCCAGGGTGGACCTCGCCCGTGTCCGGCTTCTCGACGCCGCCGAGGATCCGCAGGAGCGTCGTCTTGCCGGCGCCGTTGAGGCCGAGCACGACGACGCGGCTGCCGCGGTCGATCGCGAGGTCGACGCCCGCGAACACCTCCTGCGACCCGTACGCCTTGGACAGCCCGCTCGCGGTGAGCGGCGTGCGTCCGCACGGGGCCGGCTTGGGGAACCGCAGCTTGGCGACCTTGTCGGTCTGACGCTCGCCCTCGATGCCCGCGAGCATCTTCTCGGCGCGGCGCATCATCTGCTGCGCGGCCACAGCCTTGGTGGCCTTGGCGCGCATCTTCTCGCCCTGGGCGAGCAGCGCGCCCGCCTTCTTCTCGGCGTTCTGCCGCTCGCGACGGCGGCGGCGCTCGTCGGACTCGCGCTGCGCCAGGTACGCGTCCCACCCGAGGTTGTACTGGTCGAGCTCCCCGCGGTTCGCGTCGAGGTGGAAGACCTTGTTCACGGTGGCGCGCAGCAGCTCGACGTCGTGGGAGATCACGACGAACCCGCCGCCGTACGACTTGAGGTAGTCGCGCAGCCAGATGATCGAGTCCGCGTCGAGGTGGTTGGTCGGCTCGTCGAGGAGCAGCGTCTCGACCCCGGAGAACAGGATGCGCGCGAGCTCGATGCGGCGGCGCTGACCGCCGGACAGCGTGCTCAGCGGCTGCCCGAGCACCCGGTCGTCGAGGCCGAGGTTGCTCGTGATGCGGTGCGCCTCGCTCTCGGCCGCGTAGCCGCCCGCGGCGAGGAAGCGCGCCTCGAGCTTCGGGTAGCGCTCCATCGCGGCCTCGTGCGTCTCGACATCGGCGCTCGCCATCGCGCCCTCGGTCTCGCGCATCTGGCGCACGATCTTGTCGAGGTTGCGGGCCGAGAGCACGCGGTCCATCGCGATGACGTCGAGGTCTCCCGTGCGCGGGTCCTGCGGCAGATAGCCGATGTCGTTGCCGCGCGTGATCTTCCCGGCCGTCGGCTGGGTCTCCCCCGCGAGCGTCTTGGTCAGGGTCGTCTTGCCGGCGCCGTTGCGCCCGACGAGTCCGATCCGGTCGCCCGAGGCGATCTGAAAGTTCGCCTCGTGCAGCAGGACGCGGGCGCCGACGCGCAGCTCGACGCCGTGAGCGGTGATCACGGGAGGGTCCTCTCGGGTGGTGCGGGTGCCCGACGACGGCCCTCTCCCGGCCGGTCGGCCGGCGGCTCGTCGTGGGGCCGGGGCGCGTGCGCCCCGGCGTCCGGGCCTCGTCGATTCTACGGGGGCCCGGCGTCGCGTCCCACCCCATTCCGCCAGGGGCCCGTGCGAGAGCGGTGCTCGGCACCGGGATCGTGCTCGCGCGCCGGCCGGGCACCCGCACCAGGACGCCTGGCGCACGGCCCGGCGGTAGCGTTGACCTGTGACTTTCCAGGAGGGTGGCTCGTTCGAGGGCGGACGGGTCCGCAAGGGCGGCGGTCGGCGCGGCACGATGATCGCGGGCGGCGGGATCGGGGCCGTGCTCGTCGCGCTGCTCATCGCGTTCGTCGGCAACCAGACCGGTGTCGACCTCAGCGCGCTCACGGGCGGCGACGGGTCCGACTCGGGCGCGTACGGCGAGGGCCAGCAGGAGTACATCGACGCGTGCACGGCCGAGGAGGCGAACACGACGCGCGAGTGCCGCCTCAACGGCACCGTGCAGTCGCTCGACGCGTACTGGACCGACGCGCTCCCCGAGCAGGCGGGCGTCACGTACGACCTGCCCGAGGTCGTGAGCTTCACCGGGCAGGTCTCGACCGGCTGCGGCGCGGCGACGAGCGCCGTCGGGCCGTTCTACTGCCCGCCCGACCAGACCGTCTACATCGACCTCGGCTTCTACGACGACCTCACGAGCCGGTTCGGCGCCAACGACGGCGGCCTCGCGGAGATGTACGTCGTCGCGCACGAGTTCGGCCACCACATCGAGCAGCTCGTCGGCGCGATGGACGCGGCGAACCGGCAGGGCACCGGCCCCGAGTCCGACTCCGTGCGCATCGAGCTCATGGCCGACTGCCTCGCCGGCATGTGGGCCGGCCACGCCGCCAGCACCCCCGACCCGGACACCGACGTCATGTTCCTCGCCCCCATCACCGAGCAGGAGCTGAACGACGCCCTGTCGGCTGCGTCCGCCGTCGGCGACGACCGCATCCAGGAGGCCGCGACCGGCCAGGTGAATCCCGAGGGCTGGACCCACGGGTCGAGCGAGCAGCGCCAGCGCTGGTTCACCATCGGCTACAACGGCGGCACGCTCCAGGACTGCAACGCGCTGTCCGCGTCGACCCTCTGACCTCGGTCAGGATCCGTCGACCAGCGTCCCCAGCCGTGCGAGGCAGTCGCGCCAGCCCTCGGCGTAGGGGTCCCGGTTCTCCTCTGCCGTCTCGTGGACGACGCGCACGAGCGTCCTCGTGCCCGACGGCTCGAACGTCACGGTGACGGGGTCGGGACCGCCGTCGTCGGCGCCGTGGTCGAGCCACGTCCAGGTGAGCACGAGGCGGTCCGGGCGGTCGGCCGCGACGACGTCACCGCGAGCGCCGAACCCGCCGGTCGCCGTCTCGAAGCGGTAGCTGCCGCCGGGGCGGGGGTCGAGGTCGTAGACCGTGTCCGGGAACATGGGCCACCACCAGGTCGCGAGCCGGTCGGGCCGCGTCCAGGCCTCCCACGCCCCGTCCGGGCCGAGCGGCACGAGCGTCTCCACGGCCACCTCGGGCATCGTCGCCACCTCCTCCGGCGTCGCACGCCGGTCCCGGAGCCCGGCCGGGGCTCGCTAGAGCTCGATCGAGTACATGCGCGAGCCTGTCACCTTCTCGTAGCCCAGGCTCGCGTAGAGGCCGTGCGCGCCGGACGGGTTCTCGGTGTCGACGTCGAGCGCGGCGTACTGCATGCCGTCCGCGGCGAAGGCGCGCATCCCGGCCGCGAGCGCCGCGACGGCGACGCGACGCCCCCGGTACGCGCTGCGCACGCCGAGGATCTCGGTGTAGCCGAACGTGTAGCCGCGCACGGGGAAGTCCTCGTCGTAGCGGCCGGCCATCTCGTAGCCGACGACGAGCGGCTCGCCGGCGCGCAGGGCCGCGGCGGTCTCGGCGTCCGTCGTCGGGTCGGCGAGGAGCGCGTCGACGTCGGGCGCATCGTCGACCACGAGGAAGGACCACTGGGGCGCGAACTCGCTGCGCCCGTGCGTCCACGCCTCGGCGGTGCGGGGCTCGCTCCCCCAGTGGTCGCGGAACGCGTCGTTGTGCGCGAGCCTGGTCGCCTCGTCGAGCTCGTCCGACCACGGCACGAGGCGCAGCGACCCGTCGAGCGGCACGTCGGGGAGGGGCGCGGACAGGTCGCGGCGCAGGTCGGAGTAGAAGCGGCGGGTCTCGAGCCCGAAGCGCGCGTAGAGCCGCGCCTTCGCCGGCGGGTCGGTGTCCTCGCCGTAGGTGAGCAGGCGCCCGGGCAGCTCCTTGCCGCTCGCTGCGAGCAGCTGGCGCCCGCGCGCGATCTCCCACGCGAACAGCTCGCGCCCGACCCCGCGCCCGCGATGGGTGGGATGGACGCCGCCCCAGAGGAACGCGCGCACGGTGTTCGCGTCCCCCGGGTTGGTGTCGACCAGCGCGTACGCGCGCAGCGTGCCGTCGGCGTCGACCCCGACGAGCGAGTCGGTCGCGAGGTCGCGCCACGGCGCGGTGAACAGCTCCTCGACCTCGCCGATCGTCTCGCGGTACGGCTCCTGGTCCGCCGCGGCGATGCCGTTGCGCAGGACGAGCAGCGCGGGCGCGTCGGCCGGCACGGCATGCCGCCAGGTCAGGTCGCCCGCCGTGACGGCCGGGAGGGTCGACGGCGCGGCGGCGCGCTCCGCGATCGGAGCGAGCGTCGCGGGGGCCGGGTTCTCGACCTGGTCGGTCGCGGGAGAGGACATGCCGACCACGGTAGGTGCGTCCGCGCCGTCGGGCACGCGCTTTTCGTGTTCCCCGTCACCCGGTCACCCGGTGAGGGATGCACCGCCGCGCGAAGGACGCACGTCGAGGTGCGACTCTCGATCGGGAGTGCATCCCTCGCCGAGCACGGCGGTCCGCTGAGACGGCTCCCCACGACCGGGCGGGCGCGATCTACGCTGCGTAGCATGCCGATCGTCGTACCCCAGGACCTCGCCGACGCCCGTTCCCGGGCCCTTGCCGACGCGCTGCGCACGCGCGTCGTCGTCGCCGACGGCGCGATGGGAACGATGATCCAGGAGCAGGACCCGACGCTCGAGGACTACCAAGGGCTCGAGGGCTGCAACGAGATCCTCAACGTCTCGCGGCCCGACATCATCGCCGCGGTGCACGACGCCTACCTCGAGGTCGGCGTCGACGCGATCGAGACGAACACGTTCGGCGCCAACTGGTCGAACCTGTCGGACTACGACATCGACGACCGGATCCGCGAGCTCGCCGCGGCCGGGGCGAGGATCGCGCGCGAACGGGCCGACGCGTTCGCGACCGACGAGCAGCCGCGCTGGGTGCTGGGCTCGATGGGGCCGGGGACCAAGCTGCCGAGCCTCGGGCACACGACGTACGCGCACCTGCGCGACACGTTCGCCGAGCAGGCCGCGGGGCTGCTGGAGGGCGGGGTCGACGCGATCCTGGTCGAGACGAGCCAGGACCTGCTCCAGGCGAAGGCCGCCGTGACGGGCTCCCGGAACGCGATGCGCGACGTCGGGCGCGAGGTCCCCGTCATCGTCCAGGTCACGGTCGAGACCACGGGCACGATGCTCATGGGCTCGGAGATCGGGGCCGCGCTCACGACGCTCCAGGCGCTCGACGTCGACGCGATCGGGCTCAACTGCGCGACCGGCCCGGCGGAGATGAGCGAGCACCTGCGCCACCTGTCGCGGCACGCCGAGATCCCCGTGACGTGCATGCCGAACGCCGGGCTGCCCGTGCTGGGCCCGAACGGCGCGACGTACCCGCTCACGCCCGACGAGCTCGCAGCCGCGCACACGCAGTTCGTCACCGAGTTCGGCCTGGGGCTCGTCGGAGGCTGCTGCGGCACCACGCCCGAGCACCTGCGCCGCGTCGTCGAGGCGGTGCGTGCGCGGCCCGTCGTCGAGCGGCACCCGGAGCGGGAGAACGGCGTCGCGAGCCTGTACTCGCACACGGACCTGCACCAGGACGCGTCGTTCCTCGCGATCGGCGAGCGGACGAACGCCAACGGGTCGAAGGCGTTCCGCGAGGCGATGCTCGCGGAGAACTGGGACGAGTGCGTCGAGATCGCGCGGGCGCAGACGCGCGACGGCGCGCACCTGCTCGACGTGTGCATCGACTACGTGGGCCGCGACGGCGTCGCGGACGTGAAGCAGGTCGTCTCGCGCCTCGCGAGCGCGTCGACGCTCCCGCTCGTCATCGACTCGACCGAGCCCGAGGTGATCGCGGCGGGGCTCGAGCTCGTCGGCGGGCGCGCCGTCGTGAACTCGGTGAACTTCGAGGACGGCGACGGCCCGACGTCGCGGTTCGCGCGGATCATGCCGCACGTCGTCGAGCACGGCGCGGCCGTCGTCGCGCTGACGATCGACGAGGAGGGCCAGGCGCGCACCGCGTCGGGAAAGGTGGAGATCGCGACCCGGCTCGTCGAGACGCTCACGCGCGACTGGGGCATGCGCGTGGACGACATCATCGTCGACGCCCTGACGTTCCCCATCGCCACGGGCCAGGAGGAGACGCGCCGCGACGCGATCGAGACGATCGAGGCGATCCGCGAGATCACGCGCCGCTACCCCGGCATCCACACGACGCTCGGGGTGTCGAACGTGTCGTTCGGGCTCAACCCCGCGGCGCGCACCGTGCTCAACTCCGTGTTCCTCCACGAGGCCGTCGAGGCCGGCCTGGACTCCGCGATCGTGCACGCCGCGAAGATCCTCCCCCTCGCGCAGATCCCCGCCGAGCAGCGCGAGGCCGCGCTCGACCTCGTGTGGGACCGGCGGCGGTACGACGACGAGGGGAACCTCGTGCACGACCCGCTCGCTCGGCTCCTGGAGCTGTTCGAGGGCGTGGACTCGGCGGCGCTCAAGGACCAGCGCGCCGCGGAGCTCGCCGCGCTGCCGGTCGGCGAGCGGCTCGAGCGCCGGATCGTCGACGGCGCACGGAAGGGCCTCGAGGAGGACCTCGACACCGCGATGGCGTCCGGGCTCAAGGCCCTCGACATCGTCAACGACCACCTGCTCGAGGGCATGAAGGTCGTGGGCGACCTCTTCGGGCGCGGCGAGATGCAGCTCCCGTTCGTGCTCCAGTCCGCCGAGGTCATGAAGACGGCCGTCGCCTACCTCGAGCCGCACATGGAGAAGATCGAGGGCTCGACCGGGTCCAAGGGCACGATCGTCCTCGCGACCGTGCGCGGCGACGTGCACGACATCGGCAAGAACCTCGTCGACATCATCCTCACGAACAACGGCTACACCGTCGTCAACATCGGCATCAAGCAGCCGATCTCGGCCATGATCGAGGCCGCGGAGCAGCACGACGCCGACGTGATCGGCATGTCCGGCCTCCTCGTGAAGTCGACGGTCGTCATGAAGGAGAACCTCGAGGAGCTCGCGTCGCGCGGGCTCGCCGGGCGCTGGCCCGTGCTCCTCGGCGGCGCCGCGCTCACGCGCACCTACGTCGAGGACGACCTCGCGGGCCAGTTCCCCGGCGTCGTCCGGTACGCGCGCGACGCGTTCGAGGGCCTGCGCCTCATGGAGCCGCTCGTCCGCGTGGCGCGCGGCGAGTCGCCCGACGCCGTCGGGCTGCCCGCGCTCAAGACGCGCCGCCACGCCGTGGTCACCGTGACCGAGACGCCCGTCGAGGACCTGCCCGCGCGGTCCGACGTCGCGGCCGACAACCCGGTGCCCGCTCCCCCGTTCTGGGGCACGCGCCTCGTCAAGGGCGTGCAGCTCGCCGAGTACGCGGCGTTCCTCGACGAGCGCGCGACGTTCATGGGCCAGTGGGGCCTGAAGCCGGGGCGCGGCGACGAGGGCGCGTCGTACGAGGAGCTCGTCGAGACCGAGGGCCGCCCCCGGCTCAAGTCCTGGTACGAGCGCATCCGCACCGACGGCGTCGTGAACCCGTCGGTCGTGTACGGGTACTTCCCGGTCTGGTCGGAGGGCGACGACGTCGTCGTCGCGCACCACGGCGCCGGGCTCGCAGGGATCGGTGCGCCCGACGGCGGGTCGGGCGGCGAGCCGGGGACCGAGCGGCTGCGCTTCACGTTCCCGCGCCAGCGCCGCGACCGGCACCTGTGCCTCGCCGACTTCGTCAAGCCGCGGTCGTGGGTCGAGGAGACCGGCCGGTACGACGTGCTGCCCGTCCAGCTCGTCACGATGGGTGCGACCGTCGAGCCCTACACCGCGAAGCTCTTCGCCGCGAACCAGTACCGCGAGTACATGGAGCTCCACGGCCTGTCCGTGCAGCTGACCGAGGCCCTGGCGGAGATGTGGCACACCCGCGTCCGCGACGAGCTCGGGTTCGCCGACGAGGACCCCACCGAGGTCGAGGGCATGTTCAAGCTCGAGTACCGCGGCGCCCGCTTCTCCCTCGGCTACCCCGCCTGCCCGGACATGGAGGACCGCACCAAGGTCGTCGAGCTCCTGCGCCCCGAGCGCGTGGGGGTCGAGCTCTCGGCGGAGCTCCAGCTCCACCCGGAGCAGTCGACCGACGCGTTCGTGTTCCACCACCCCGAGGCGAAGTACTTCAGCGTCTGACAGCCTCAGGGTTCTGGAGCTCACGGGCAGGAGGTCAGGCCCACCTCCAGGTACTCACGACCTGCTCGATGAGTTCGTCGCCGTTGTCGTAGGGGGTGCGATCCCGATCACGAAGAACTGGACCGCGTCGTCGCCCGGCGTGAACGGCTCTGGTGCGAACGCGGTGATGAAGGCCTTCGTCCGCGTCTCCGCGAAGGTGCCTTCGACCCGCGTGATGTTCGCCGGGACACCGCCGAGGGTGGTCGGTTCGTGCAGACTGAGGATCGTGCCGTTCTCCGCGAAGTACGAGTCCGCGAGGGCGTCGACGGCGCGGTCGAGGTCGGTCCCGACTCCCCACGCGTCGGACGTCGAGACGCGCACTGGTTCGACCTTCACCCGACCGTAGACCGCTCCGACTCCCGTCGGCACCACTGCGCCATCGGTGACCTCTCCCCAGAGCTCGAGTGCGCCCAGGCACAGGTTCTCGTCGTCGGACGAGATGTTGTTCACGAACGTCCGCGGGCCCTCGTAGGACCAGCACGGCGTCGCGATCGGCTGGCCCGAGACGATCGAGAAGTCCTGGTCCGTAGGAAGTGCGGAGGTCGTCGGCGCACCCTCGCTCTGTGCCGGCACCGCATCACCCGAGTCGTCGTGGGTCGCGATGTCGTGGGGGAAGGCGCAGCCGCTCAGCGCAAGGAGCAGGCCGACGAGGGCGAGGCCCGCGATCCCGTGGCCGACGGATGTCGTCCGGCCGGGCGCAGCCGGCTCGCCGGAACGGTGCCGCGCGACATCGGTCGTGGTCGTGTGCTCGTGCAGGGTGTGCAAGTTGATCCTCCAGGCCGTGTGTGCTCCTGGCTCGAACGCTAGACGGCACGGCGGCGTGAGCACGGGTTGTCCACAGGTTTGGAGATGATCGACCGGGCGAGCGCGATGAGTTCTTCGACGGCCACCGGTCTACCCCTCGACCCAGACGACGAGCACACCGGAGCGGGCCATGGGATCGATCGAGATCGAGCTGTTCACGACTCTCGACCTCGTCGGGCAGGCGCCCGGCGGGCCGGAGGAGGACCCGGAGGGCGGGTTCGCGTTCGGCGGCTGGCAGGCGCCGCTGATCGACGACGTCGCGGGCGCGCAGATCGCCGCGGCGTACGAGGGCACGGACGCGCTGCTGCTCGGACGGCGCACGTACGACATCTTCGCGTCGTACTGGCCGTTCCAGGAGGGCGGGCAGGACGACGACTTCGCGGCACTGTTCAACCGCGTCCCCAAGTACGTCGCGTCGCACGGCACGCCTGACCTGCCGTGGGACGGGTCGACGTTGCTCGGCCCGGACCTGCCTGCCGCGGTGCGCGAGGTGCGCGACCGGCACGAGCACGTCAAGGTCGTCGGCAGCCTCGACCTGGTGCAGACGCTGCTGCACGAGAGGCTTTTCGACCGGCTCGACCTGTGGGTGCACCCCATCGTGCTCGGCACGGGCAAGTCGGTGTTCGACGGCGGCGCCGTCCCCACGAACCTCACCCTCCTCGAACCACCGGCACCCAGCCCCCACGGGACCGTCCTGCTGCGCTACGGCCTCGCCGCCGGCACCCCAGGGACGGGTGACATGAGCGAGCCGGGACGCGGCGTCGGGCAGGACGCCTGATCCAGGAGCGCCATCGGGCACGAGAGCCCGTCGGCGCCCGGCGGCTCGGAGCCCATGCACCCCGGACCCACGAGTCCGCACCCCAGGAAACCGACCTCAGGAGACGTGCCCATGACGATCCAGCGACTCGACAACGTGGCGGTCGTCGTCGACGACCTCGACGCGGCCGTCGCGTTCTTCGCCGAGCTCGGGATGGAGCTCGAGAACCGGATGACGATCGAAGGCCGGTGGGCCGAGCGCGTCGTCGGGCTCGACGGCCTGCGGTCGGAGATCGCGATGATGCGCGTCCCCGACGGGCACGGGCGCCTCGAGCTCACCCGGTACCACGCGCCAGCGCCGCTCGACCTCGCCCTGAGCACGGCCCCGCCGAACGTGCTGGGCCTGCACCGGGTGATGTTCGCCGTCGACGACATCGACGACACGGTGCGGCGCCTCGGGCCCCACGGCGGCGTGGTGATGGGGGAGATCGTCGAGTACGAGGGCGTCTACCGGCTCTGCTACCTCCGCGGACCCGGCGGCGTCATCGTGGGGATCGCGGAGCAGCTCGGCTGAGACCTCGCCGGCGCTACGAGGCGGCCGCCGGCTCGCCGCGCAGGATCGACGTCATCTTCTTGCCGCGCGCGACCTCGTCGACGAGCTTGTCGAGGTAGCGGATCTTCTGCATGAGCGGGTCGTCGATGTCCTCGACCCGGACGCCGCAGATCACCCCGGTGATGAGCGAGGCGTTCGGGTTCATCGCCGGTGCCCGGTCGAAGAACTCCTCGAGCGTGATCTCGTCCGCGATCGCCTGCGCCAGGCCGGCGTCGTCGTAGCCGGTGAGCCAGCGGACGACCTGGTCGAGCTCGTCCGTCGAGCGCCCCTTGCGCTCCACCTTGGTCACGTAGAGCGGGTAGATGCTCGCGAAGCTCGTCCCGAAGATCCGGTGTCCCGCCATGGGTGTCCTCCTCCTGCCGCGAACGAGCCGGTCGCCGGTTCGGCACATGCGGCTGTCCGGCACGGACCACGCTACCGCGCGGGTCAGGCGGGCCGGGCTGCGGCCATCCCGTGCGCCGTCTCGAGCCGGTCCACGAGCAGCGTGCCCGCCGCGACGAGCGGCACGAGCACCAGGTTGCCCAGCAGCATCGTGCGCAGGAACGGCAGGCCCGCGACGTAGCTCGCGACGAGCCCGTCCACGGAGGCCGGGTACCAGACGCCACGGCCCTGGAACCAGACGCCGAAGTTGGTCCACGCGAAGAACCACAGCGAGCCCGCGACGCCGAACGCGGCGCCCGCGCCGACCCGGCGCCACCCGGTCGTGTTCCGCGCGAGCAGCGAGCCCAGCCCGACCACGAGCCAGGCGCTCCACGTGAAGAGCGCGATCGCCGTGTTGCCGAGCACGACGTCGGACACGACCGTCACGGCCAGCGGCACGACGAACGCCCAGCGCGAGCGCAGCAGGAACGTCGCCGCGAACGTCGCGGCCGTGACGAGCTCGAGGTTGGCGGGCGCGCCCAGGTCGGCGCGCACGAGCCGCCAGACGACGGCGAGCGCCGCGAGCGCCACGACGAGCGCCGGGCGCCACCAACGGGTCACCATCGAGGCCTGCGAACCCGTCACGAGGTGAACGTCTCGAGCTTCCACGTGATCTCGTCCCCGTCCTTGGTCTCGAGGGATCCTGCTCCCACGGTAGCCATCTCGTCGTTCACGTACAGCGCCCAGAACTCGCTGTCCGGGTCGGCCGCGACGCCGTCGATCGCCGTGACGAACGCGTTCTCGCCCTCGCCGGTCACCTGGGCGGACGGGTCCGCCTCGAGCAGCAGGTCGAGCGCGGTGGCGCCGGCGCGCCCCTCGTACGAGAACTCGGGGGCGTCCTCGGCGTCGTCCGACTCGTCGTCGGACGCCTCGTCCGTCGCGTCGTCGGCCGGGGCGCTCGACTCCTCGCTCGCGGTCGACGTGGACGGCGACGCGGCGTCGGCGGCCGGCTCGTCGGTAGAGGAGCACCCGGCCAGCAGCCCCGCGGCGAGCAGGACGGCGGTCAGGGCGGTGAGCGGGCGCGCGGAGGCGTCGCGGAGAGTTCGGAGGGTCACGACGACAGCGTACGGAGCGTGCGCGGACGCGCGCCCGGACGCCCGCCAGTCGGACGACGCACCGTCATCCGATCTCCTCCCCCGCGACGGCCTTGGCGGCCAGCCGCTCCTCCTCGCTGACCTCCCAGACCTCGTAGGCGGAGTGGAGCGCGAGGAGGATGATCCCGCACCCGAGCACGAGGTCCGGCCAGCCGGAGCCGGTCCACGCGGTCACGAGCCCCATCGCGATGACGGCGACGTTGACGAGCACGTCGTTGCGCGCCGACAGGAACGCCGCCCGGCTGAGCGACCCGCCGTGGTGCCGTACCCGCACCAGGAGCCACGCGCACACGCCGTTGACGACGATCGCCCCGAGCGAGGCGAGGACGAGCGGCACGACGTGGGGCGCCGTCGGGTCGCCGAAGCGCTGCACGGCCTCCCACGCCGCGAAGAGGGCGGGACCGAGGATGAGCAGCGCCATGACCTTGCCCAGGGCCGCGCGCCGCGCGAGCGGGAAGCCCAGCGCGACGGCGATGAGCAGGTTGATCGCCGTGTCCTCGAGGAAGTCGACGCTGTCGGCGAGCAGCGACACCGACCCCGCCGCGAGCGCGACGGTCAGCTCGACGACGAAGTACGCCAGGTTGAGCGCCGCGACGACCAGGACGACACGACGCAGGCGGCGCGCGACGTCGGCCTCGTCGGACCGGCGCGCGTCCTGTCCGGCGGTCACCGTCAGACGTCGATGCGGGCGTGGTCCAGCTCGGCCGCCCCCGCGACGATGAACTCCTTGCGCGGCGCGACGTCGCTGCCCATGAGCAGCTCGAACACGCGCTCCGCCGCCTCGGCGTGCTCGGCCGTGACGCGACGCAGGGTGCGGTGGCGTGGGTCCATCGTCGTCTCGGCGAGCTGGTCGGCGTCCATCTCCCCCAGGCCCTTGTACCGCTGGATGTCGTCCTTGTAGCGGCGCCCGGCCTTGTCGAGCTTCTTGAGGGTCGCGGCGAGCTCGGCCTCGGAGTACGTGTAGATGTACTCGTTCTTGCGACGGCCAGCACCGATGACCTCGATCCGGTGCAGCGGCGGCACGGCCGCGAACACGCGGCCCGCCTCGACGAGCGGCTTCATGTACCGGTAGAAGAGCGTGAGCAGCAGGGTGCGGATGTGGGCGCCGTCGACGTCCGCGTCCGTCATGAGCACGATCTTGCCGTAGCGCGCGGCCTCGAGGTCGAACGACCGCCCGGAGCCGGCACCGAGGACCTGGATGATCGCGGTGCACTCGGCGTTGCGGAGCATGTCGCTCACGGACGCCTTCTGCACGTTGAGGATCTTGCCGCGGATGGGCAGCAGCGCCTGGAAGTCGGAGCTGCGCGCGAGGCGCGCGGTGCCGAGCGCGCTGTCGCCCTCGACGATGAACAGCTCGCTGCGCTCGACGTCGTCGCTGCGGCAGTCGACGAGCTTGGCCGGCAGGGACGACGTCTCGAGCGCGTTCTTGCGCCGCGAGATCTCCTTCTGCTTGCGTGCCGTGATGCGCGCGCGCATCTCCGCCACGACCTTGTCGAGCAGCAGCGCGGCCTGCGTCTTCTCGTCGCGCTTGGTCGACGTGAGGAGGGCGTTCAGCTCCTTCTCCACCACGCGCGACACGATGCCGCGCACGGGCGCGGTGCCGAGCACTTCCTTGGTCTGGCCCTCGAACTGCGGCTCCGCGAGGCGGACGGTCACGACGGCGGTCAGGCCCGCGAGGACGTCGTCCTTCTCGATGCGCTCGGAGGCGTCCTTCGTCGAGACCTTGAGGCGGCGCGCGTTGGTCTCGACGGACTTGCGCAGCACCTTGAGCAGGCCCTGCTCGAACCCGCCGAGGTGGGAGCCGCCCTTGGGCGTGGCGATGATGTTGACGAAGCTGCGGACCTCGGTCTCGTAGCCCGTGCCCCAGCGGAGCGCGACGTCGACCTCGCAGTCGCGCTGGACGGCCTGCGGCGTCATGTGGCCGCGGTCGTCGAGCACCGGGACGGTCTCGCTGAAGGACCCGGAGCCGGTGAGGTGCCAGGTCGCGGTGACGGGCGTGTCCGGCGCGAGGAAGTCGACGAAGTCGACCGACCCGCCGGTGTGCACGAACGTCTCCTCGTGCGGCCCGGACTCCCCCGGCGTCCCGGGGACGCCGCGCTCGTCGCGCACGGTGATCTCGAGGCCCGGGACGAGGAACGTCGTCTGGCGCACGCGCGTGACGAGCTCGTCGTAGGAGAAGACGGCGGTCTTGAGGAAGATCTGACGGTCGGCCCAGTAGCGCACGCGCGTACCCGTGACGCCGCGCTTCGTCTTCCCGACGACGGCGAGCTCCGACCCGGAGACGAACGGCTCGAACGGGGCGTCGGGAGTCGGGCCCGACTTCGGGTCCGTGAAGACGCCGGGCTCGCCGCGGTGGAACGTCATGCGGTGCGTCTTGCCGCCGCGGTCGACCTCGACGTCCAGGCGCGAGGACAGCGCGTTGACGACGGACGCGCCGACGCCGTGCAGACCGCCCGACGCGGTGTACGACCCACCGCCGAACTTGCCGCCCGCGTGCAGCTTGGTGAACACCACCTCGACGCCGGACAGGCCGGTCTTGGGCTCGATGTCGACGGGGATGCCGCGGCCGTCGTCCTCGACCGTCACGGACGAGTCGGCGTGCAGCACGACGAGGATCTTGGAGCAGTTCCCGGCGAGCGCCTCGTCGACGGAGTTGTCGATGATCTCCCACAGGCAGTGCATGAGGCCGCGCGAGTCGGTGGTCCCGATGTACATGCCCGGGCGCTTGCGCACGGCCTCGAGGCCCTCGAGCACGGACAGGTGCCGAGCGGTGTAGCTGGACTCAGCGGAGGTGGTCGTCACGGCGGCAAGCCTAGACGAGCGCGCCCACACCGTTGCGCTCCCCCGCCGCGGGCCCGCCCGGCTCCGGCCTCGGCACGCGACCCGGTACGGCTCGGCACGGACCTCGCACGGACCCGAGACGCTTCGCGGGTAGCGAACCCGGTGCCCCCACGGGACGAATCCTGAGGACCGGATGGTTTGATGTTCATGTGACTGCTATGACGACCACCACCGAACCGCTGACCGCGGCCGACCGCTGCGACCGCTGCGGGGCCCAGGCGTACGTCCGCGTGGTCCTGCCGAGCGGTGAGCTGCTGTTCTGCGGCCACCACGCGCGGGCGCACGCCGACGCCTACACCGACCTCGCGACGTCCATCCAGGACGAGACCGACAAGCTGCTCGCGGAGCACGGCGCGCGCTGACCCGCCGCTCGCACCGCCCGGCGCCGCGCCACGAGCGCGAGGCTGCCGGGAGCGCCGCGAGGACCGGCTCCACCGCCCGGTCCGGCGGCCCACGACCGACGACACGACGAAGGCCCCGAGGAGATCGGTGGTTTCTAGGGGTCCTCGCAACACCTGATGGTCTATGTGGCCGTCAGTAGATCACGCAGACGCTCGGCTGGGGTATCCCAGTCGAGCGTCTTGCGTGGTCGTCCGTTGAGCTCTTGGGCGACGTGGCTCGAGGTCCTCGGGGCCGAAGACCTTGAGGTCGGTGCCCTTGGGGAAGTACTGGCGTAGTAGTCCGTTGGTGTTCTCGTTGCTGCCGCGCTGCCAAGGTGAGTGCGGGTCGCAGAAGTAGACCGGCACGTCCGTGGCGATCGTGAACTGCTTGTGCGCGGCCATCTCGCAGCCCTGGTCCCAGGTCAGCGAGCCGCGTAGGTGCGCCGGCAGGGTCCCGATCAGCGAGACGAGCACGTCTCGCACCTCCTCGGCGGTGTGTGTGCCGGGCAGGTGACCCAGCATCACGTAGCGAGTGGTGCGCTCGACCAGGGTCACGATCGCGGACCGTGTCCCGGTCCCGACGATCAGGTCGCCTTCCCAGTGACCGGGCACCGCCCGGTCTTCGACCTCGGGCGGGCGTTCGGAGATCATCACCATCTCGTCCACGAACCGGGGCGTGCGCTGGCCGGGGCTGCGGTGGGGCTTGCGTCGGGTGCGTCCCGTGCGCAACGCGGTCGCGACCTCACGCTTCAGACCGCCGCGGGCCTGGACGTAGAGCGCCTGGTAGATCGTCTCTGTATCACCCGCATGCTCTCGTCGTCCGGATGCTCCGTGACCAGAGCGTGACAGATCTGCTCGGGCGACCACCGCATCGCGAGCTTCGCGGTCACGTACTCGCGCAACGGTCCAGGCCGGACGAGCTTGGATTCCTTGGGGCGCGGGCGGGACGCGACCCAAGCCCGCTGCGCCGTATACGGGCGATAGACGCCCTCCACGGACCGCGCATCGATCTCCCGCTTGATCGTCGAGGCCGGGCGACCCAACGCCCGCCCGATCGCCCGCAACGACGCACCCTCCCGGCGCAGGTCCGCGATCAGCTCCCGCTCGGTCAACGTCAAGAATCGTGGATCCAGTCCGGCTTCGAGGGCGGCCGCCGACAGCGCCTCGGACACATCGACATGAGTCGCCACCCCCGTGTTGTAGTCCACCCGACGACCATCGCGATACGTTCGCGAGCTGCGTGTCTTACGAACCCCGTGATCCCAGTCCCGCGCGGTGCGCTCGTTGACGCCGACCTGCTCGGCGGCACGCCGCCGAGACACACCAGCACGCCGAAGACGCGCGTACTCACCCCTGCCAGGATGCGGCCCATGACCGCCGACACCTGCCGAGCGGCGACCAGCCCTACGCACCCACCCCGCAGCGGTATGCCGGTTCACCCCGACCATGCGCGCCGCGACCGTCGTACTCCCGACGTCATCGAAGACCTCGAAGAATCTCGCCCTGAGCGCCCCACGCTCGTCCTGAAACGCCACGGTCCCCGCAACCCCCAGAAACTCTGGGTGTTGCGAGGACCGCTAGAACCGGCCGATCTCCTCGGGGCCTTCGTGCGTCTCGACGCTTCTCGCCGTCGGGCGGCCGGGCCGTGGGGGCCGGCCGCCCGAGGGCGGGACGTCAGTCGAGGTAGTCGCGCAGGACCTGCGAGCGGCTCGGGTGCCGCAGCTTCGACATCGTCTTGGACTCGATCTGGCGGATGCGCTCGCGCGTCACGCCGTAGACCTTGCCGATCTCGTCGAGCGTCTTGGGCTGCCCGTCGGACAGGCCGAACCGCATCGAGACGACGCCCGCCTCGCGCTCGCTGAGCGTGTCGAGCACCTGGTGGAGCTGCTCCTGCAGGAGCGTGAAGCTCACGGCGTCGGCCGGGACGATCGCCTCGGAGTCCTCGATGAGGTCGCCGAACTCGCTGTCGCCGTCCTCGCCGAGGGGCGTGTGCAGCGAGATGGGCTCGCGGCCGTACTTCTGGACCTCGACGACCTTCTCCGGGGTCATGTCGAGCTCCTTGGCGAGCTCCTCGGGCGTGGGCTCACGACCCAGGTCCTGCAGCATCTGCCGCTGCACGCGCGCGAGCTTGTTGATGACCTCGACCATGTGCACCGGGATACGGATGGTGCGTGCCTGGTCCGCCATCGCGCGCGTGATCGCCTGACGGATCCACCACGTCGCGTACGTCGAGAACTTGTAGCCCTTGGTGTAGTCGAACTTCTCGACCGCACGGATCAGACCGAGGTTGCCCTCCTGGATCAGGTCCAGGAACAGCATCCCGCGGCCCGTGTACCGCTTGGCCAGCGACACCACCAGACGCAGGTTCGCCTCCAGCAGGTGGTTCTTCGCCCGCTTGCCGTCGTGCGCGATCCACTGCAGCTCACGCTTGAGCTTGCGGTCCAGGTCGTCGCCCTCGGCCGCGAGCTTCTCCTCCGCGAACAGGCCGGCCTCGATCCGCTTCGCGAGCTCGACCTCCTGCTCCGCGTTCAGCAGCGCGACCTTGCCGATCTGCTTGAGGTAGTCCTTGACGGGGTCCGCGGTCGCACCCGCGGTCACGACCTGCTGGACCGGCGCGTCGTCCTCGTCGGCGTCCGACACGACGAAGCCCGTCTCCTCGGGCTCCTCGGTCGCGGCACCGGCGGCGGGCTTCTTCGTGCCCGTGTCCGCGGCCGCGTCCTCGTCGTCCTCGGTCACGTCGATCTCGAGGTCCTCGACCTCGACCTCGGCGTCGTCCTCGTCGTCGTCCTTCTTCTTGGCGCGCGCGGGCGTCGCCTTCGCCTTGGCCGGCGCCTTGGCCGCGGTCTTGCGCGCGGCGGGCTTCGCGGGGCCGGTGGACGGAGCGGCCTCGGCCGCGTCGCCCTCGGCGGCCGGGGCGGCCTTGGTGGCGGTCGTCGTGCGCTTGGTCGCCGACGCGGACTTCGCCGCCGCGGGCTTGGTGCGCGCCGTCGTCGTGCTGCGCGGCGACGCCGCCGCGGCGACCTTCGTCGTGGTCGGGATGTCGACCTCGACGCCGGCGCCTGCGAGCGCGCGGAAGACCGCCTTCAGCCGCTTGGCGTCGTTGACGGCGGCCTGCTCGCACGCGGTGCGGAAGCTCTCGGCGTCGACGCGACCGTTCGCGCTGCCGCGCCGCAGGAGCTCCTGCAGGGCGGGGTGCTCGAACTCTCGCGGGAGTGCGGAAATCGGGGTTGAGGGCGCCACAAACCGACCTTTCGGCAATCATGGGGGGCGGTAGGGCCGCCGGAGCGGGGACGTGAACCGTGAAGTGCGGGCTTCTCGTGGACTCTCACGGTGAGTCGTCGGGCTCTAGCGGATACCTATATTGTACCGGCGATCCGTGCACCGGACGCCGCGACACGAGGTGAGGTCGGACCTGACCGCCTCGCGGCCGGCCCGCGCACCACGTCTCGGCGACGTCCGACACCCGGGTCCTGGCCTGTACAACGGCCGGGCACCCGCGAAGATTCCCTGCTCAGGCCCCCGCACGCTCGGGCTTGACGGCGAGCACCGGGCAGGGCGCGTCGAGCAGGATGCGCTGCGCGTTCGACCCGAGGATGAGCTTGCCGACCGGGCTGCGACGGCGCAGGCCGATGACGATGAGGTCCGCCGAGGACCGCTCGGCGGCGCTCACGAGGTCCTCGGCGAGGTCGGACGTCCCCCGCTCGCGGCGCAGCGTCGTCCCCGTCCCCTCGAGCCGCTCCTCGACCCGGCGCAGGTCGTCCTCGTGCGCGGCGACGAGCTCGGGCGTCGAGGTCGACGCCTCCGTGACGACGACCACGAGCTCGGTGCCGCGGCGGACGGCCTCGGTAGCCGCGCTGTCGAGGGCCTCACGACCCTCGGGCGTGCTCAGGTGCGCGACGACGACGCTCATGTGTCCTCCGGGAACGGATCGTGGGCGCGGTCGGCCGCGGGCGGCGACCGCAGGTCGTGTTGCGGTCGAACCTACCCGAACCCGCGCGCCGCGGCTCACACGTCGGCGCGGATCCAGCCCGGCGCGACCCCCGCGTCGAGCGCGCTCGACAGCAGGAGGGCGAGCCGGTACGTCGGGTCCTCCGCGAGGGCCTCCTCGAGCCGCCGTCCCGCCCTGCCGCCGTCCCCGTGCCACCAGGCGACGAGCGCGAGGAGCGTGAGCGCCGGGGCGGTGCTCCCGCGCGGCGCGTGGGCCACGACCGCCTCGAGCACGGCGCGGGCGGGGCCGGTCACGTCCGGGTCCGGCGCCAGCCCCGCCGCCGGGTCGACGATCGACGCGATCGCGTGCGCCGTCCCGGCGTCGACGTCGCCGCCACGGACCGTGCGGTCGGCGAGGTCGCCCGTCCCGGGCACGAGCGAGACGAGCACCGCGTCGCGCACCGGGACCGCCTCGAGCCCGGCCGCGAGCCTGCCGAGGACCGTGGCGGGAGGCAGCCCGGTACCGGTCCCCGCGCCCAGGGCCTCACCCCCGGCGCGGTCCTGCTCGTGCGCGACCGCGCGGGCGACCGCCGCGCGCCACTCGGCCAGGCTCTCGACACGTCGGGCGACGGCGCCGGCGTCCGGGTCGGCCCAGGTGCCGGGAGCACCACCCTCGCGAGCGCGGTCCCGCACGCGGCGTGCGGCGCGCGCCGCACGCCGCCGCGCGTCGGCGCCCGCGCGCGGGATGCGCAGCGCCTCCTCGCGCGAGTCCGCGAGCGCGGCCCCCGCGAGCACCATGTGCGCGCCCACCTCGCTCGACTCGAGCTCGCGCAGCGGACGACCGCCCGGCGGGCAGCACTCGTCCTCGGCGCAGTCGAGCGCGTACCAGCCGCTCGGCGACACGACCCAGACGTCCACGGGACCGTGGTGCGGCTCGACCGCCTCCCGGCAGTGCTCGACGGCGGCCCGCGCGACGGCGGTCCCGACCCCGCCGGACCGCAGCGGCGCGTCCGTGTACACGACGAGGACGACGCGCTGCGCGCCGTCGGCGGCGAGGTGCCCGACGACGGAGCGCGCGAGCTGCGGGCCGTGCTCGAGGTCGGCGACGTCAGCCACGTCCACCCGGACGACGAGGCCGACCCGACCGCGCGGCGGTCGCAGCCCGACGAGGACGACGCTGTCCTGGGGACGGTAGCCGAGCCGGTAGGGGACGTAGGCGAGGAGCTCGCGCGGGCCCTGGGCCCGGATCAGCGTGGTCATGAGGCCCATCCCAGCCCGTCCCGGCGGCTCGCGGGGCGAGCGCGCGAACGCCTGTGGACGCCCGGTGCCCGGTCCCGACCCGTCGCTCCGCCTGTGGTCCACCCCCGAGGCAGGTGGTGGCTCGCGGACGCCCGGGTGGCTACGGTGTGCGCGTGCCACCACGAACCCGAGCCCGCGCGCGGCGAGCGGACACGTCCGCCCACGCGTCCGCCGTCGTCCTCGCCGTGGCGCTGCTCGGCACGACGCTCGCGGGCTGCCAGGCGGGCCCGGACGACGTCCAGGGGGCCACCGGGCCCCGTGACACGCCTGCGTCCCCCGCCGAGGAGGCTGCCGGCGCCCCCGGCACGCCGCTGCCCGACTACGACGCGGACTCCGCCGTCGGGGACCTCGTGGAGGGCTTCCCGGCAGAGCTCGTCACGGTCCCCGCGGGCGCCCAGGTGCTCGCGAGCTCGGCCCGGCCGTCCGGGGACGGCACGCTGGTCGACGTCACCCTCAACCTGCGCTCGGACGAGCCCGTCGACGCGCTCACCGCCTACTACACGGAGGCGCTCGGCGCCGCCGGGTTCGCGGTGTCGCCCTCGAGCGTCCCGAGCGCGCTCACCTCCCTCACGACGTTCGTCCGGACGCCGGCCCCCGAGTCCCCCACCGAGTCGCTGGCCGTCGGCGTGTTCGACGACGAGACCGAGCGACTGGTGACGATCAGCGGGCAGGTCGCGGCCGGCTGACGGGTCCTCCCGTGGGACGACGCCGCCGAGGCGCCGCACCGCATAGGCTGCCCCCGTGCCGAACCCGTCGCTGCCGACCTCGTCCTCGCCCGAGCCCCACGTCCCGGGGGCCTCTCGGAGCGTCACCGACCCGAGCCCGAGCGCGCTCGTCGACCGGGAGGGCGTGCGCGCCGGGGTCGACGAGGCCCTGCACGTCTCGACCGCCGCGCTGCGCGAGGAGCTCTCCTCCACGCACCCCGACGCCGACCCCCTCGCCGACGCGACGGACGAGCTGCTCGCCGGTGGCAAGCGCCTGCGGGCGGCCTTCTGCTACTGGTCATGGCGCGCGCACGGCGGCGACCCGGACGGCCCGCACCGCGCCGTCGCGCTCCGCGCGGGCGCGGCGCTCGAGCTGTTCCAGGCCGCTGCGCTCTTCCACGACGACGTCATGGACGCCTCCGACACCCGGCGCGGGCGTCCGACCGCGCACCGCGCGTTCGGGGCGCGGCACCGCGGGCTCGGCTGGTCGGGCGACGCGGACCGCTACGGAGAGAACACGGCGATCCTGCTCGGCGACCTCGCGCTCATCGCGAGCCACCGCGAGCTCGGCGACGCGCTCGACGCCCTCCCCGCCGACGTCGCGACCCGGTCGCGCGTCGTCTTCGGTCGCATGCAGACCGAGGTGATCGTCGGGCAGTACCTCGACGTGCAGGCGCAGGTGCTCCCCTGGGGCGACGACCCCGCGGCCGACGAGGAGCGCGCACGGGCCGTGATCCGGTCGAAGTCCGCGCGGTACAGCGTCGAGCACCCCATCGCGCTCGGTGCGGCGCTCGCCGGGGCCGACGAGGACGCCGTGGCGGCGACGAGCGCGTTCGGTCTGCCCGTGGGCGAGGCGTTCCAGCTGCGCGACGACGTGCTCGGCGTGTTCGGGGACGCGCGTGTCACGGGCAAGCCCGCGGGCGACGACCTGCGCGAGGGCAAGCGCACGGTGCTCGTCGTGCGTGCGCTCGCCGCCGCGACGCCCGCGCAGCGCGACCTCCTGCTCACGCACCTGGGCGACCCGGACCTCGACGCGAGCACGGTCGAGGACCTGCGCGCCGTGCTCGTCGACACCGGCGCGCGCGACGCCGTGGAGTCCCTCATCGCCGAGCTCACCGACCGCGCGTCGTCGGCCCTCGCCGACGCCGGGCTCGCCGAGCCCGGGGCCACGATGCTCGGGCTGCTCGCGCAGGCCGCGGTCGAGCGCACCGCCTGACGCCGCCGCCTCGGGACCGGGTCAGAGCTCGGACTGCGCGACGCGGCGCACCCGCGCCTTGTGCCCGCTCAGGAGCGTGTCGAACGGGGGCTCGCCCAGCTCGTCGTTCGGGCTGAACAGCCACTCGAGGATCCCGGCGTCGTCGAACCCGGCGTCGGTGAGCACCACGATCGTGCCCTGCAGGCTCGACAGGACGCCCACCCGGCCGCTCTCGTCCGGACGGCCGGCGTTCGCCGGGTCGACGAGGTGCAGCGGCACGAGGAAGCGGGCCGGGATCTGGAACGTCGTGCGCTCGCCGCGCTTCACGCCGACGACGCGGCGCTCCTGCACGATGCGGCGCACCTTGCCGACGTCGGTACCGAGCGCCTCGGCGACGTCGGGGAGGGTCAGCCACTCGCCGACCAGGTCGTCGAGGGTCGGGCGGGGGCTGGGGTCGCGGTCGGTCACCGGGCAAGCCTACGGCGTGCCTCCACACGACACCCACGCCGTGCGCGCCCGCGCTCACCGGATCGCGACGTCGGGCCACCTAGACTCTCTCCCGTGGCCACCGTGACGACCGATCCCCTCGTCGGCCGCCTGGTCGACGGGCGGTACGAGGTCGTCTCGCGCATCGCGCGAGGCGGCATGGCGACGGTGTACCTGGCCGTCGACCGGCGGCTCGAGCGCGAGGTCGCGCTCAAGGTCATGCACGCCCACCTCGCCGAGGGCGCGTCCGGCGCCGACTTCGTCTCGCGCTTCCGCCGCGAGGCGCGCGCGGCGGCCCGCCTCACGCACCCCGGCCTCGTCGCCGTGTACGACCAGGGGCTCGACGGCGACACGAGCTACCTCACGATGGAGTACGTGGCGGGCTCGAACCTGCGCCGCGCGATGCTCACCGAGCGCACCCTGCCGCTGGGCCGCACGCTCGACGTGCTCGAGGACGTCCTCGACGCGCTCGCCGCCGCCCACCGCGCCGGGCTCGTGCACCGCGACATCAAGCCGGAGAACGTGCTCCTCGACACCGAGGGCCGGCTCAAGGTCACCGACTTCGGGCTCGCGCGCGCGGTCAACGAGGTCACGGCGACGACGACCGGCACCATCCTCGGGACCGTCGCCTACCTCTCCCCCGAGCTCATCGCGACGGGCGCGTGCGACGCGCGGACCGACGTCTACGCCGTGGGCATCCTCGCGTACGAGATGCTGCTGGGCACGGTCCCGCACACCGGCACGACTCCCATCCAGGTCGCGTTCCAGCACGTCAACAACGACGTACCGCCGCCCTCGGACGTCGCCCCGTGGATCCCGCCGGAGGTCGACGACCTGCTGTGCGCGCTCGCCGCGCGCGACCCCGCCGACCGCCCCGCCGACGCCGGCGCTGCGCTCGCGCTCGTGCGCTCGGTCCGCGCGGCGCTCGACCCGGCCGACCTCGAGCGGCGCGTCGACCCGCCCGCGGGCGCGACCGTCGACGGACCCCCGGCCGAGGGCCCCGGGCCCGGCCCGACGACGGAGCACCGGTCCGCGGCGACCGCACCCCTCGCCGCGCTCAGCCTGCAGGACCGCGAGGCCGCCGGCCTCACCGAGCCGCTCGCCGTAGGGCACGTCGTCGTCCCGACGACGCGGCCGGGCCCGCCGCCACCTCCCGCTCCCCCGGTCACGGCGCGACGCCGCGGGCGAGGCCGGGCGGTCGTCTGGTCGCTCGTCGTCCTGCTCGTCCTCGCGGGGGCCGGCGGCGGCGCGGCCTGGTGGTTCTCCTCCGGGCCGGGCGCGTACACGCAGGTCCCCGGCGGGCTCGTCGAGGCGTCCCGGACCGAGGCCGCCGCGATCCTGGACGGGGCGGGCCTCGACCACACGGTCGAGGAGCGTTACGACGACGCCGTGCCGGAGGGCGCCGTCGTGGCGACCGACCCGGCGTCCGGCGAGGACGTACGCAAGGACGGCAGCGTGCAGCTCGTCGTGTCGAAGGGCGTGCGGATGCTCACGGTGCCGACCGGCCTGGTGGGCGCGACGCAGGAGGAGGCGACCGCCGCGATCGAGGGCGCCGACCTGACCCTCGGCGACCCCGTCCCCACGCCGCACGACGAGGTGCCGTCGGGCCAGGTCATGGCCGTGAAGGACCCCGACGGCAACGTCATCGAGGAGGGCGCCACGATCCGGCACGACGTCCCGGTCGTGCTCACGGTCTCGTCGGGCCCGGCGCCCGTCGTCGTGCCGCAGGTCACGGGCTCCGAGAAGGACGCCGCGGTCCAGGCGCTGGAGGACCAGGGCCTCGTCGCCGCGGTGACGGAGGAGTACTCCGAGTCCGTCGCCGCGGGCCTCGTGGTCCGCCAGGACCCCGAGCAGGGCACCGACGCGCACCGGACGGACACGGTGAACGTCGTGGTGTCGCTCGGTCCCCCGCTCGTCGAGGTGCCCAACACCTACTCGATGAACGTCAAGGCCGCCGAGAAGGCGCTCACCGACGCGGGGTTCACGGTCGAGGTCCGGCACCCCCAGGGCATCAGCCCGCTCAACATCGTCTACGCCCAGGACCCTCCGGGCGGCGACGGTCGCACCGCCCCGAAGGGCTCGACGATCGTCATCAACGTCTTCTGACGTCGACTCCCGAGCAGTGCCGCTCAGCGGCGAAGCATCTCCGCGACCTGGAACGCCATCTCCAGCGACTGCTGGTGGTTGAGGCGCGGGTCGACGAGGGTCTCGTAGCGCAGGGCCAGGCCCGCGTCGTCGATCTCCTCGCTGCCGCCGAGCACCTCGGTCACGTCGTCGCCCGTGAGCTCGACGTGCAGCCCGCCCGGGACGGTCCCCGCGGCGCGGTGCACCTCGAAGAAGCCGCGCACCTCGTCGAGGACGTCGTCGAACCGGCGCGTCTTGTAGCCGCTCGCCGACGTGATGGTGTTGCCGTGCATCGGGTCGGTGACCCACGTGACGGGCACGCCGGCCCGGGACACGGCCTCGACGAGCGGGGGCAGCGCGTCACGGACGTTCCCCGCGCCCATGCGCGTGACGAACGTCAGGCGGCCCTCGACGTCGTCCGGGTTGAGCCGGCGCGCGAGCTCCAGCGCGACCTCGGGCGTCGTGGTCGGCCCGAGCTTGACGCCGATCGGGTTCGCGACGCGCGACAGGAAGTCGACGTGCGCACCGTCCAGCTGGCGCGTGCGCTCGCCGATCCACAGGAAGTGGGCCGACGTGTCGTACGCGTCGCCCGTGCGCGTGTCGCGGCGCGTGAGCGCGCGCTCGTAGTCCAGGACGAGGGCCTCGTGGCTGACGAAGAACTCCACCGTGCGCAGGGCGTCGAAGTCGGCGCCGCACGCGTCCATGAAGCGGATCGCGCGGTCGATCTCCGACGCCGTCTGCTCGTAGCGCGCGTAGGCCGGGTTCCGCATGAAGCCGCGGTTCCACTCGTGCACCTGGCGCAGGTCGGCGAAGCCCCCGCTCGTGAAGGCCCGCACGACGTTCCACGTCGCCGACGAGATCTGGTACGCCTGGACGAGGCGCTCCGGGTCGGGCACGCGCGCCTCGGGCGTGAACGCGTGGCCGTTGATCATGTCGCCGCGGTAGGCGGGCAGCGTCACGCCGTCGCGCGTCTCCGAGTCGGAGCTGCGCGGCTTCGCGTACTGCCCGGCCATCCGGCCCATCTTCACGACGGGCATGCTCGCGCCGTGCGTGAGGATGACCGCCATCTGGAGGATGGTGCGGATCTTGTTGCGGATGCGGTCGGCGTTCGCCTCGGCGAACGTCTCGGCGCAGTCGCCCCCCTGCAGGAGGAACGCCTCGCCCCGCCCGGCCGCGGCCAGGCGGGAGCGCAGCGTGTCGGCCGCGGCGGGCACCACGAGCGGCGCGGAGGCCGCCAGCCGGTCCCGGACGGCGTCGAGCGCCGCCTCGTCCGGCCACGTCGGCTGCTGGAGCGCGACGAGCGTGCGGAAGTGGTCGAGCCCGGCGTCGGTCCCCGGCTCGCTCGTGGTGGTCATCCCGCTCCCCGGATCAGTGCGCGGCGGGTGCCGCGGCGACGAGCGGCTGGCCGATGCCGCCGAGCAGCTCGCCGAACCACTGCTGCGTGACGTCGAACGCCTTGCCGCCGGCGATGCGCGGGAACTCGATCGCGCGCAGGCGGTCGCCGTTCTCCTCGTCGTGCCCGATGACGCCCGACTCGCCGCGCAGCGCGCACTCGACCGCGAGGTCGGTCATCGACTTGATGAGGCGCAGGTCCTCGGCGTTCGCGGCCGCGGCGCGCGAGTAGTAGCCGGACTTCTGGACCATGACCTTCTCGGCGCCCAGCTTGTCGGCGAACTGCTTGGCGAACCACTGGCCGGGGTTGACGGTGTCGAGCTTGACGTGGCCGAACGGGTCGCGCTGGACCTCCTCGCCCGCCGCCTCGAGCTGCGCGACGATCTCGTGCATGCCGGCGCCCTCGGACAGGAAGATGTTGACGTTGCCCTGCTCGTCCATGATCGCCTTGAGGCGCTCGGCCTCGGCGTCGATGTCGAGCGCGAGCTCGGGCAGGAACACCGCGTGCACGTCCCAGCGCTCGCGTGTCAGGCCGAGGGCCGGGGCCCACTCCTGCGCGTCGAGCCACTTGCGGTACTCCGCCGCGGACGCGGCGGTGAGCCACCCGCAGTGGCGGCCCATGACCTCGTGCACGATGAGCATGCGCGGGCCCGAGCGGTGCTCGCCGATGACGTTCGCGGCGAAGCCCGCCGCCTCCTCGGCCGCGGTCCAGGCGCCGAGCGACTGACGGATCGGGATCACGTCGTTGTCGATCGTCTTGGGCAGGCCCACGACGGTGAGCTCGTAGCCGTTGTCGTGCAGGTACGCGGCGAGGTCGGCCGCCGTCGTGTTGGTGTCGTCGCCACCGATGGTGTGCAGGACGTCGACGCCGTCCGCCTTGAGCTGCTCCGCCGCGACCTGCAGCGGGTCCTGGCCCTCCTGGACGAGGCCGCGCTTGACGCAGTCGGCCGCGTTCGTCAGCTTGACGCGCGAGTTGCCGATCGGCGAGCCGCCGAAGCGGTGCAGGATGCCCGCCTGCTTGCGGCCCTCCTCGTCCACGACGATCTTCGTGCCCGTCAGGAGGCCGTGGTAGCCGTACTGGTAGGCGATGATCTCGATCTCCGGGTCGAGCTCCGTGTACCGCTCGATGAGGCCCCCGACGGCGGAGGACAGGCACGGGGCGAAACCGCCCGCGGTGAGGAGGGCGACGCGACGAACCGACATGTGAACTCAGAACCTCTCGTAGGACGGATCCTGGCCGGACGGACGCGGTCCGGCGGGGTGGCGGCGACGGCGGCGGGCACGTGCCCCGCGAGGGGCACCGTGAGCGAAGTGCGACCGGCCGTCGCTCAGTCTACTGACGCCGCGCCGGGCTCCGGCGGCGGTTCCGGGACCTGGACGTCGGGGGCCGGACGGCCGCCGGGCGCCCCGCCCGCCTCCTCGGACTCGGTGTGCCCCGCGGCGAGGCGCGCCTTGGCCGTCGCGGCGTAGATGTCGACGTACTCCTGGCCGGACAGCCGCATGATCGCGTACTGGATCTCGTCGGCGACGGCGCGCAGGATGAAGCGGTCGTTCTCCATGCCCCGGTAGCGGGAGAAGTCGAGCGGCTCGCCGACGACGACCCCGATGCGCATGGGCTTGGGGATGACCTTGCCGATCGGCTGGGCGATGTTCGTGCCGACCATCGCGACCGGGACGACGGGGGCGCCCGACTCGAGCGCGAGGCGCGCGACGCCCGTCTTGCCGCGGTACAGCCGCCCGTCGGGGCTGCGCGTCCCCTCGGGGTAGATGCCGAACAGGTCGCCCTCGCGCAGGACGCGCAGACCGGTCTCGAGCGCGGCCTCGCTCGCCTTGCCGCCCGACCGGTCGACGGGGATCGTGCCGACCCCGCGCATGAACCCGGCCGTCAGGCGCCCCTTGACCCCCGTGCCCGTGAAGTAGTCGGACTTCCCGAGGAACTGGACCTTGCGGTCGAGCACGAGCGGCAGGATGAAGGAGTCGATCACCGCGAGGTGGTTGCTCGCGAGGATCGCCCCGCCCTCGTCCGGCACGTGCTCGACGCCCCGCGTCCAGGGACGGTACAGGAGCCGCAGGATCGGGCCGACCATCACCTGCTTCATGAACCAGTAGAACAACGTTCCTCCTCGCGGGGTCCCGGCGCGGGACGTGCATCCGACTCTAGAGTGATTCCTATGGCCGCACCGAACGCCCAGCCGGACTCCCCGCAGCCCGACGACGGACCCGAGCCCACGCCCGACGACGCGTCGCGGGGTCCGGAGCACCCCGAGCCCGACGACGAGAGCGCCCGGCAGGGCGACGCGCCGCGCGAGCCGGCGCTCGACGTCGAGGCGCAGTGGGCCGGCATCGTGGCCGAGCTCTCCGACCTGTCCGACCTTGACGACGACGCGCGCGGGCCCGAGGACGGCGGCGGGCCCACGGACGGCACCGACGGGCCGTCGCCCGCGCCGCGCGAGGGCCGCGACGTGCTCGGGTCCGTGCCCGTCGCGCCCTGGGTCCGCACGAGCGGTCCCCGCGACTGGCCGACGACGCCGGAGGTCGAGGACCTCGAGGAGGCGGAGAGCCACTTCGTGCCGCCGGACCCGCCGCTCGTCCTGGGCCGCGACCCGCTCCTCACCATGGCGTGGGCCCTGGTCGTCGGCGTGCCGGTGCTGCTGCTCGTCGTGCTCGTCGTGGTGCGCCCGTACCCGGTGATCGTCGCGCAGGTGGGCGGCGGGGCGTTCCTCGCCGGGCTCGCGATCCTCCTCTGGCGCATGCCGCACCGCCGCGAGGACGACGACGAGGGCCCGGGCGCCGTCGTCTGACGCCCGGGCCCCGTCAGGACCAGGTGGTCGCCGGTCCGCGTCCGAGTACGGATGCTCAGCGGCGCGCGAGGTCCGCCGCGCCGACGATCCCGGCCTCGTTGCCGTGCTCGGCGAGCTCGATGCGCGCCTCGGGGCGATGCCCGCGCGCCGAGAGCTGGTCCGCGAACGCGCGGCGCACCGGCTGGAGCAGCAGGTCGCCTGCTGCGCCGACGCCACCGCCGATGACGATGAGCTCCGGGTCGAGCAGCGCCGTCACCGAGGCCGCGCCCTCGCCGATCCAGCGGCCGAGGTTCGCGAGCAGCTCGACCGCGAGGTCGTCGCCCTCCTGGGCGGCCTGCGTGATCTGGGGGCCGTTGAGCTTCTCCGGGTCGCCGCCGCAGATCTCCAGGAGGCGGGTCGCGCGGTCGGGCTGGGCGATGAGCGCGTTCTGCCCGTCGCGCACCAGGGCGCGGCCGGACGCGTACTGCTCCCAGCAGCCCTCGTGGCCGCAGCCGCAGTAGTGCCCGCCCGGCACGACGCGCATGTGCCCCACCTCGGCTGCGACGCCCCACTTGCCGCGCACGAGCTCGCGGTCGACGACGATCGCGCCCCCGAGCCCGGTCCCGACCGTGAGCATGAGCATGTCGGTCGCGTCGCGCGCGACGCCGAACTGGAACTCCGCCCAGCCCGCCGCGTTGGCGTCGTTCTCGACGACGATCGGCACGTCGGTGCCCCCGATGAGCTCGCGCACGTTGCGCGCGAGCGGGTACTCGCGCCACGCGATGTTCGGGGCGAAGAGCACCGACGTCCGGTCGGGGCTGACGAAGCCCGCCGCGGCGAGGCCCATCGCGCCGACCTCGTGCTCGGCGGTCAGCTCGGCATACACGTCGGCGATGGCACGGTCGATGCTCGCGACGTCGTCGGGCTCGGTGTCGCGGCGCGTCTGGACGAGGATCTCGCCCTTCTCGTCGACGACCCCGGCCGCGATCTTCGTCCCGCCGATGTCCACACCGATGGCGTGCATGTCCCGTCCTCACTCGCTCGGTAACCGCTGACTAACCGCTGGCTGGAAGCCTCACGCTGCAGGTGCTGCCCGTCGCCGGGCGACGCACGACCACGGCTCGCGACCCCGCGCCCGGGTGGTCCTGCCGGAACTCCGCGCCCGCGCGAAACGTTGCGCAAGCAGCGCACAGCACCTGAAGCCTACCGACATCGGCAGGTCCCGGGCACACACCGCCACTGGGTAGGGTTCTCCCACCGTCGACTACTGCCACTGGAGCCAGAATGGACGAGATCAGCGCCCCACGGATCGTCGAAGTCGATCCGTCGAAGAACCTCAACGACCTGCTCGCGAGCCGAGTCGCGGCCGACCCGGCCGCGCCGCTGGTCGAGCGCCGCGCCGGCGCCGACGGCACGTGGCAGGCGCTCAGCGCACGGGACTTCGACGCCGAGGTCGTCGCCGTGGCGAAGGGGCTCGTCGCGCGCGGGATCCAGCCGGGCGACCACGTGGGCATCATGTCGCGCACGCGCTACGAGTGGACGCTCCTGGACTGGGCCACGTGGGCGGCCGGCGCGGTGCCGGTGCCGCTGTACGAGACGTCGAGCGCGGAGCAGGTCCAGTGGATCCTGTCGGACGCCGACGTCCGGCTGCTCGTCGTCGAGACGGAGGCGCACGCGGCGACCGTGGGCGAGGTGCGCGACCAGGTCCCGGCGCTCGGCGACGTCCTCGTGATCGACTCGGGCGCCGTGGCGACCCTGACGGCCGACGGGGCCGACGTGGAGGACGCCGAGATCGCGCGGCGCCGCGGCCTGGCGAACCTCGCCGACGTCGCGACGATCATCTACACGTCGGGCACGACCGGGCGCCCCAAGGGCGCGGAGCTCACGCACCAGAACTTCTACTCGCTCACCGTGAACGCGGTGGCCGCGGTGCCGGAGGTGTTCGGCGAGCCGGGCGGTCGCACGCTGCTGTTCATGCCGCTCGCGCACGTGTTCGCGCGGTTCATCGGCGTGCTGGTCGTGGCCGGCGGGACGGTCCTGGGCCACACGCCGGACACCAAGACGCTGCTCGACGACCTCGGCACCTTCAAGCCGACGTACATCCTCTCGGTGCCGCGCGTGTTCGAGAAGGTCTACAACTCGTCCGAGCAGAAGGCCGCCGCGGGCGGCAAGCTCAAGATCTTCCACTGGGCGGCGGCCACGGCGATCGCCTACTCGCGCGCCCTGGACGAGCCGTCGGGCCCGGGCATCGGGCTGCGCCTGCAGCACAAGGTCGCCGACGCGCTCGTGTTCAAGAAGCTGCGCCACGCGCTCGGCGGCCGCGCGAAGTACGCGGTGTCCGGCGGCGCGCCGCTCGGCGACCGGCTGGGGCACTTCTACCGCGGCATCGGCGTGCGCATCCTCGAGGGCTACGGGCTCACCGAGTCGACGGCGCCGACGAGCGTCAACCGCCCCGCGACCACGAAGATCGGGACGGTGGGCGAGCAGCTCCCGGGCTGCGGGGCGCGCATCGCCGAGGACGGCGAGATCCTGCTGAAGGGCGACCACATCTTCCGCGGCTACCACAACAACGAGCAGGCCACGGCGGACGCGTTCGTCGACGGCTGGTTCCGCACGGGCGACCTCGGCTCGCTCGACGCGGACGGGTTCCTGCGCATCACGGGCCGCAAGAAGGAGATCATCGTGACCGCGGGCGGCAAGAACGTCGCCCCCGCCGTCCTCGAGGACCGCATCCGCGCCCACGCGCTCGTCTCGCAGTGCGTCGTCGTCGGCGACCAGAAGCCGTTCATCGGCGCGCTCGTCACGCTCGACCCCGAGGGGCTGCCGGGCTGGGCGAGCATGCACGGCAAGGAGGCCATGTCGATCGAGGACGCGGCCAAGGACCCGGACGTCCTCGCCGCGCTCGACGCCGCCGTGACGCGCGCCAACCAGGCCGTGTCGCGCGCGGAGTCCATCCGCAAGTTCACCGTGCTCACCACCGACTTCACGGTCGAGAACGGCTACCTCACGCCGTCGCTCAAGGTGAAGCGGAGCGAGGTGCTCAAGGACTTCGCGGCCGACGTCGAGGCGATCTACGTCGACGGTCCCGCCCCGGTCCGCTGACGTCCGTCTCCCCGGGACCACCCGCACGGCGGGTCCATCCGCACGGCCCTCCACGGCAACCCGCCGGGAGGGCCGTGCGGCGCCGCGTCAGCGGCGGGCGAGCCGCGCGAGGAGCGCCTGCGCCGGGACGCACACGGCACCCATCGCCTGCACGTCGTCGGACACCGCACGATCGCTCGTCACGACGACGACCGGACGGCCCGCGGGCTCGGCGGCGACCAGGCGCCGGATGAGGTCGTCGGCGATCTCTCCCGACGAGAACAGCACGCGCACGCCGCGCGGGGCGTGCACGGGGCGGACGGCGGTGTCCGCCCCGTCGAAGCAGACCGTGACCTCGGTTCCCCCGGCCGCTACGCGCAGGAGCCCGCTGAGGAGCCGGTCGCGCTGCTCGGCGAGCGTGAGCTCCCCGAAGCCGGTCTTGGTCACGTTGTAGCCGTCGACGACGAGGTGGGTGCGCGGGACCGACAGGAGGTCGCCGAGCAGCGCGGGGTCGTCCGCCGCGCGCCCGCGCGACCCGGGCCTCGGCCGTAGGGTCGCGTCCGGCAGGGCAGCGGCGACGTCGTCGGCCGGGGTCGTCGTGGCAGGCCCCAGCGCGAGCTCGCGCCGGAGCCCGGCCGCCGCGTCGACCACCGTGTCGAGCAGGAGCCGCGCGCGTGCCGTCGCGACGTCGGCCGCCGACGTCCGCGCCCGACGCGCCTCGTCCCTCTCCGCACGCGCCCGGGCGAGCTCGACCCCCGCGGCGCGACGCTCCTCGCGCGCGTCGCGCAGCGCCCCCTCCGCCTCCGCGCGCTCGGCCGCCGCCGTCTCGCGGGCCGCCCGGGCCTCCGCCCGCGCGCGGTCGGCGTCCGCCCGCAGCCGCCGCTCGGCGCGCCGCGCGCCCGCGAGCTCCGCCGTCGCCGAGTCAGCGCGTGCCACGGCGTCGCGCGTCTGCGCCCGCAGCTCCTCGACCTGCGCGGCCAACCGGTCGCGGTCGCGGCGCAACCGGGCGACCTCGCTGCGCTCCGAGCGCTCGGTCCGCAGCGTCGTGTCGAGCGCGCGGGCGCTCTCGACGGTCGCCTCCCAGCCGTCCGGGCGCAGCAGGAAGGCTCCGGCGGCACGCTCGCGGACGAGGGCGGGCGAGGTGGCCTCCGCGTCGGCCCGTGCCGCGACGACGTCGTCGCCCGCCGCCGCCGCGCGAGCCTCGGGCGGTCCCTGGTCGTCGAGGACCGGCACCTCCGGCGGTGCGCCCGTCCCGCTCCCGTGCTCGCGCGACCAGGCGGCGGCGACCGCGTGCCGGAACCCGGCGTCGTCGACCAGGGCGCGCCACAACGGCGCCGCCCCGGCCGACGCGCGCCGGCGCGGGGCGAAGGCCTTGACCCGCTGCAGGGCCACGGGGACGAGGACCGGGTCGAGCGTGCCGAGCACGTCCGCGGCGGCCTCGACGAGCAGCGCGCGCACCGCCGGCGGGACGCCGCCGTCAGGTCCCTCCTCGTCCGACCTCTCGGCCACCATCCCCGCCTCCTGCATGTCTGCCGTCGGAGCACCGTCGGACATTTCGTCCCCGATCGTCCCGATTCCCGAGCACCACCCTATGCCGTGCCGAGGGCGTCGCCGCGGGACACGACGAACGGTGTCGGTGGCCGTCGCTAACCTCGCCGCCATGTCGTCCGGACCCCTCCTCACCTCCTCCCGCGAGGGGTCCGTGCCGCGGGGCGTGCCCGTCCAGCCCACGCTCGACGACCTGGGGACGCCCCTGCGCGACGTGACGTTCGTCGTCGTCGACCTGGAGACCACGGGCGGGTCGCCCGCGGGCGCCGGCATCACGGAGATCGGCGCCGTGAAGGTGCGCGGCGGCGAGGTGCTCGGCGAGTTCCAGACGCTCGTCGACCCCGGCGTGCCCGTCCCCGCCTTCGTCGCCCGGCTCACGGGGATCACCTCGTCCATGGTCGCGACGGCGCCGCGCATCGAGGCCGTGCTGCCGAGCTTCCTGGAGTTCGCCCGCGACGCCGTGCTCGTCGCGCACAACGCCCCGTTCGACATCTCGTTCCTCAAGGCCGCGTGCCGGGCCGCGGAGTACGAGTGGCCCGGGAACCAGGTGCTCGACACCGTCCCGCTCGCGCGCCGCGTCGTGACGCGCGACGAGGCCCCCAACCACAAGCTCGCGACCCTCGCCGCCCTGTTCCGGGCCACGGTGACGCCCGAGCACCGCGCGCTCGCCGACGCGCGCGCCACGGTGGACGTCCTGCACGCGCTCCTGGCGCGGCTCGGGCCGCTGGGCGTCACCCACCTCGAGGACCTGGCGGGCGCGACGGACCCCGTCCCCCAGGACGTCCGGCGCAAGCGGCACCTCGCGGACGGACTCCCGGACGCGCCGGGCGTCTACCTCTTCCGCGGGCCCGGGGACGAGGTCCTCTACGTCGGCACGTCGACGTCGATCCGGCGCCGCGTCCGGTCCTACTTCACCCGCTCGGAGAAGCGCAGCCGCATCACCGAGATGGTGCGCGTCGCGCACGCCGTCACCCCGGTCGTGTGCGCGACGCCGCTCGAGGCGCAGGTGCGCGAGCTGCGCCTCATCGCGGAGCACGCGCCACGCTACAACCGGCGGTCGCGCCACCCCGAGCGCATGACCTGGGTCCGGCTCACGGACGAGACGTACCCGCGCCTGTCCGTCGTGCGCGACGTGCGGGCCCCGGCCGCCCACATCGGGCCGTTCGCGTCCAAGCACCAGGCCCAGGCCGCCGTCGACGCCCTCCACGACGCGTTCCCGCTGCGCCAGTGCACGCGCCGGCTCCCCGTCGTCGCCTCGCCGGGGGCCACGGCGTGCGTCCTCGCCGAGATGGGACGGTGCTCGGCCCCGTGCACGACCGCCGAGCGCGACACCGGCTACGCGGCCGTCGCCGACGGCGTGCGGGAGGCGTTCGAGTCGGACCCGTCCCACGTCGTCGCGGAGCTCGGGCGCCGGATCGTCGCGCTCTCGCGCGACGAACGGTTCGAGCAGGCAGGAGAGCTCACGCACCGGCTGCGAGCCTTCCTCACGGGCGCCGCGCGAGCCCAGCGGCTCGCCCCGCTCGCGGCGTGCGCCGAGCTCGTCGCCGCCCGCGCGACAGACGCGGGCGGGTGGGAGATCGTCGTGGTGCGGCACGCGCGCCTGGCCGCGACCGGGGTGAGCGAGCCCGGCGTCGACCCGTGGCCGCTCGTCGACGCCCTCGTCGCGACGGCGGAGACCGTCGCGCCGCCCGTGCCGCCCGCCCCGGCGAGCCACCCCCACGAGGCCGAGATCCTGCTGTCCTGGCTCCAGGAGCCGGGTGTGCGGATCGTCGACGTCACCGGCCCGTGGGCGTGCCCGGTCCGGTCCGCGGGGTCGCACGTGGACCTCGCCGCCACGGCGCGCGACGTCGCGCGCCACGCCGACCCGGGCGACCGCCCCGACCTGTCGCACGCGGTGCCCGGCGTGACCGTAGAGTGGTCGCCAGTCGACGACCCGACCCCGGAGGAACCATGCTGACCGCCATCGTCCTGATCGACACCGAGCCCGACCGCATCCCCGAGGTCGCGTCCGAGGTCGCGGACCTCCGCGGCGTCAGCGAGGTCTACTCGGTCACGGGCAAGGCGGACCTGGTCGCGATGGTGCGCGTCCAGGAGCACGACCAGCTCGCCGACGTCATCGCGGACCGCATCAGCAAGGTCCCCGGGGTCGTGCGCACGGAGACGTTCATCGCGTTCCGCGCCTACTCGAACGTCGACCTCGAGCAGGCGTTCGCGCTCGGCCTCGACGACTGACGGGCCGCCCGGCACCGCCGGCCGGCCCGCCGTCGCGGGGTCAGTCCCGCGCCGCCGCCTCGGCCCAGCGCGCGAGGACCTCACGGGCCGCGCCCGTGTCCACGCTGCGCGCCGCGATCTCGTAGGCGGCGCGGAGCCGCTCGGCGAGCGTCCCCTCCGCGGTCCCGGGCAGCGTGCCGTCCGCGACGAGCCCGGCGGCCGCGTTGAGCAGCACCGTCTCGCGCACCGGCCCGGCCTCGCCCGCCAGGAAGCGACGCGCGACGTCGGCGTTGTGCGCCGCCTCGCCACCGCGCAGCTCGGCGATCGTCACCGGCGCGAGGCCCAGGTCCGCGACCGGGTCGAGCCGCTGCTCGGTCACGACGCCGTCGCGCACCTCCCAGACCGTCGCCCCGCCCGTCGCCGCGAGCTCGTCGAGCCCGTCGTCGCCGCGGAACACGAGCGCCGAGGTCCCGCGCCCCGCCAGCACCCCGGCGATGAGCGGCGCCATGCGCGCGTCCGCGACACCGATGGCGGCCGCACGCGGCTGCGCGGGGTTCGTGAGCGGGCCGAGGACGTTGAACGCCGTCGGGATGCCGAGCTCCTTGCGCGCGACGCCCGCGTGGCGCATGGACGGGTGGAAGACCATCGCGAAGCAGAACGTGATGCCCGCCTCCTGCACGATGCGGGCCACGCGCTCGGGGCCGTGGTCGAGCCGGATGCCCAGCTCCTCGAGCACGTCCGCCGCGCCCGACGACGAGGTCGCGGCACGGTTGCCGTGCTTGACGACCCGCACGCCCGCGCCCGCGATGACGAGCGAGGCCATGGTCGAGATGTTGACCGTGTGCGCGCGGTCGCCGCCCGTGCCGACGATGTCGACCGCCGGACCGTCCACGGAGAACCGGCTCGCGTGGGCCAGCATCGCGTCCGCGAGGCCCGTCAGCTCGGCGACGGTCTCACCCTTCGCGCGCAGCGCCACGAGGAAGCTCGCGAGCCGCACGGGCGACACCTCGCCCGACATCACCTGGTCCATCGCCCAGCCGGTCGAGTCGGCGTCGAGGTCGTGCCCCGCGACGAGCTCGGTCAGCAGGCCGGGCCACGTGAGCCCCGTGCCCGTCGAGTCGCTCGTGGTCGAGGCGGCGGGGTGCGGGGTGGCGGTCACGGGTGGCCCTTCGGCTGGACGGTCTCCTGTCGGCTACCGCGTGCCGGCGGCACGCAGCAGGTCGGCGACGGCGCGCTGGAGGGCGACCGCGTCGAACGGCCGGGGCACCGCGTCGTCGGCGAGCGACCACGATGCTAGCCAACCGTCCTGCGGCCTGCCGGTGAGGACCAGGACGGGCGGGCAGCGGTAGACCTCGTTCTTGAGCTGGCGGCACAGACCCATGCCGCCGGCCTTGTCGGCCTCCCCGTCGAGGACGAGCAGGTCCCAGCCGCCCGCGTCCGCCGCGGTCACGACGGTCGTCGGCGTCGCGACCTCGAGCCACTCGATGTCCGGCTGACCCGCACCCAGCCGCCGACCGACGGCGAGACGCACCTGCTCGCGCACCGTCACGTCGTCGCTGTAGAGGAGGATGCGCGGCGCGCGCGGGGTCACGCTCGTGTCCCCGTGCGTCGTCGTCACGGTCGTCGTCATCGTCGTCACCGTCGCCTTCGTGGTTTCCCTCAGGGTGGTCCGGGAGGGGCGCGCCACGGCACCGCGGCGCGCACGTCCCGACTGGCATCTTGGCACGTCGGAGCGGATCGCAGCACCCCCTCGCGCGGTACCCGCGCCGACCGGCGCGGGACCCGGGACCAAGGGCCCTGGCCGCCCTCGGGCGCATGCCAGTTTCATGGCACTTAGCAGCGATCCGTCACCAAGTGCAGGTCTCCGTGGGAAGATCTGGAGACATTGTGAGATTCACCGCCTCCGGGCGGCCGTCTGCGTGCCGCGAAGCGGCCGTTCGTCGGCCATAATGGCTCCTGTGTCGACCGCAACGGCTGCCCCCCACGCCCATCAGCACGTGAGCGTCAACCGACCGAACCCCGTCTCGGTCGGGACGATCGTGTGGCTGGCCAGCGAGCTCATGTTCTTCGCCGGCCTCTTCGCTATGTACTTCACGGTCCGCGCCGTGATGCCCGCCGACGAGTGGGCCCTGCAAGCGGACAAGCTCAACCTGACCTTCGCGGCGATCAACACGACCGTCCTGGTGCTGTCGTCGGTGACGTGCCAGATGGGCGTGTGGGCCGCCGAGCGCTTCCAGCCCGTGCGCACCGGCTCGATCTTCCAGGTGAACCGCTGGGGGATGAACGAGTGGATGACGCTCACGTTCCTCATGGGCGCGTTCTTCATCGGTGGTCAGATCTTCGAGTACGCCGAGCTCGTCGAGCACGGCGTCTCGATCTCCTCGACGCCCTACGGGTCCGTCTTCTACATCACGACCGGCTTCCACGGCCTCCACGTCGTCGGCGGCCTGATCGCCTTCCTGTTCCTTCTCGGCCGCTCGTTCTCGGCCAAGAACTTCGGGCACCACGAGGCCACGACGGCCATCGTGACGTCCTACTACTGGCACTTCGTCGACGTCGTGTGGATCGCGCTGTTCTTCGTGATCTACATCTTGCGCTGACGACACGCCCGGGGTCCGCCCCGGCCCGCCCACCCGCCCCCTGCTCCCCCACCTGCGAGACGAGGATCATTTCGTGAAGGCACTCGCCGCCCGCAGACACCACCGCCTCGCGCCGGTCGTGCTGCTGCTGCTGGCGCTGCTGGTCACCGGTGGCGTCTACGCCGCCTTTGCACCGACTCCGGCCAACGCCGAGACCGCCAGCACCGAGGACATCGAGACCGGCCAGAAGCTGTTCCAGGCCAACTGCGCCACGTGCCACGGCCCGAACGCCGAGGGCTCGGACACGGCTCCGTCGCTCGTCGGCGTCGGCGCCGCGTCGGTCGACTTCCAGGTGTCCACCGGCCGCATGCCCATGCAGATGGACGGTCCGCAGGCCATCCAGAAGCCTCGCCAGTTCGACGAGGAGCAGACGGCGCAGCTCGCCGCCTACGTCGCCTCGCTCGGCGCCGGCCCGGCGATCCCGACGGACGAGCAGGTCGACGCCTCGCTCGGCGACGTCGCGAACGGCGCCGCGATCTTCCGCACCAACTGCGCGATGTGCCACAACGCCGTCGGCGCCGGCGGCGCCCTCTCCGAGGGCAAGTTCGCGCCCCCGCTGTGGGAGACGTCGGAGCGCAACATCTACCAGGCGATGCTCACCGGCCCGCAGTCGATGCCGGTCTTCAACGACGCGACCGTCACGCCCGAGGAGAAGCGCGACGTCATCGCGTTCCTCGAGTCCCAGCGCGAGGGCTCGGCCGGTGGCCTGTCGCTCGGCTCGCTCGGCCCCGTCAGCGAGGGTCTGTGGGCCTGGATCGTCGGAATGGGCCTCCTCATCGGGGCCGCAGTGTGGATCGGAGCGAAGTCCTCGTGAGCGACTACCAGAGCCCCCGGTCGCCCGAGTCCTCGCACCGCGAGGTCGGGCACCGCGAGGAGCACGGCACCCTCGAGACGTTCCCGGACCCGGGTCTGCCGGAGCACAAGAGCCGCATGGCCGACCGCGACCCGAAGGCGTCCAAGCGCGGCGAGCGCCAGGTCGCGACGCTCTTCGGCCTCTCGGTGATCGGCACGATCGCCGCGCTCGTCGTGTACTTCGTCATCCCGCCGGACGGGACCACGGCCGGCGTGCGCCTGTCGACGCTCTCGCTCGGCGTGGCCATCGCCTTCGCGCTGCTCGGCATCGGCCTGGGTGCCGTGCACTGGGCGAAGGTGCTCATGTCCGACCACGAGAAGGTCGACGAGCGCCACCCGATCGCGAGCGACGCGGAGACCCGCGCCGGTGCGATCGCCGAGCTCGAGGCCGGCGCCAAGGACTCGGGCATCGCCCGTCGCGGCGTCCTCAAGGGCGCGGTGATCTCCGCGCTCGCGCTGTTCCCGCTCACCATCGCCGTCCCGCTCGTCGGGAGCGTCGGCGGCGACTGGAACGTCTCCAAGTTCAAGCACACGCTCTGGAAGCCCGGGACGCGCCTCGCGATCGACCCCTCGGGTCGGCCCATCAAGGCGGCGGACGTGACGATCGGCTCGGTCGTGCACATCATCCCCGAGGCCTCCCAGGAGGAGATGCAGTCCCACGAGTGGATCACGGAAAAGGCCAAGGCCGTCGTCCTGCTGGTCCGTCTCGACCCGCGCGACATCGTGTCCGAGCAGTCCCCTCCCGGAGAGAGCTGGTCGTACGACGGCATCGTCGCGTTCTCCAAGATCTGCACGCACGTCGGCTGCCCCGTGGCGCTCTACGAGCAGCAGACGCACCACCTGCTGTGCCCGTGCCACCAGTCGACGTTCGACGTGGCCGACAGCGCGAAGGTGGTCTTCGGGCCCGCGAAGCGGCCCCTGCCGCAGCTGCCGATCACCGTTGATGACGAGGGCTACCTGGTCGCCCAGAGCGACTTCCACGAGCCCATCGGCCCGAGCTTCTGGGAGCGTCTGAAGTGACCACCAGCACCGGAACCGCCGCACCCAAGGCGGCCGCACCGAAGGCAGCCGCGCCGACGACCCCCGCCGGCAAGGCCGCCGACTACCTGGACCAGCGCACCGGCATCGGCGTCGCCGTCAAGGAGTTCGCGCGCAAGGTCTTCCCCGACCACTGGTCGTTCCTCCTCGGCGAGATCGCGCTGTACTCGTTCGTCGTCCTGATCCTCACGGGCATCTTCCTCACCATGTTCTTCGTGCCGAGCATGTCGCTCGTCACGTACCACGGCGAGCCCGCGTCGATGAACGGCGTGCTCATGTCGGACGCGTTCGCGTCGACGCTGCACATGTCGTTCGAGGTCCGTGGCGGCCTGCTCATGCGGCAGATCCACCACTGGGCCGCGCTGATCTTCCTCGCCGCGATCGTCACGCACATGATGCGCGTGTTCTTCACCGGCGCCTTCCGCAAGCCGCGCGAGGTCAACTGGCTCGTGGGCATGCTGCTCATGATCATGGGTCTCGCCGCCGGGTTCTCGGGCTACTCCCTCCCCGACGACGTCCTGTCCGGCAACGGCCTGCGCATCACCGACGGTGTCGTGAAGTCGATCCCGCTCATCGGGTCGTACCTCTCGTACTTCATCTTCGGCGGCGAGTTCCCGGGCGAGCACATCATCCCGAGGCTCTTCACGGTGCACATCCTGCTGGTGCCGGGCCTGATCCTCGCGCTCGTCGCGCTCCACCTCTTCTTCGTCGTGCTGCACAAGCACACGCAGTACCCCGGTGGCGGCCGCACGGACACGAACGTGGTCGGCTACCCGCTGTTCCCGGTGTACGTGGCCAAGGCCGGCGGCTTCTTCTTCGTCGTGTTCGGCATCCTCGCCCTCATGGGCGGCACGATGGCGATCAACAACGTGTGGAACTACGGTCCGTTCGACCCGTCACCGGTGTCCGCGGGAGCCCAGCCCGACTGGTACATGCTGTTCCTCGAGGGCTCGCTACGACTCATGCCCGGCCAGGCGGAGTTCGTGACGTGGGGCGACTACACCGTGCCCCTCAACGTCCTGATCCCGGCCGTGGTAGTCCCGGGCCTGCTGTTCACGTTCCTGTTCGTCTACCCGTTCCTCGAGGCCGCGGTGACGAAGGACAAGCGTGAGCACCACGTCCTCGACCGTCCGCGCAACGTCCCGGTCCGCACCGGTCTGGGCGTCGCCTTCCTCACGGCGTTCATCATCCTGGCGCTCGCCGGGTCGAACGACCTCATCGCCACGCACTTCCACATGTCGATCAACACGATCACGTGGGCGTTCCGGATCCTCTTCTTCGTCGGCCCGTGGTTCGCGTTCTGGATCACCAAGCGCATCTGCCTCGGCCTGCAGCGCAAGGACCGCGAGCTCGTGCTCCACGGTCACGAGACGGGCCGGATCGTGCGGTTCGCGCACGGCGAGTACATCGAGGTCCACCGCCCGCTCGACGAGCAGGAGCGCTGGCTCCGGGTCAACTACCAGGCCCACGAGCCGCTCGAGATCGAGCCGGCGACGGACTCCCGCGGGGTGCGCCGCAAGGGCTACAAGAAGGACAAGCGCCTCCAGCGCCTGTCGCGGTTCTTCTACGAGGACCGGATCGAGCCCGTGACGCCCGCCGAGCTCGCGGCCGCGCACTCGCACGGTGAGCACGACGCGCTCGAGGGCGAGAGCCACGAGCAGATCGAAGCCGGTGCCGCCACCGTCGGTGGTGGGCGCGACTTCGTGGAGCCGGAGAAGGGCGCCGACGAGCGTCGACCCTGAGGTTCCTGCACAGTAGGACGATGACCCGCGACCAGTCCCCTCATCGAGGTGGACAGGTCGCGGGTCGTCGTCGTCTCGGCACCCGGGCGCGGACGCCCGCGTCCGCCTGAGAGTGCCGAGACACCGCCAGTTCACCGCACAGCGGCCGCTGGACCCCTTCCGGCGGCCCCGGTACCAGGAGGTCCTCCGGATGCCCGTCTACACCCTGCCCGAGCTGTCCTACGACTACGGTGCGCTCGAGCCGCACATCTCCGGGCGGATCATGGAGCTGCACCACTCCAAGCACCACCAGGCCTACGTCACCGGCGCGAACACCGCCCTGGAGAAGCTCGCCGAGGCCCGCGAGACCGGCGACTTCGCCGCGATCAACCTCCACGAGAAGAACCTCGCGTTCAACCTCGGCGGCCACGTCAACCACTCCGCCTTCTGGACCAACCTCTCCCCCGAGGGCGGCGGCGAGCCCACCGGCGAGATCGGCGCCGCGATCGACGAGCACTTCGGCTCCTTCGACGCCTTCAAGAAGCAGTTCGCCGCCGTCGCCGCCGGCGTCCAGGGCTCGGGCTGGGCCATCCTCGCCTGGGACTCCATCGGCTCCAAGCTCGTCACCGTCCAGCTCTACGACCAGCAGGGCAACCTCACCCTCGGCCTCACGCCGATCGTGCTGCTCGACGTCTGGGAGCACGCCTACTACCTCGACTACCAGAACGTGCGCGCCGACTACGTCACCGCCTGGTGGAACCTCGTCAACTGGTCCGACGCCGAGGCCCGCCTCCAGCGCGCCAAGACCCAGACCGCCGGGCTCATCGTCCCCGCCTGACGACACCCACCCGGGGCCTAGGCCCCGGGGGCGAGCACGACCCTGCCCGCCCGCGAACACGACATGAGGGCCGTTATCCGGTGGATAACGACCCTCATGTCGTGTTCGGCAGCCTGACGGCGGCGGCGTCGGGCTCAGTCCGGGGTCACGCAGAGGTGTCGTCCGACGTTGTCCGGAAGGTCGACGAACGACGAACGGCCCGGTCCCTGTGGGGACCGGGCCGTTCGGACGTCCCGAGGGGACGTGGAGTCGATCAGTGGGCGTGCTGGCCGCGAGAGAACTCGAAGACCCAGCCGACGAGGGCGACGGCGCTGAGCGCGAACCCGACGTAGACGAGCCACCAGCCGACGGCGAGGCCGAGGAAGACGATCGCGGCCGAGCCGGCGATCGCGAGCGGCCACCAGCTCCACGGGGCGTAGACGCCCTGGTCGCCGGCACCCTGCTCGATGAGGCCCTCGGGGTCATCCTCGGGCCGGGCGTCGATGCGCTTCGCGGTCAGCGCCAGGTAGGCACCGATCATCCCGGCCAGGCCGGCAGTGAGCAGCAGCGCGGCGCTGCCGACGGGCTCCCAGTGGCTCCAGAAGCCGTAGACGAGCCCCACCACCGCGAAGAACGGCGCCAGCAGGATGAACAGCTTGTACTCGACCTTCACTTCCCGGCCTCCTCGTCGGTCGTGCCAGTGCGCGGTTCGTCGACGATCGTGGTCGTCGTGGAGTCGCTCGCGGTCTCCGCACCGCTCAGGCGGTCGAGCGCGACGCTCTTCTCACCGCGGCGGTCCGCCTCGCCGTAGACCTGCTCGAGGACGTTCGGGTTCGGCTCCGCGTGGTCCATCGCCGCGACCTCGGGGTGGTGCAGGTCGAACGCGGGCGACTCGGAGCGGATGCGCGGTAGCGACGTGAAGTTGTGGCGCGGGGGCGGGCAGGACGTCGCCCACTCGAGCGAGCGGCCGTAGCCCCACGGGTCGTCGACCTCGACCTTGGGCGCGTTGCGCCAGGTCGTGTAGACGTTCCAGAGGAACGGCAGCGTCGACGCGGCGAGGATGAACGCACCGACCGTCGAGACCTGGTTCTCCCACGTGAAGCCGTCCGACGGCGCGTAGTCCGCGTAGCGGCGCGGCATGCCCTCGACGCCCAGCCAGTGCTGGATGAGGAACGTCATGTGGAAGCCGATGAACAGCAGCCAGAAGTGCAGCTTGCCGAGGCGCTCGTTGAGCATCCGGCCGGTGAACTTGGGCCACCAGAAGTAGAAGCCCGCGAACATCGCGAACACCACGGTGCCGAACACGACGTAGTGGAAGTGCGCCACCACGAAGTAGGAGTCGGAGATGTGGAAGTCCATGGCCGGGCTCGACAGGATGACGCCCGTCAGACCGCCGAAGAGGAAGGTCACGAGGAAGCCGATCGACCAGAGCATCGGTGTCTCGAACGTGAGCTTGCCTCGCCACAGCGTGCCGATCCAGTTGAAGAACTTCACGCCGGTCGGGACGGCGATGAGCATCGTCATGAACGCGAAGAACGGCAGCAGGACCGCGCCGGTCACGTACATGTGGTGGGCCCACACCGTGACGGACAGCGCCGCGATGGCGATCGTCGCGTAGACGAGGCCCTTGTAGCCGAAGATCGGCTTGCGGGCGAAGACCGGGAAGATCTCGGACACGATGCCGAAGAACGGCAGCGCGATGATGTACACCTCAGGGTGCCCGAAGAACCAGAACAGGTGCTGCCAGAGGATCGCTCCCCCGTTCTCGGGGTTGAAGATCTGGGCACCGAGGCGCCGGTCGGCGCCGAGCGCGAAGAGCGCGGCGGCCAGCGGCGGGAACGCCATGAGCACGAGGAGGCTCGTGATGAGCGTGTTCCACGTGAAGATCGGCATGCGGAACATCGTCATGCCGGGCGCGCGCATGGTGATGATCGTGGTGATGAAGTTGACGGCACCGAGGATGGTGCCGAAGCCGGCGAGCGCGAGGCCGAACACCCACAGGTCTCCCCCGAGACCCGGACTGAACGTCGTGTTCGACAGCGGCGCGTAGGCGAACCACCCGAACGAGGCCGCGCCCTGCGGCGTGAAGAAGCCGGCCGAGGCGATGAGCCCGCCGAAGAGGTAGAGCCAGTACGCGAACATGTTCAGTCGCGGGAACGCGACGTCCGGCGCACCGATCTGCAGCGGCATGATGACGTTGGCGAACCCGGCGAACAGCGGGGTCGCGAACAGCAGCAGCATGATCGTGCCGTGCATCGTGAAGAGCTGGTTGTACTGCTCCTTGCTCTGCACGAGCTGGATCCCGGGCTCGAAGAGCTCCGCGCGGATCACGAGGGCCATGAGGCCGCCGATGCAGAAGAAGATGAACGACGTGATCAGGTACATGTACCCGATCGTCTTGTGGTCGGTGGACGTGACCCACTTGATCACGGTCCGACCGAGGGTCTGGCGCCGAGGGGCGAGACCGGGGATGACTTCGGCCTGCGCGACCATCAGTGCTCACCCTCCGTGCTAGCGGGGACGGGGTTCGGGTCCTGGAGGCGGCTGAATCCCTCGACCGGGATCTGGCCCTCCTGCCCCTTCTCGCGGAGCGCCTCCATCTGCGCGTCGAACTCGGCGCGGTCGACGATCTCGACGTTGAAGAGCATCCCCGAGTGGTGCTCGCCGCAGAGCTCGGCGCACTTGCCGGCGTAGACGCCCTCGCGCTGCGGGGTGACCACGAACTCGTTGGTGCGGTGCGGGATCATGTCGAGCTTGTAGAGGAACGCGGGGATCCAGAACGAGTGGATCACGTCGCGCGAGTCCAGGACGAAGCGGACGCTCTCCCCCGCCGGCAGGTACAGCGTCGGCAGGGCCTCCGACGTGCCGGGCGCGCCGTCGATCTCCGCGTCCACCGTCATGGTGCCGCCGACGTCGGCGAGGTGCTGGCCGGTCTCGTAGACGTCCTCGTCCACGTAGTTGAAGTCCCAGCTCCACTGCTTGCCGATGACCTGGACGGTCATGTCCGTCTCGACGTCCTTGTCCACGATCGCGGTCATGTCGCGGTCCGTGTAGAAGAACAGGACGAGCACCATGATGATCGGCACGGCCGTGTACATGATCTCGAGCGGCAGGTGGTACCGCGTCTGGACCGGGAGCCGGTGGTCGTCCTTGCGCTTGCGGTAGGCCGCGACGCACCACAGCATGAGGCCCCACGTGATGACGCCGACGATGAGGGCGGCGATCCACGAGCCGGTCCACAGCGACGTGATCCGGGCGGTCTGGTTGGTCACCTCCCCGTCCTCGTAACCGGGCAGGAACCCGCGCTGGACCGTGTCGCTGGCGCAGCCGGACGCCACCGCAGCGACGGCGACGGCGAGGGCCGTCGCCCGCAGGATGGTGCGCCGTGTGCGGCTAGGGGGTTGCGAGTGCAAGGGGGGCCTTTCACGTCACGTCCTGCCCGAACCCGTCTTTACGAGCCCAGCACAGGACCTTCGTCCTCGACACACGAAGCCTAGCGCGGGATTCCGCCCTTCGTGGCCCGGAACGCGCGACGGGCGGGCGAGATGCGGCACACGTCGTCGCCGGTCAGGGTGGGTTCACCACACCCGCGCCGGGTCTGTCAGATCCTTGCCACACCGACGCTCCGCCCGGCAGGGCGGTACCGTGCCGGTGGAGCGTCCGGGCTCGCACCGACGCCCCGTCGCGGTCCGCGCGAGCGCAACGATCCGACGCCCCGCGGGAGGCCCGCGACGCGCCACCCTGGCGCGGTCGACCGGATCCCCGGCCCGCGCCGCGCCATCGCGGCCCGACCGCCAGCGCCCTGGAGACCATGTGACACACACCACCCCCGCCCGGCGGGCCCGGCTCGACAACGGCGGGCGCGCGCCCTGGCACCCGCTCGCGCGCGAGGCCTTCGACCGTGCGCTCGACGACGGCTGGGCCGACCCCCGCCGCCTGCACGCGGAGGGTCGTCGTGCCGCCGCGCTGCTCGACGGCGCGCGCGAGGCGGTCGGTGCCGCGCTCGGCGCTCGGACGGAGGAGGTGCACTTCACGCACACCCACACGGCGTCGCTGCACGCCGCCGTCGCCGCGCTGGCCGGGGCACGCGCACGCACCGGCCGACGGGTCGTCGTCGGCGCCGTCGAGCGTGCCGCCGTGCTGCACGCGGCCGAGCACGGCGGGCTCGAGCGCGAGGTCGTCGGGGTGGACCGCACCGGCCGGGTCGACGCGGCCGCGATGTCCGACGCCGTCGCGCGCCCGGGCGTCGCGCTCGCCGCGCTCCAGCTCGCCAACGGCGAGGTCGGCACGCGCCAGCCCGTCGGGGCGGTGCACGACGCCGCGCGCGCGGCCGGGGTCCCGCTCCTCGTCGACGCGGGGGCGAGCGTCGGTCACGACGAGGTCCCCGCGTCGTGGGACGCGCTCGCCGCCGACCCGGCCGACTGGGGTGGGGGTCCCGGGGTCGGGGTGCTCGCGGTCCGCTCCCGCGTCCGACGGCGCAGCCCCTCCCCGGAGGACCCCGACCCGTGGGCCCCCGGCGGGGTGTCCGTGCCCGCGGCGTTCGCGGCCGCCGTCGCGCTCCAGGCGGTGCTGGCGGACCGGGAGGCCGAGGACGCGCGCCGCCGCGCGCTCGTCGACCGGGTCCGCGCGCGCGTCGCCGAGATCCCCGACGTCGAGGTGGTCGGCGACGCCGCCGACCGCCTGCCGCACGTGGCGACGTTCTCGTTCCTCTACGTGGACGGCGAGGCGCTGCTCACCGACCTCGACCGCGAGGGCGTCGCCGTCGGGTCGGGGTCCGCGTGCACGTCGAGCACGCTCGAGCCGTCGCACGTCCTCGCCGCGATGGGCGTGCTCACGCACGGGAACGTGCGCATCGCGCTCGACCGGTCGACGACCGAGGCAGACGTCGACCGGCTGCTCGACGCGCTGCCCGGGGCCGTCGCGCGCGTGCGCGCGACGCTGGGGGTGCAGGGCCTGTGACGGGCGACGCTCCCGACGTGGTCGACGCGCGCGGGCTGCGCTGCCCGCTGCCGGTGATCCGGCTCGCCGCGGCGGCGCGCGACCGGCACGCGGGCACGCGCCTCACGGTGTGGTCGACCGATCCCGCCGCGCGCCTCGACGTCCCGGCCTGGGCTCGGATGCGCGGGCACACGCTCGTCGGCGAGGAGGCGCTCCCTCACGCGCGCGACGACCACGACGAGGACGACGCCTGGGCGATCACGGTCGAGCTCGGCGCCTGACGTGTCGTCGGGCTCGCGGCCGGGACGACGCGAGCCCGGCCACCCGCGGTGCGGGTGGCCGGGCTCGTGCGGTCCAGGACGGCGTGCGCGGGGCACGCCGCGCGGTCAGCTGAAGGAGCCGCCGCAGGCGCAGGCGCTGCCCGCGTTGGGGTTGTCGATCGTGAAGCCCTGCTTCTCGATCGTGTCCGCGAAGTCGATCGTCGCGCCCTCGAGGTACGGGACGCTCATCTTGTCGACCACGACCTCGACGCCGTCGTAGTCGCGCAGCGCGTCGCCGTCGAGCACGCGCTCGTCGAAGTAGAGCTGGTAGATCAGGCCGGAGCAGCCGCCGGGCTGCACCGCGACACGCAGGCGCAGGTCGTCGCGACCCTCCTGCTCGAGGAGGGTGCGGACCTTGTCCGCGGCCCCGTCGGTCAGGTTGACGCCGTGCGTGGCAATGTCGGTGGTCTCGCTCATCTCGTCTCCGCGCTGTCGGGGGCAGTGCTGCCCCGGTGGTGGCCGGCTTCTACGGACCTCTCGAGAGAGATCCCGTCAGGTCCTCAACACCACTCGTGCCGGTCGTGTTCCCGAGTCTACGACCACCCGGCGGCGTACGGTCGAACGGAGCCCGCGCCGCACCGGTGGCGCGGCCCGCCGACGGGAGACGCATGGACCAGTCGTTGCACTTCGTGACGGTCGCGACGCGCGACCTGGATGCCGCGCGGGCCTTCTACGGCGCGCTCGGCTGGACCGCGCAGCTCGACGTGCCCGGCGAGATCGTCTTCTATCGCTCGGCGGCGGGCCAGCTCCTCGGCTTCTTCGAGGCGTCGGCCTTCGCGCGCGACGCCGGCACCCCGGACGCTACCCCGGCCACGACGGGCCTCACGCTGTCGCACAACGTGGGGTCCCGGTCCGCGGTCGTCGAGCTCGTGCAGGCGATGGTCGCCGCGGGCGGGACCGTCCGCAAGGAGCCGCAGGAGGGCGAGTTCGGCGGGGTCTTCCACGCTCACGTCGCCGACCCCAACGGCCTGGTGTGGGAGGTCGCGCACAACCCGGCCTGGTCCGTCCGCGCGGACGGGAGCGTCGACCTCGGCTGAGGAGCCGCTGGCGTCAGCGGTGCGACCAGGTGCGCGCGACGCGCTCCACGAGGGCGCGCGCGTCACCGTCGCCCCACGCGTACGCGCCGCTGAGCCCCGCGGCGGCCTGCTCGCGGCGCCCGGCGACGACCGCGCGCGCCACCACGACGACGGGGAGCGCGTGCTGGGCCGCGCGGGAGGCGACCTCGTGCACCGTCCCGTCCCCCAGCTCGTGGGCCCCGAGCTCGTCCGCGAGCACGACGACGACGTCCGCGCCCGCGAGGCGCGCGTCGAGCCCCAGGTCGTCGGCGACGACGCGCCGCCCGGGCACGAGCCGCCCGCCCAGGGCCGCGACCGCGTAGGCGAGCCCGCCGCCGCTCCCCGCCCCCGGCAGACCCACCAGGCGACGGCCCGCCGTCGACGCGGCGAGGAGGTCGCGACCCGCGAGCGCGCGGCCGGCTCCCCCGGCCTCCGCCGCATGGTCGACGGCGGACGCCACGCCGTGCGCGACCGCGCCGAGCGCGCGCTCCAGGTGCTGGGCCACCACGGGGTCCACGCCTCGGGCGTCGAGCGCCGCGCTCGCCCCGTGCAGGCCGAGCAGCGGGACGTCGGACGCGACGGCCGCCACGAGGTCGGCGCCGCCGAGCGCGGCCCGCGCGGCGCGCACGACGTCGGTCGGGACGACGGTCCGCGGGTCGCGGGCGAGCGACGGCGCCCCCGCGAGCGCCAGCAGCGCCCCGAGCCCGGCGTCGTGGCTCGTGCTCCCGCCGGTGGCGAGGACGACCCGCCCGGGCTCCCCGTCGGGTCCGCGCGCGGCGTCGGCCGCGAGCGCCAGGAGGTGCCCGACGGCGGTCGAGGACCGGGCGGGCACGGTCGCCGCTCCCGCGTCTCCCTCGAGCACCTCGCCGGGGCCCGTGGCGGGCACCTGGGAGGCGTCGACGTAGACGGTCCGGCGCGTGCCCGTGCCGTCCCCGCTCGGCGTCCGACGGCGGACCGCGACCGGGACGTCGTCCCCGTCCGGCCCCGGGACCGCTCCGGCGAGGACCTCGGGCGCGACGGGCGCGACCGCCTCGAGGAACGCGGGCCCGGACGCGGCGAGCGCCACCGTCTCGACCTGGGCGTGCGGCGCCCACCGACCGGCGACGTCGTCGAGCGTCGGCCCGGCGGGACCGGGTGGCGACGGGGCGTCCGCGGCCGGCCAGGCGCCGTCGGGCGCGGGGGGGACGGCGGACCCGGTGAGCAGCACGCGCATGCCCGGATTGTGCCAGGGCGGGCGCCCGTCCGGCCCCCGCGGGACGCCCGCTCGGCCGCGGCGGCGCTGTGCGACGATGGTGCCGTGAGCACTGGTAGCACCTTGCTGTCGTCCGTGGACGAGCCGAACACCTCGCGCCAGGGCGGGTTCGCCGAACCCAGCCCTTCCGCCCTGCTCCTGCTGGGGCAGGGCCGTGACCTCGCGTCCGAGCGCGGGGTCGAGTGCGTGGGCGAGCTGCCCGCGCCGAGCGACCCGGACCTCGTGGAGCGCGCCCGGGTCGCGCGTGCCGCGCTGGGCGAGCGGGCGTTCGTGCTCGGTCACCACTACCAGCGCGACGAGGTCATCGACTTCGCCGACGTGACGGGCGACTCGTTCAAGCTCGCGCGCGAGGCCGCGGCGCGGCCCGAGGCGGAGTTCATCCTCTTCTGCGGCGTGCACTTCATGGCGGAGAGCGCGGACATCCTCACGTCCGACGCGCAGCAGGTCGTGCTGCCGGACCTCGCGGCCGGCTGCTCGATGGCGGACATGGCGGCGATCGACCAGGTCGAGGACGCGTGGGACGTGCTCGAGGAGGTCGGCATCGCCGACTCGACGATCCCCGTGACGTACATGAACTCCTCGGCCGCGATCAAGGCGTTCACGGGTCGGCACGGCGGCACGGTGTGCACGTCGTCGAACGCGGAGGTCGCGCTCCGCTGGGCGTTCGACCAGGTGGGCGGGGTGGACGGCACGGGCAAGGTGCTGTTCCTGCCCGACCAGCACCTGGGCCGCAACACGGCCGTGCTCAAGCTCGCGATGTCGCTCGACGACTGCGTCGTGTTCGACCCGCGCAAGCCGAACGGCGGCCTCACGGACGCCGAGCTGCGCGACGCGCGGATGATCCTGTGGCGCGGGCACTGCTCGGTGCACGGGCGGTTCTCCGCGAAGAACGTGAGCGACATGCGCGCCGCGGTCCCGGACGTCAACGTGCTGGTGCACCCCGAGTGCAAGCACGAGGTCGTCACGGCGGCGGACTTCGTCGGGTCGACGGAGTACATCATCAAGATGCTCGACGCCGCGGAGCCGGGCTCGTCGTGGGCGATCGGGACCGAGCTCAACCTGGTGCGCCGCGTCGCGCGCGCCCACCCGGACAAGCAGGTGCACTACCTCGACTCGACGGTGTGCTTCTGCTCGACGATGAACCGGATCGACCTGCCGCACCTCGTGTGGGCGATGGAGTCGCTCGTCGCGGGGCGCGTGGTGAACCGGATCGTCGTGGACGCCGACGACGCGCACTGGGCGCGCGTCGCGCTCGACCAGATGCTCGCCCTGCCGGGCATCTAGCGCCGGACGGGGGCGAGGTCCCTCGAGCAGCCGGGGGCACGCGGAGGTAGGCATGAGCACCGGGAACGGCATGAACGTCGGCATCTTCGTGTTCGACGAGGCGGAGGAGCTCGACGTCGCCGGGCCGTTCGAGGTGCTGTCCGCGTGGGCCGAGCACTCGGCGCTCAAGCCGCACGTGTCCACGTTCTCGTGGGACGGCGGCGGCGTGCGGCTCGCCAAGGGCCTGCGGCTGCTCCCCGACCGCTCAGCGGACGACGTCGGGCCCCTGCACCTGCTCGTCTACCCCGGCGGCTGGGGGACGCGCTCGCTCCTCGCGGACCGCGTGCACCTCGAGTGGCTGCGCGCGATGCGCGCCCAGACCCCGGTCATCGCGAGCGTGTGCACGGGCTCGCTCGTGCTCGCCGCGGCGGGGCTGCTCGCGGGGCGGCCCGCGACGACCCACTGGGAGCACTACGACGAGCTCGCCGAGATCGACCCGAGCATCGTGGTCGACACCGAGGCGCGGTTCGTGGACGACGGCGACGTCGTCACGTCCGCCGGCGTGTCCGCGGGGATCGACATGGCGCTGCACCTGGTCGCGCGCCTGGAGAGCGACGACGTCGCGCGCGCCGTGCGCCGCGGCATCCAGTACGACCCCGACCCGCCGGTCTGAGGCGCGCGTCGTCGCGACGCCCGCGGGATCAGGCTCCGGCGACCTCGGTCCGGCTCGCCGGGTGCGTGTAGCGGCCCGAGCGGTGCGCCCAGACGTCGAAGACGACGGTGCAGAACGGCGGGATCGTCGCGGCCAGGGCGAGGAACGTCGTCCAGAGCGACCAGCGGACGCGCACGGCGACGAGCAGGGCGAGCGCCACGTAGACGAGCACGAGGGCGCCGTGGACCGGGCCGAAGATCTCCACGCCGCGCTCCGTGGTCCCCGCGACCCACTTGAGGTACATCCCGACGAGCAGCCCGGCCCAGGAGAACGCCTCGGCGATCGCGACCGCGCGGAAGGCGCGGACCTGCCACGGGTGCGCCGGCGCGGGCGACCCGGTGTCGGCGGTGGCGGTGGGGCGAGGGGCGGGGCTCGTCGTCGTCACGGCGCGCATCCTCGCACACGCAGATGACAGGGCCGCCCGGGACTCCTGCGGCGGAGGTACCTGATACCGCTGGTGCGAGGTAGTAGCCTGCCCGGGTGACCCGCCAGATCCAGCTCCTCGTCGCCAGCACGCTGCCCCGCAAGGCCGTGCCGGGCCGCGGCGTCCTCGAGCCGTCCGTCACCCGCATGCGTGTGCACCCGGGCGACCTCGACTTCTACCTGCACGTCAACAACGGTGTCTACCTGCAGATGATGGACGTCGCGCGCAGCAACTTCATCGCCGACCTCGGCGGGTTCCCCCTGCTCAAGGACAAGGGCTGGTACCCCGTCGTCGCCGCGTCGACCATGAAGTACCGCCGCTCGCTCCAGCTGTGGGACCGCTTCGAGATCGCGACGCGCGTCCTGGGCTGGGACGAGCGCGTCGTCTACCTGGAGCAGGTGTTCTCGCGCGGCGGCGACCTGTGCGCGCGCGGCCTCGTCGCGGGCAGGTTCCTCGCGCGCGGGTCCGGCGACCGGATCGCCGCGCCCGACGTCGTCGGGCTCCTGGGCGGCGACGTCGTCTCTCCCGAGCTCCCGGACGACGTCGCCCGGTGGTCCCGGGCGGTCGACGTCGCGCACCGCGGCTGACCACCCGGCACCCTGGTCCCGCGCGGGGGTCGGGTGCTTCGATGGCTCGGTGACCGACCGAGCACCTGACCCCGATCCGCACCCGGACCGCCCCGCCACCGACCCGTTCGACGCGACCATGGTCCCGGCCCTGCCCTGCCGGGACATCGACGAGCTGCGCGACTTCTGGACCGCGCTCGGCTTCGACGTGACCTACCGCCAGCTCCGGCCCAACCCGTACCTCGCGGTGCGCCGCGGCGGCGTGGACATCCACTACTTCGGGCTCGACGGGATCGAGCCGCAGGACAGCTACAGCACGTGCATCGTCGTCGTGGAGGACACGGCGCCGGTCTTCGAGGCGTTCGCCGCGGGGCTGCGCGCGCGCTACGGGCGGCTGCCGCTCACGGGCTTCCCGCGGATCACCCGCCCACGGCGGCGCGCGAACGCGGGCGGCACGACGGGCTTCAGCCTCGTGGACCCCGCCGGCAACTGGGTCCGCGTGATGCGCCGCTCCCCCGCCGCGGCGGCGCCGACCACGGACGCGGCCGGGGCGTCCGCCGTCGACGCCTACGCCGCCCGCCCCGCGGGGCGGCTCGCGCGGGCGCTGGACGACGCCGTCGTGCAGGCCGACTCGCACGGCGACCCCGTCCAGGCGCGCAAGATCCTCGCGGGCGCGCTGCGGCGCGCCGGGGACGACGCCGACGCCGCCGACCGCGTGCGCGCGCTCACCTACCTGGCCGAGCTCGCCGTCCGCGCGGGCGACCCCGACGCGGCCCGCACGCACCTCGACGACCTCGACGCGCTGGTGGGCGCCCTCGCCCCGGCGGTGCGCGACGCCGTCGGGACGACCCTCGCCGAGGCCGCCGACCTGCGGGCGGCGCTCCCCGGCTGACCGGGCGAGCGCCGCCGCGCGCGGACCGCGCGGTCCCGGGTCAGGCGGCCGCGCCGCCGAGCCGGGCGAGCAGGAGCGCCTCGGCGAGCACGACCTTCTCGAGCTCGCCGAGGTGCACCGACTCGTTGGCGCCGTGCGCGCGCGAGTCCGGGTCCTCGACGCCCGTCACGAGGATCGCCGCGTCGGGGAAGACCTCGAGCAGGTCGGCGATGAACGGGATCGACCCGCCCACGCCGATGTCGACCGGGTCGGTGCCCCACGACGTCGCGAACGCCCACCGCGCCGCCCGCATCGCGTCGGAGTCGCCGGGGGCGAGGAACGGCTTGCCCTGCTCGCCGTCGCGCACGGTGACCCGGGCGCCGAGGGGCGCGTTCGTCTCGAGGTGCGTGCGGAGCGCGGCCATCGCGGCGGCCGGGTCCTGCCCCGGTGCGAGCCGCACCGAGAGCTTCGCGGTCGCGCGGGGCGTCAGGGTGTTGGACGCGTGCGCGACGCTCGGCGCGTCGAGACCGATGACGGCGATCGCGGGCTTGGTCCAGAGCCGCCCGGCGATGCTGCCCTCCCCCGCGAGGACCGTGCCGTCGAGGAGCGACGAGTCGGCGCGGAAGTCGGCCTCGGCGTAGTCGACCGTCGGCTCGGCCGCCGTGACCAGCCCGGGCACGGCGACGTTGCCCGCGTCGTCGTGCAGCGTCGCGACGAGCCGCGCGAGCAGCGTCACGGCGTCGAGCACGGGACCGCCGAACATGCCCGAGTGCACCGCGTGGTCGAGCACGGCGACCTCGACCTCGCAGTCGACGAGGCCGCGCAGCGACGTCGTGAGCGCCGGCACACCGATCTTCCAGTTCGACGAGTCCGCGACGACGATGACGTCCGCCGCGAGCAGGTCGCGGTACTGCGTGAGGAAGGGCAGGAACGTCGGCGAGCCGACCTCCTCCTCGCCCTCGACGAACACCGTCACGCCCACCGGCAGCTCGCCCAGCTCGGCGAACGCCCGGAGCGCGCCGAGGTGCGCCACGACGCCCGCCTTGTCGTCCGCCGCGCCGCGTCCGTACAGGCGCCCGTCGCGCTCGGTCGGCTCGAACGGGTCGGACTCCCACGCGGCGGCGTCGCCCGGGGGCTGCACGTCGTGGTGCGCGTACAGGAGGACGGTCGGGGCGCCGTCGGGCGCAGGACGGCGCGCGACGACGGCGGGCGCACCCTCCGTACCGTCGGCGGCCCGGGCGCGCAGCACCTGGACCTCGGGCAGGCCGGCGTCGCGCAGGAGCGCTGCGACGGCGTCGGCGCTCGCCGCGACGTGCGCCTGGTCGAACGCGGCGTTCGACACGCTCGGCACGCGCACCAGGGACTCGAGGTCCGCACGCAGGGCGGGGAACAGGCGCGCGACGGTCTCGCGGAGCGTGGTCGCGAGATCGGGGCCGGGCGCGGTACCGGGCGTCGTGCCCGGCGCGGTGCCGGGCACAGGGACGGTGGGTTCGGGTGAGTTCGTCACGACGAGCACCGTACGACACCGCGCGCGGGCCGGTCCTGGGGGGGCGGCGTCCGGCACTGCCGCGGCTCGACTACGCTGGTGGGGTGTTCTCCCGCAACAAGCCCGCCGCGACGCCCGCCCCCGACCCTGTCGAGCAGGCGGCCGAGATCGAGCAGGCCGGCAAGGGCCGCCCGACGCCCAAGCGCAAGGTCTCCGAGGCCGCGAACAAGCGACCCCTCGTGCCGAACGACCGTCGCGCCGCCGCCAAGTCCGCGCGGGAGAAGCAGCGCGAGATGCGCGACCGCCAGTACCAGGCGATGCAGACGGGCGACGAGCGCTACCTGCCGCCGCGCGACAAGGGCCCGGTCAAGCGCTACGTGCGCGAGTTCGTCGACGCGCGCTGGAACCTCGGCGAGTTCTTCCTCCCCGTCGCGCTGGTGTTCATCGTCTTCTCGTTCCTCACCGCGCAGAACCAGGACCTCGCGTTCCTCACGGTGATGACGCTCTACGTCATCGTGCTGCTGACGGTCGTGGACGGCTTCATCATGTGGCGCCGGCTGCGCAAGCGCCTGCTCGCGAAGTTCGGCGAGATCCCCAAGGGCACGACGATGTACGCCGTCATGCGGGCGTTCCAGCTGCGCCGGGCGCGCCTGCCCAAGCCGACGCACAAGAAGCACGGCGTCTTCCCGGAGTGACCCGGAGCGGTTCCTGAGGCAACCGTCCGGCGGTTAGGTTGAGCCCATGGTCGACTACCGCTACCTCGGCAACTCGGGTCTCAAGATCTCCGAGATCACCTACGGCAACTGGCTCACCCACGGCTCCCAGGTCGAGAACGACGTCGCGACGGCGTGCGTCCACGCGGCGCTCGACGCCGGCATCTCGACGTTCGACACCGCAGACGTCTACGCGAACACGAAGGCCGAGCAGGTCCTCGGCGACGCGCTCAAGGGACAGCGTCGCGAGTCGCTGGAGATCTTCACGAAGGTCTACTGGCCGACCGGCCCCGGCGGCCCCAACGACACGGGCCTGTCCCGCAAGCACGTCATGGAGTCGATCAACGGCTCGCTCCAGCGCCTCGGCACCGACTACGTCGACCTCTACCAGGCGCACCGGTACGACACGGAGACGCCGCTCGAGGAGACGATGCAGGCGTTCGCGGACATCGTCCGGCAGGGCAAGGCCCTGTACATCGGCGTCACGAAGGGTTGTTAGGCGCCTTACGCCTACGAACGGTCCTATACGCCCGTGAGCAGCGGTGACACGGTATGCGCGGATCGTTGGAGTTCCAGCACTTCGGTCGCGACAGGCGACCGCCCTCGACGAGGGAGCATGCCGAAGATGCCCACACTCTCCGTGACCGAGGTCACGCGCGGCTGAGCCGACGAAAGAGCTAGCAACTCCCCCGGCCCCAGAAACGCCCCCAGCAGACCCGCCTACCGTGACGCGCTCACGACCGACCACGGAGGCATCCCATGGACACGATCACCACGACACAGGCGGACCGCATCGCAGCCCGCCGCGCACGCATCGTCGCGAAGCACCGCGCCGACGCCAACGCCGCCGAACAGTCCGGCGACCACGAGGGCGCAGCAGCACTCCGCACGCTCGCAGACTCCGCACACCGCGCCTACACGCGCGCACGCGTCGACGCCAGGATCGGACGCGCATAGCGTCAACCCCTGCGAGGCGTCACACGGCGCCACTTCTCGATATCCCGCGATCACATCGGCGTAGATCGCGGGATTCGTCATGTTCGGGAGGGGTTCGACGCAAAACCCGAACACAAACGGGAAACAGATGCTCTGGCAGACGGCGATCTCAACTCAAAAAACTAGCAAGTCTTGAAATCCGTTTGCGGTCGTCGAAATGACATCGCGAGATAGATCCGTAATTCTGGTCGACTACGCGCCGTCGGAGGAGAGGTCCTCCTGCATGTGGTAAACGAGCAACTCGTATGTGGCTTGAAGGTCGGACAGTCGTTGTGGAGTTGATTTCGACCAGCCGTCGCCCGCGTCGAGCGCCCGGAGTTCCGTTTCGAGAGCTTGTGCCTCATAGCCGATTTGCGCGCGCCCGACGACTCGAACCGTTGCGAATGCCGCAGCGCTGTCGTGCCACAGGGTGTCGGAGCGACCGATCGGTCCAAGGTGAGACAGCGAACGGTCCAGTGTTAGCTCGTCCTCGTTGGTCCCTCGCCTGATGAGTTTGTCCACCCAGCGACCCGCAACCGTCGCTAGTTCGGCATACGCGACGCGGCGTTCGTCGAGCAGGTGGGCTCGGCGCGCGGCTTCGATGTCACGGTCTGCCTGCTCGCTTCGTTCTGCCGCTGCTCGCTTGTCGCGTCGGTCCTGGGCGCGCAGGTTGGCGAGCGTGCCCCAGAGACCGGCGATGATGCCTGCGAGGCCGAGCACGCCCGAGACGACGAGGGGCAACCACTCGCGTAGTTCCATGGTGCGGAGCGTAACCGTCTGCTCCACCGGCATCCATCCATGCGGTCGCGCCTCAAACTGGGATGTCGAAGCCGAGGTCACGACGCATCATCGCGAATAGGTCGCGCTGAATCTCAAGCCTTCGCGTTTCGCGTACGCTAAATTCCTCGTCGCTCAACCTCTTCGGAGCATTGTGAATAATTGCCCCAGCTTTCGGGTTCTCGCTGAAGAGTATGTCCATGGAAGACGTCTCCTCGTACGTACGCCAAACATGACGCGTGTACTCGCGAGCGAGGTCGGTAATGGCCTCTGGAGCGAGGAACTCCAACTCTCGAAGCGCAGACCTCATCCCGTCACGCGCCGCGAGCGCTCGATCGACGCTCTCGAAAATACGCTTGGACGTCTTGTTCCACGGCAATTGAGTCATGCGCCAGTAGAGTTCGTCGAAGTCATCCATTGCTCCGCGTAGTTTCGTATACGCTTCCCGCTTTAGGTCGAGCCAGTGTTCCTTCCGTCGATCCTGCCTGCTCCTCCCCTCATAATCCAGTGCGTCGAGGCGTCGTTGACTCTCACGCTCATCCTCGCGGCGACCAGATGTGCGGACGACGTAGATGCTCACAAGCGGGCTGACGATCACGGCGACCAACGCAATCCAGTTCGCAGCGTTCATGACGGGGAGCGTACCCGCCGACGGACCGGCCGCTACCGCCAGGGCAGATCGTCGGTGTGGAGGTCCCAGACCTGCCGCTGCTCTGCGATGCTTGCGCCCTTGCGTCGTGCGCGCTCGACCATGACACGCGCCTTGGCGTTCCATCGCCCGTGCAGCATGGCTTCCATCTTGACGTCTCGCTGGAGCTTGGCGTCTTCGTCGGCTCTGATCTGGGCCGGGGTGCGTGGCGGGATTAGGAGTTGGTCGCGGCTGGGTGTGACGCGCGGGGCCGTGTGTCGTGGCCGGGTCGTCTTCGTCGCGGTAGCGGCGCGCAGGGGAAGGACCATGCGTGGCGTGGTCGTGAGGGGGACGTCGTTGCCGTTCTCGGTCATGCCGATGATGACGGCGCCGTCATAGGCGGGCAGGTCGACCAGTGAGACGTGCGCGAGGTCGGCGCGCGTGACTTCGCGGATACTGCCCGGCAGGTCGCGGAATTGGCCGTTGAAGAATCCGATGGAGACGCCGCCGTAGGTTCCTTCGCGCGTGTTTTCGAATGCGGACCGCCCTTCGGGCGTGTTGAAGAATCGGAAGGTGCCGAAGAGTCCCGCCTCGGTTTCGGTGAAGAATGTGGCGCGCGCGACGGGGCGGCGCTTCTCACCGTCGAGGTGGGAGTCTGTGAGGCGGATTCTTCCCCAGTGCGCGGGTCCGGCGTTGACGAGGTGCGCGAACGCGTCGTCTGCGAACTGTTCGCCCTTGTGGCCGGGAATGTCGACGGCGTACGTGACTTCGCCGTACGGGACGCACAGGACGTCGAGGGTGCGGACGGGCGGGGTCGTGCTCGTGCCGGTGGCGGGTGGCCGGTCCAGGGTGACGGTCATGATGCTTCGCCTCTCGTGACGGTCGGGCATTGCCGGTCTGTTCGGTTGTTCCCTGGTCCAGAGAATGCGTCCCGTCACGTGGAGCTAGGCGACGACGCCGACGATGTCGCGGTTCGCCCAGTCGTCGGCGAACGCGGCAGCCGCGGCGGCGCGTGTACGGCCGTCGGGTAGCACGGTCGCGCCGAGCATCGCGACGGTGAGGACGGGCGCACAGTCCGCGCACGCGTGCACGACCTCAGGCACGGCCCGGGATACGCGAGTGTCGTAGCGGCGACCTGTTCGGACCTTGACCATCTGGTACGACTCGAGACGCTGCCCGCACACGGGACACGGGGTCTTGCGTGCTTCGTCCTGGGCGGCGCGGAGCTTGCTCGTCTGGTGTTGGTGCGCGGCGCGGAGCCGGTGCATGTGCGCCCACTTTGTGTAGGGCGCGACGCCGACGCCGCGGGGAATGGCCGTGGCGTGCATTTCCTCGGTCGCTTCGGTTGCGGCGTAGACCGCGCGCAGATGCGGGGGTACCCAGAACGGGTCGTGCTCGTCGGCGCGCCATTCGGTGCCCGGGTATCCAGCCGGTGGGGTAATCGTCTTTGTGCTCATGAGTGAATCTTCTCCTCATTCTCCGGATTGGGCGAGGGTCGGGTTTTCTATTCCGCGAGTCCGTGCGCGCGGAGTATGGCGAGAGTCGGGCAGGATTCTTCGTGCCTGATCCAGACGTCGAGAATTCCCGAGTCGTTCGGGTTCTCGGTGACGATGTCGTGCGAGTTGCAGTCGGGGCAGCCGGTGATACCGGCTTCGAGTGCGCGCCGGGTGGCGTCGTCGTGACTGCTCGTGCTCATGGGATGAGTCCTGTTCGTCGTCGGGAGTGTAGGAGCTTCGGGTGCTTTCTGATCCGCCCTGCACCCCTAGGGGGGTGTTGTTTCTGTCGTTTTGTAGTTTTCGGGAGACAACAAAACAACACTTACAACACACCCCTAGGGGGGTGGGGGCGGTGCGGCGTAGAGTCCGCGCTCCGCGTGCGTGAGTACCTCGCGCTCGACGGCGCGTCGTAGATACGTCCCGGCGGTCTTGGCGTCGATCCCAACTGCTGCTGCGACCTCGGCGGGTGTCACAGGCCCGTCGGCGGCGAGCACGTGAGCGATGACGTCGCGTGACCGTGAACCGACCCCGGCTGTCGCTCGGACTGCGGCTGCGGCTGCGGCGGCGTCTGCGAGGTCGCCGTCTCGCAGCGTCCACCGGCCCTGGTCGATGTCGACGGCGTACTCGTGTTCGGGCACGTCTCGGCCGGTGACTTTCAGCAGCGCGGCGGTCTCGTTGCGCTTGCGGTCCAGAACGACGATGAAGTCGGCTGCCCCGGCCAGGCCGTGCGTGCCGGACACGGCGTCCACGAAATCCTCGCTCGACGCCTTGCGGTCGTGGTGAACGATGATGACGGCCGAGCCGGGGTGCTCGTCGGCTAGCCGCTTGAACGTCCCAACCACTCGGTAGTCACGTTCATAGGCGGACTCGCCGCCCAGGGCGGGCGGCATGACCTTACCTAGCGTGTCGATGATGACGACGCCGCGCGGGTACTGGTCGAGCCAGGTCGCGACGAGGCCGCGCACGTCGGCGGGCGGGGGCGGGATCGTCACGTAGTCGAATCCGTCGGGGATGGGTTGTCCGTCGAGCAGGCGTCTGCACCGGTCTTGGATGCGCCGGTCGCTGTCCTCCATCGCGAGGTAGAGGACACGGCCTTGCTCGACGCGGACGCCGCCGAGCGCGGTGCCGCCGTAGGCGATGGCGAGCGCGATGCCGAGCGCGGCCCATGACTTGCCTGCCTTGGGGGCGCCGATGAGCAGGCCCAGCCCTTCCGGCATGATGCCGTCCACGACGAACCGTAGCGGCGGGAACTTCCTTCCGTTGAGGTCGGCGCCGTGCTTGACGAGGCTGAGCAGGCGGTCCCGTTCCGCTGCTGGCAGGCTCGCGGCGTACGTCTCGACGGTGGAGGTCTCGGTCTCGACGGTGGTTTGGGCGGCGGTCGGTGCGGACGCCGCCACCCTGTCCCGGGTAACCGACTGAACCGTCAGAACCGACGAACCGGCAGCCTCGGTGCTCGCCGGGACGGGTACGCGCACGAGGGGTTCGCCGGCCTGTCGGGGTTGACCGTCGACCGGTACGGGTCCGGGATCGGACCACGGGTCGTCGTCGCGTCGTCGCGGCAAGCTCCCGATCGGTGTTCCGTACGGGAGGGGTGACGTCTGGTCGTTCATGGGCTGCTCACCTGGTCTCGTCGTCGGTGCTCGGGGAGCGTGGCCCTGGTCCGGACAGGAACGGCGGCAGGCTGGACGCGATGCGTAGGACGCGTCCGATCCCGGCCGCGGTCGAGCAGCGCAGCACGGCCAGGCGCAGGTCCGCGCTCTCGGGTTCGGGCAGGGTGTCGGCCTCGTCGAGCGCCGCCGTGAGCGTGTCGAGCACGAGCAGCCGCGCGCTGCCGGTCGTGTCGGGCAGGAACGTTCCGTGTTGCCGGACGTGCCAGCCCTGCCCGGGGATGAACCGCAGCCGGTCGCCGTGCTGGTCGAGCAGCCGGTACGCGATCCGGTCCGCGCCGGTGCGTCCGGTGTCGTGCGCGCGCCAGACGTCCTCACGCGTCCGTTCCGCTTTCTTCCGGGGCGTCACGACCTGCTCCGTCGCCGTGCCTGCGTCGTCGCAGCGTGCGCCCGCATCGATGCCTCGATGGGCGCGAGGACCTGACGACCACGGGCCGCACGCTCGCGGTCGCCCCGGCGCTCGCAGACCTCAACCCAGGACGGCCCAGAGGCGATCTGGGCGACCCTACGGCCCGTCTCGTACATCGTGACTTGCCGGGGCGTGAACAAGTCTGTAGCGGCGATCCACGGCGCCCTGGGGCGGTCCTCGCGGTCGTGCTTCCCGACGCCCAACAGCCGGTTTAGCTCCTGGTGCGCGCGTCGCCGGTCGTCGATGCGCCGCGCCTTCGCGCTCGCCCGTGCGGCCGCCCGGTCCCTCTCCGTCCGTGAGGCACGGATCGCGGCTACCGTGACAGGCGGAGCGTCGCGACCGCTCATCGCGCGCTCAACGGGAATGATGTCCTGGGTTCGGCGGGCCGGAACTTTCTCAGCCGGTGAGTTCCGGTCCGCCGTCCCGCCTGTCACGACGCACCGCCCGTCGACTCGTCAAAGTTGAAGCCAGCCATTCGCAGCGCCGCAATCTGACTCGGGTTGAGCGGCGGGGCCTCCGCGACGGTCTCCCGGAGCCATTCTTGATACTTCGGCGACGAGCGCCACGCTTCGATTTCTCGGTCCTGCTTGCTCATTTTTTCGACGGGCGCGAAGGCGTCGCCCGACGCGATGGCAGCCGAACGCGTCTCGACATTCACGGGCGTTTTCGTGTGTGCGTCGAGCCACGCCGAAACGCTGGCCCGGGAGTACAGCGGGCGACCTCCTACACGGACGACGGGAGGGCCACTGCCCTCGCGCTCCCAACGGGCGACGGTGCCCGGAGACTTGCGGACGAGCGCGGCGAACTCCGCCCGCGTCATCATCACCTCTTGCGAGATATCGGCTACGTCGAGTCGCGTCGCTCCCATGACTTCCCCTCCGCTTTCGTAATGGCTATCGCACGGATTTGCGCTGGGTCGATCATGCGCGTCCGGCGACGACCATTCAAGAGTGGGAGATTCGATGCTCGGGGTCCCCGAGAGCCGACGCGAACGTAAACGACGTCATACGACGTTCGGTAGCGTCAATTGGAGTGCCAGGAGGTGCCAGAGGGCGTCAGCCATCACGCTTCGTTCACGAAACATTCACACACGCAGCCGCGATCTGACGGGAGACGCCGCGCGCGCTCGACCGTCCCGCGGTTGTGGATATGTGGATAACCCGTCAGATCGTCCAGTCAATGTCGACGTGACGTCGCGGATCGTCATTCGCCGCGCCACCCTTGACGCTCCCCCGGCCGATCACGACCACGCGCGGCACCATCACCGACCGCACCGCGTCACGCCGCTGGGCGAGGTCCATGCTGTTCCACACGGCGGACGCGTCCCCGCCCGTGAGCGCGAACGCTGGGTGCGTCCCCGTCGTTGCGCTCACCCGGCGAGCGATGTCGTCCATCTCCGCCGTCAACCGCTCCGACTGCTCGCGCACGGCGTCCGCGCCCAACAGCCCTTCCGCGAGCAGCGCCGCGAGGTCATCGCGGCGATGACGACGCTCGTCGTAGTCGGCGCGCAACGCGTCCACGTCCACTCCCACGGGAGCGAGCAGCGCGGCCGCGTCGGGTGCGCTCATACGCGCCAGCAGGGCATCCGTGACCGCGACGTCGACCACAGCACACTTACGCGTCAGGTGATACTCGGGGCACCTGTAGACCGACCAGCGCCTCTCCCCGGACGACGCACCCGCCCCCTTCAGCGGAGCGTCGCACACTCCACACCGCGCGATGCCCGAGAGCAGGTGCTTAGCGGCGTTCGACCTCGTGCTACGTCGCGACGGGTCCGTCAGCAACTCCACCAACCGCTGGTGCGTCTCGTCGTCGAGAATCGCCGTCCAGTCACCCTCTCCGACATCGTCCCCGAGATACACGTTCCGTCCCGCGTGACGAGGATTGAGGAAAACGCGCCGCACATACCCGTTACGCCACGGCACCCCGCCCGTCGTCAGTAGCCCGCGCTCATTCCAGTCACGAGCGACCGACGCGAGCGACGCGCCCCCAAGGACCGCCGCCGCGCCCTCCCGGATCGCTTGCGCTTCCGCATCCACGATGACGACCGCGCCGTCCGCGCCCCGGTCGTACCCGAACGGGCGACGAAGCCACCGCGCCACCCCCTGCGACGCACGCTGACGGTTCGCCGCTCGCTGGCGGGCACTCTTCCGCTCGACTTCGGCGCGGGCGAACGACGCCATGACTCGTGCCATCAGTCGTCCCGTGTCGGTCGAGAGGTCGACGTCGCCCGTCACGGTCGCGAACTTGATACCCGACGTCTCCGTCACGGCGATGACGTCTTCCAGGTCGATGATGCGACGCGTCAGACGGTCCATGTGCCACACGATGACGTAGTCCGTCGCGCCCGACCGGATGCGGTCCAGGAGCGTTGAGTACGCGGGACGAGCGACCCCGGTCGATGCGCTCACGTCGTTGTCGATCAGCTCCTCGACGACGTCCCAGCCCCGCGCCTCGGCGAGCGCGCGGCACTCTGCGATCTGACGAGCCACAGCCGCGCCCTCTCCTGCACGATCGAGCGACTGTCTGGCGTAGATGACTGCACGATTCCTCTTCATAAACGTAAGGCTACTAGTGACCATTCGGCGTGTCCGAGTGGACCGCCGACCAGATCCGCGCCGGCGCCGCGCTCGCGAAGGAGCTGGGCTTCCAGCTCATCTCCTCCCAGCCGCAGTACTCGATGCTGTGGCGCGTCATCGAGGACGAGGTCGTGCCGACCTCGCGCGAGCTGGGGCTGTCCCAGATCGTCTGGTCCCCGATGGCCCAGGGGGTGCTCTCGGGCAAGTACCTGCCCGGCCAGGCGGCCCCTGCGGGGTCGCGCGCGGCCGACGAGAAGGCAGGCCGCGGCGGCATCAGCCAGTTCATGTCGGACGACGTCCTCACGCGCGTGCAGGGCCTCAAGCCGGTCGCGGACGAGCTGGGGCTCACCATGCCGCAGCTCGCCGTCGCGTGGGTCCTGCAGAACGACAACGTCGCGGCGGCCCTCGTCGGCGCGTCGCGGCCCGAGCAGGTCGCCGAGAACGTCAAGGCGTCGGGCGTCACGATCCCCGCCGAGCTCCTGGCGCGCATCGACGACGTCCTCGGGGACGCCGTCGAGCGCGACCCGGGCAAGACCGCCGAGAACGCGCCGCAGACGCGCGTCGTCTGAGTCCGGCGCCCGCGCGCGGCGACGGCCGACAGCGTCGTGGTCGGCGGCAGCCTCGCCAGCGTCGACGACCACCCGTGGGTCGTCGCCCTCGGCAGCCGCGACCGGTTCGGCAGCGAGCGCTCCGGCCAGTTCTGCGGCGGGGTGG